>DATMLF010000203.1:0-26845 GCA_035570595.1 Allostellaceae bacterium
GGGAATTTCATCAGCAACAGAGTGTTCATCGGGATGCCGAGAAAGAACAGCGCCTCGTTGTTCATCGGGACCAGCAAAAAGATCGGCACAAAGACCAGCGACCCGATCGTCGACCACAAGAACGTCGATTTGCGGCCGATCGCGTCGGACAGGTAAGTCCCGAGCAGAAAGCCGGCCAACGCGCCGAGGATCTGAACCAGCAGAAACCCGCCGGTGCTGGTGGCGGACAAATGGCGGACCGTGCGCAGATAGGTCGGCATCCAGATGCCTAACGCGTAGCCGCCGCCATGCGCGCCGGCGACCATCGCCGTGACCTTGACCGTGGTCCACAGATGCGGGCGCCGAAAGGCGGCGAACAAATGCCCGAAGCCGACCGCCGGATGCTCGCGGCGCTTTTGCTGGAAGACTTCCGACTCGTCGAGATGGCGGCGGATCCAGATGACAAAGACCGCCGGAACCAGGCCGACCGCAAACAGCACGCGCCAGGCGATCGCCTCGGGCAGAAACGCATAGAGCGCGGTGTAGACGAGCGCCGAGATGCCCCAGCCGACCGCCCACCCGGTCTGCACCAAGCCGACGGCGCGGCCGCGATACTTGTCGCGGACCACCTCGCCCATCAGCACCGAGCCCGCCGCCCATTCGCCGCCAAAGCCGAACCCGTGCAGGGCACGCAAGATAAAGAGCTGCTCGAAATTCTGGGCAAAGGCGCAGAGAAACGTAAAAATCGAATACCACAGGATCGTGATCTGCAGCATCCGTACCCGGCCAAAGCGGTCGGCCAGGGTCCCCGAAAACCATCCGCCCAACGACGAGATCAGCAGGGTGACCGTGCCGATCAGCCCGGCCTCGCCGCGCGACAGCGACCACACCGCGATCACCGTCGGGATGACAAAGCTGTACATCTGCACGTCGAACGCGTCGAGCGCCCAGCCGCCAAAGCACGCGCTCATCGTGCGGCGCTCCGTGGCGTTCAGTTCGCCGAACCAGGCGAGCATGGCGTTTCTCCCGTGCGGACGTTATTGGGCTCGATCGTCGCGTGCCGGTAGGACGGATGGCAACCGAAATTCGCCAAGCATCTGCTTTCGCGCAAAGCAGCCATACGCAGATCTATGCTGCGCCGACAAAGGAATCCGGCTGATGCCGCAGGCAGTGCGACGCCTTGGAGAACTGAAAATCTGGCGATGAGGAGAGACAGGGACCGCGGCGGGCGCCGCCCCAAAGGCGCGCCGGTCCTGCGCCGGCTCGCCGTCTGGGGGCCGGGTCTCCTCGTGATGTTCGCCGACACCGACGCCGGCAACGTCGTGACGGCGGCGCAGGCCGGGGCCGAATGGGGCTACCGGCTGTTGCCGCTGGTGCTGCTGCTGATCCCGATGCTCTACATGGTCCAGGAGTTGACGGTTCGGCTCGGCATCCATACCGGGCGCGGTCACGGCGAACTGATCGGCGAACGGTTTGGCCCCGGGTGGGCGGTGGCGTCCACCGTCGGCCTGGCGGTCGCGACAATCGGGTCGCTGGTCACCGAATTCTCCGGAATTGCCGGCGTCGGAGAGCTGTACGGCCTCTCCCGCGGCGCGACCTTGCCGCTCGCGGCGGTCATGTTGCTGACCGTCGTCGCCACCGGCGCGTATCGGCGGGTCGAGCGCACCGCCCTTTTTGTCGGCCTGTTCGAGCTCGCGTTTTTTGTCGTCGCCTGGGTGGCTCGCCCCAATCTCGCGACCGTGGCGAAAGACGTGACCGACCTGCCGATCGGCAACCACGAATTCCGTTTCCTCGCAGCCGCGGTCATCGGGATGACGTTCAATCCGTGGATGGTCTTCTACCAGCAGTCCGCCACGGTCGACAAAAAGCTGCGGCCTGACGACTACCGCGCGGCCCGCTGGGACACCGCCGTCGGGGCCGTCCTGACGCAGCTACTGACCGCGGCGGTGCTGGTCGCAGCGGCCGCTACGCTCGCCTCGGGCAAGCCGGCCCGCCTCACCAGCATCGGCGAGATCAGCAATGCGCTGTCCCCTGTCCTCGGCGACCGGGCCGGGCGGATCGTGTTTGCGATCGGCGTCCTTGGCGCGTCGTCGGTGGCGGCGATCGTGTCCTCGCTTGCGCTCGCATGGGGAGCCGGGGAAGTCGCCGGCTACCGGCGCTCGCTCGAGGACCGGCCGTTTGAGGCGGCCTGGTTTTACGGCGTCTACGGGGTCGGCGTCATCGGCGCCGCCGGCCTCGTCTGGCTGGTTCCGGATTTGGTTGGGCTCAACATCGCGGCACAGGTGCTGAACGCGTTTTTGCTGCCGCTGGTGATCGGGCTCCTGGTAGCGCTGGGCGCGACCGCGCTGCCGCCGCCGCTGCGCCTGCGCGGGCCGCGGCTGTGGCTGACGGCCGGGATCTGGGCGGTCCTTGCCGCGGTCGCCCTGCTTTGCGGCATCTCCGGCCTCAGCTAGCCGGCCCGCCACGCGGCACGCCGGCTTCGTCAGTCCTCCGCCCGCACCTTGACGTAGGAGCCGGGCGCATCCTCGATCGGCTCGAGCGCGCCGTCGCCCGGCTGCCGCGCCGCCGCCGCGCCGCCGGCGTATTTCGCGACCCAGCGCTGCCACAGCGGCCACCACGAATCCGGGTGCTGGGTCGCCGACGCCAGCCATTCCTCGGCGGTCGGCGGGTTCTTGTCGTTCTCCCAATGCCCGTATTTGCTGCCCGGCGGGTTGACGACGCCGGCGATGTGGCCCGAGGCGGACAGCACGAACCTGACCGGCCCGTTGTAAAGCCGGGTCGCGGCATACGTCGAACGCCAGGGTGCGATGTGGTCCTCGCGGGTCGACAGGATAAAGGCCGGCGTTTTGATTTTGCCGAGGTCGATCGGCACGCCGTCGAGGGTGATGCCGCCTGGCCGCGCGAGAAGGTTCTCCTGGTACATGTTGCGCAGGTAAAAGCTCTGCATTGCCGCCGGCATCCGCGTCGAATCGGCGTTCCAATACAACAGGTCAAACGGAAACGGCGACTTGCCGAGCAGGTAGTTGCTGACGACAAAGGACCAGATCAGGTCGTTGGCGCGCAGCATGTTGAACGTCGTCGCCATCTCGCGGCCTTCGAGATAGCCGCGTGCGTTCATCCGCTCCTCCAGCGCCGAAAGCTGCTCCTCGTCGATAAAAACCGAAAGCTCGCCGGCTTCGGCGAAATCGACCATCGTGACAAAGAAGGTGGCGCTTTTGATCCGGTTGTCGCGTTTGGCCGCCATCGATGCGAGCGTGCAGGCGAGCAACGTGCCGCCAAGGCAGTAGCCGATCGCGTTGACCTCGCGCTCGCCGGTTGCCCGTTCGATGGCGTCCAACGCGGCAAGCGTGCCCTCGCGCATGTAGTCGGCGAAGGTCTTGGCGGCGAGCCGCCGGTCCGGGTTGACCCAGGAAATCACAAAAACCGTGTGGCCCTGCGCCACCGCCCAGCGGACGAACGAGTTGTCGGGGCGCAGGTCGAGGATGTAGAATTTGTTGATCCATGGCGGAATGATCAGCAATGGCCGGCGCGCGACCTTGTCGGTCGTCGGCACGTATTGGATTAGTTGGACCAGGTCGTTCTGATAGATAACTTTGCCCGGGGTCACGGCGATGTTTTCGCCGATGCGGAAGGCCGTGGTGTCGGTCATCCGGATCGCCAGCCGGCCTTTGCCGCGTTCGAGGTCGGCGAGCAGGTTCTTGAGCCCGGTCAGCAGGTTCTCGCCGCGGCTCTCAATCGTCGCGCGCAGCGCCTCGGGGTTGGTGATCAGAAAGTTCGAGGGGGCGAGCGCGTCGACAAACTGCCGCGTGTAAAAATCCACCTTGCGCGCGGTTCGCTCGTCGATGCCCTCAACCTCGCGCACCGTGTTCTGCAGCCAACGCGCCGTCAGCAAGTAGCTCTGCTTGATGTAGTCGAACAGCGTGTTGTCGCCCCAGGCGGCGTCGCGAAAGCGGCGGTCGCCGAGCGCCGGCTCGATCATCGGCTGAGCCTCGCCGCCGAGAAAGCGCTGCGCGGTGCGCTGCCACAAGGTCATGTAGTCGTTCCACAGCGACAGCTGCGCCTGAACCAGCCGCGAGGGGTCCGCCATCATCCGCGCCGTCATCTCGAAAAAAGCGGCGCCGACGGCGAGTGGGCTCGCCATGCCGAACCCTTCTTCGCCCGACTGGCGTTTCAGGAACTCGCCGACCATCCGCTGGCTCTTTTCGGCAAGGCCGGCAATCTGGCGCGCCAGCTCGTCGCTCTCGGCGGACGTCTCGCTCGTCGGACGGTTTTCGCGGGGCATGCCATCCGCGGGCATCGCCCGACCATCGTCGTTCATCGCCGCATCCTCGCCTTGAGCCGTCCGCGACCCGCCGACCGGGGCGTCCCGGCGGGCGGTGCCGGGCGTTGTCCGACGCCGCCTTAGCAATCAAACCTAGTGACGCGCCGGCCGTGATCTAATACACCAGCGCCGAGCGAAAGGGCAGCGGTCGGCGGCCCGCCGGTCGTGCCGCACGGCGGACAAGGGCTCCAGGCTAAAGCAAACTCGTCGGTTGTCTCGTCATGGTCAAGCGTAAGACCCGTTCCTGCGGCCGCGGCGCCGGCGCTAAGACGGGGGGGCTGGCGGTCGCCGCCCTGGTGCTCGTCCTCGGCGGCTGCAGCCCGGTCGAAACCTACCGCCACTGGTCCGGGATCGCGGCCAACGACCCGAACCCGGCGACGACGCCCAACACCAAGAACCTGGCGGCGGGAGACGCCGCGGGCTACCCGAACCTGGCGACGGTGCCACCGCCGCCGACCCAGGCGATGACCACGGCCGAGCTCGACAAGCTGACCCAAAGCCTGATCGCCGACCGGACCAACGCCAGATACACCAGCGAGCAGCTGCAGCCCAAGTTTGACGAAGCCGCGGCCCCGCCGCCACCGCCGCCAGCGGCGCCGACCCCGGGCACGTCAGCGCCGGCAGCGCCGTCTAAAACAGCGCCAGGCGCGGCGCCGTCTACCGCAACGCCGGGCGCGGCGCCGTCTGCCGCGGCGCCGTCTGCCGCAACGCCGGGCGCGGCCCCAAGCGCGGCGGCCGCACCCCCCGCCGGTGCCGCCGCAGCATCGTCCACGGGCGCTGGCGGCGCCGCCAAGGGCGCCCGCAAACCCAATCAGCCGCCCGAGCAGGGGCCGATGGAGTCGAACCTGCAGTCGCCGCAAATCGCCTCGCTGCCGCAGCCGGGGCAGTTCGAACCGGCGCCGCCGCCGCCGCGCGATCTGTCGATGCCGGCGGCTCCGATCTCCGGCGGCGCGGCCGGCGCCGGTGCCCACCTGCCTGCCCCGCCGGCTCCCTCGCCGCTCCCCGCGGCACTCGGCTCCGCCAAGTTCCAGCCGGCGCCGGCGCCCCCCAACCTGCCGCCGCCGGCACCCATCCGGACCGCGACCGCGAGCGGCAAGCCGGCCAGGCCGGCTCCCCCGGCCGTCGCCTATACAAAGGTCGCCGACATCGCGTTTTCCGGTAACGCCACGGCGCTCAGCGACGCCGACCGCCAGTCGCTCGGCAATATCGTGCCGCGCTACCGCACGAAGCCTGGCCCGGTGAAAGTCGTTGGTTACGCCGGGGTCGGCACGAGCGCCGCCCAGCAGCTCGACAGCTATCACACCGCGCTCGAGCGCGCCCAGGCGGTCGCCGCCGCTCTCGCCAAGGCGGGGATCCCCGCCGACAGGATCGCGGTCGAGGCGGCACCCGCCGCCGGCGACGCCGGTCAAGGGCGGGCCGAAATCCTGTTCGGGCAATAAGCTTCGACCATCGCACGCGCTTGTCCGGCCCTGGCGGGGAAAATCGTTGTAACCTTGAAAGTTGTCGTAACTTTAACGCGCGCCAGCTAAAACGCGCGGGGATCTCGCAGGGCGAGCCCTACCCTTTGCCCGAACCCTTTCGGGCCTCTTGCAGCGGGGTTTGTTTGTGCAGCCGCCGTTAAAGATTGCCGTCGCGGGGCTCGGCACGGTCGGTGCCGGCATCCTAAAACTGCTTCAGGACCAGGCCGAGCTGCTGGCCGAGCGCGGCGGCCGCCGGCTCGTCGTCGCCGCGGTTTCCGCGCGCGACCGGCGCCGCGACCGCGGCGTCGAGCTGTCGGCGGCGCGCTGGTACGAGGACGCGGCCGCGATGGCCGCCGACCCTGAAATCGATGTGGTGGTCGAGCTGATCGGCGGCGCCGAGGGTGTGGCCGCGCGCGTGGTCGACGCCGCCCTGGCCCATGGCAAGCACGTCGTCACCGCCAACAAGGCATTGATGGCGCACGACGGCACGCGACTCGCGGCGCGGGCCGAAGAGCTGGGCCTGGCGCTCTCCTTCGAGGCCGCGGTCGCCGGCGGGATACCGGTAATCAAGACCTTGCGCGAGGGGCTGGCCGGCAACCGGCTTCAGCGCGTCTACGGCATTCTCAACGGCACCTCGAACTACATTCTGACGACCATGCGCGAGGGCGGCCGCGAATTCGCCGAGGTCTTGGCGGAGGCGCAAAAGCTCGGCTATGCCGAGGCCGATCCGAGCTTCGACATCGACGGCGTCGACGCCGCCCACAAGCTCGCGATCCTGGCAAGCGTCGGCTTTGGCCGGCCGGTCGACCTCGCCGGCGTCTACACCGAAGGCATCCGGCACGTCTCGCGGCTCGATATCGACTTTGCCGAGGAACTCGGCTACCGCATCAAATTGCTAGGCATCGCTCGCCTGACCGACGACGGGATCGAGCAGCGGGTCCATCCCTGCATGGTGCCGCGGGCGACGCCGATCGCTGCGGTCGAAGGGGTGTACAACGCGGTCGTCGCGGAGGGCGACTTTGTCGGCCGCGTCGTGCTGGAGGGGCGCGGCGCCGGCGCCGCTCCGACCGCGTCGGCGGTCGCGGCCGATCTTGTCGACATCGCCGCCGGGCGCCGGGTGTTCCCGTTCGGGCTTCCCGCCGCCGATCTCCGGCGGATACCCGGCGTCCCGATCGAGCGCCACCAGAGCGCCTACTACATCCGGCTGATGGTGGTCGACCGGCCGGGTGTGATCGCCGATGTCGCGGCGGCCTTGCGCGACGAGGAGGTGTCGCTCGAGTCGATGATCCAGCGCGGCCGCGCCCCCGGGGAGGCGGTCCCGGTCGTCCTGACCACCCATGTCACGGTCGAGGCGGCGATGCGGCGGGCGCTCGCACGGATCGAACGCCTCGACACCGTGCTCGAACCCCCGCGCCTGATCCGCATCGAGGATTTCTGAGTGCAGGCGGCGCCTGGCGGCGGTCCGATGGGATCAAGTTAATGCCGATACTGCCGCGGCTGACCGCACTTTATCAAAGCCGCGGCATCGGCATCGTGACGGGGCTCAATCCGAGCCACTTCGGCAACTTTCCGATGGCTCCGTTCACCTGGTTCATTACCGACGGCGACAGTCTGACGAATGGGCTCGGGATCGCCTTGCAGGAGATTTATTTTCTTGAATGCCTGTTCGCGAGGTTTCATCCGCACCGCTTGTTTGTGATCGGCAACTCGCTCGGTTGGAGCAGCCTCGCGCTCGGACTGCTCAATCCGCAAGGGCGCGTGTTGGCGATCGACGCCGGGTCGGACCGCAACGCAGCGTGGGGGATCGAGTTGACCAACGCCCTCGCTGACGACCACGGCCTGCCGGTCCTCGCGATCACCGGGCGCTCGCCGGACGACGTGCCGGCTATCCTGCGCGAGCGCAACCTGGCCCCGGTCGAGTTCGCCTTTATCGACGGGTATCACTCGGTCGCTCAGGTCGAAGACGATTTTTTCGCGATCCACCCGCAGGCGGCCCCCGATTGCGTTTATTTGTTTCACGACGTCGAGAACTTCTGCCTGCACGCGGGGATCGAGCGCATCGCGACGCGAGCCGGGCTGAGCTGGGACCTGCTGCTGGGAACCCCGTCCGGCATGGCGCTCGTCTACAACCCGGCGCACCGTTCGCCCGCGCTCGACGACGTTGCTGCGTTTGTCGTCCCCCGCCCCACGGCCCGCCTGATGCGCCGGTTTTCCTGGAGCTACCGCCATCGCCACCTTGCGCGCTGGCGCCGCAGCCTCGGCAAGCGCTTCGCGAGCAGCCGGCCGGCGTGATCGCCTTCACGCGGATAGCCGCCGGCGCCCACGGCGCGTCGCCAGGATTGTTCCGCCCGCTATTTCAGCGGGAAATAGGCGATGCGGTCGCCGCGGAAGGTGCCGACGAACATCTCGTCGCCAACCTGCAAGCCGACCGTGGCGTCGCCGAAGTCAGCGTTGCCCGGCTGGCTCGCCAGCGGCGTCAGGGTCATCGCCGCGGTGTCCCAGCGATCGATGCGCCAGGGCTGGGTGCACCGGGTGTTGTGGCTCTGAAAGCAGCCGAACACCTGCTTTGCCGGGACGTTCTGACCGGCGACGACCAATTGGCCGTCGGGTGCCCAGCGCAGATTGTCGACGAGGAACCCGGCCGGCAAGGTGTCGCGCTTGCTGGTCGCCCCGCCGTCCCGCGCCAGGCGAACCACCGCCTTGTTGCCCCAGGCCGCGACATAGATCCATTTGCCGTCGGGCGAAACCTCGATCCCGTTGTTGCCGGACATTCGGCTTCCCGGAACCAGCGCGTAGCCCTTGTGCGGATGCCATTCGTAAACCGCCCCGGTGTTTTCGCCGGCGTTCATTTTATCGGGGGCTTTCGGGTCCTGCGGGTCGAACATGTCGGTGACCACCATGCCGCCGTCCGGCAGCGGCGCCACCGAATTGGGCCAGGTGTGCGCCGGCATCACGGCGCAGCCGACCCAGGCGACGGTGGGCTCGGTCCCGCTGGCGTCGAGCGCAAAGATCTCGATCGACTCGCGGCCGCCATGGTTGACCACGTAGAGTGTGTCGCCACCGCCGCCGGTGCGTGGCCGCAGGTTGAGCCCGTGCGCTGAAAACTTGCTGAGATCGGGCGGGCTCGGGCAGTCGCCGTAAGTCGCCTTGTCCCATTTCACCTTGGGGCTCGCGCCGGGGAACAGCGTCGTCCACGACTTGTCGCGGCTGTCGACAAGGTGCAGGCTGCCGCGCGTGCCCGCCGCACCGCCGTCCATGCCGCTGGCGACGATCCACGCGGTTCCCGGAACCCGGACGAGATCCTCCGAATTCAGCGGCCCGCAGACGAAACCGAGATTGCCGGCGGGGCTACAGGGCTCCGCCGCCGTGGCGGGTGAAACCCCGCCCGCCGCGATTTCCGCCGCGCCAAGCAACGCCATCGCGATGATCGCGTTCATACCTTCCTCCCTTGGGGTTTGCGGGGCTGCTGGACCCGGCTTTGAGCCGCATTATAGAGGCTTTGCCCGCCAATCGCCCGCCTCGCGCGCACGCGGCCGCGCATTGACGCCACCACACCCGAAGCCTAGGGTCCGCGGCGAGCTAACCGCGTAACGAGTTCACCGCATAAATCGAGGCCGGATTGGCGAGCGCCGCCGAATCGATCCGAGATCTGGGTCCGCGCGTGCTCCGCCGCCCGATGCCGCAAGTCGCTCTGCAGCCGGTCTTTGCAAGCATGCGTTTGATCGCCGGTTCGCTCTCGTCATCATGCGTCAATTAACAGGAGGAACGTCATGCCCGAGACGTCGCGGATGGATCGCAACCTGGCGCTGGAGGCGGTCCGGGTGACCGAGGCGGCGGCGCTCTCCGCCTCGCGGCTGATGGGGCGCGGTGACGAGAAGGCCGCCGACCAGGCCGCCGTCGACGCGATGCGCGGGGCGCTCAACAGCCTTTCGATCGATGGCACCGTCGTCATCGGCGAGGGCGAGCGCGACGAGGCGCCGATGCTCTTTATCGGCGAGAAGGTCGGCACCGGGAACGGCCCGCCGATCGACATCGCGCTCGACCCGCTCGAAGGCACGACGATCACCGCCAAGGGCGGCGCCAATGCGCTCGCGGTCATTGCGATGGCCGATGCCGGGCATTTTCTCAACGCACCCGACGTCTACATGGACAAGATCGCGGTCGGCGGCGGATTGCCGGACGACCTCGTCGACCTCGACGAAGCGCCGGCGACCAACCTGAAAAATCTGGCGCGGGCGAAAAAGTGCGAGATCAGCGACCTTGTCGTGTGCATCCTCGACCGCCCGCGCCATGCCGAGCTGATCGCCAAGGTGCGCGCGGCCGGCGCCCGCATCGCGCTGATCTCGGACGGCGACGTGAGCGGCGTCATCGCGACCTCCAGCCCGGAGACCGGAATCGACATGTATGTCGGCTCAGGTGGGGCGCCGGAAGGGGTGTTGGCGGCGGCGGCATTGCGCTGCATCGGCGGCCAGATGCAGGGCCGGCTGTTGTTCCGCAACGACGACGAGCGGGGCCGCGCGAGCCGCATCGGCATCGCCGATTTCGACCGCAAGTACAAGTTGCTGGATCTGGCCGCCGGCGACGTGATGTTCGCCGCGACCGGGGTCACCAGCGGCACGATGCTGCGCGGCGTGCGCCGTTTTGCCGGAGGTGCCGCCACCCATTCCGTGGTGATGCGCTCGAAGACCGGGACGGTGCGCTACATCGAGGCGCGCCACGACTTCACCCGCAAGGAAAGCTTTGCAGCACTCGCGCGCTAACCTCAAGGAGCCCGAATGGACGGCATCTTTTCCGCCGCGGCTTTGACCAGCGCGGAGTTGACCAGCCCAGTCACGCATTCCGACAAGCTCGGGCGCTAGAGTCGGACATGGACGGCGCGGGGGGCGCCGCCGCAGAACCCGGCATCCTGGCGGTCGAGCGGTCGGTCGGCGGGCGCCGGTGGCGCTTGCGCGCGGGCGGCGCCGGCGACGGGGAGGTCATCGCCGAGCGGCTCGGCCTGCCCGAAATTGTCGGCCGGCTCTTGGCGCGGCGCGGGGTCGGTCTCTACCAGGCGCCGCAGTTTTTGGCGCCGCGGCTCCGCGACCAGCTGCCGGACCCGTCGCATCTGCGCGACATGGACGCCGGCGCGGCGCGCCTCGTCCGGGCAATTCGGGGCGGCGAGACGATTGCCGTCTTTGGCGATTACGATGTTGACGGCGCGACCTCGGCGGCGCTGCTGACGCGGTTCCTGGCCGCCGTCGGCGCGCGCAGCCGGATCTATGTGCCCGACCGCCTGCGTGAGGGCTACGGCCCGAACACCCCGGCCCTGCTGCGCCTGCGCGACGAGGGTGTCGGGGTCGTCGTCACCGTCGACTGCGGCACCACCGCGCACGAGCCGCTCGCCCATGCGGCGGCGCGTGGCCTCGATGTGGTCGTGGTCGACCATCACGTCGCCGAGCCGGCGCTGCCGCGCGCCGCGGCGCTGATCAACCCAAACCGGCTCGACCAGGACAGTCCGCATCGCGACCTCGCGGCGGTCGGAGTCGCGTTCCTTCTGGTCGTGGCGGTCAACCGGGTATTGCGCGCGGCGGGCTGGTACACCGGGGCGCGGGTCGAGCCGGATTTGCTGCAATGGCTCGACCTCGTGGCGCTCGGCACGGTGTGCGACGTCGTTGCGCTGAGCGGCCTCAACCGCGCGCTCGTCGCGCAAGGGGTCAGGGTGGCGCGGCGCGGCGCCAATGCCGGCCTTGGCGCCTTGGCGGCGGTCGCCGGCGTCAGCGAGCCGCTCGACGCCTATCATCTGGGCTACGTGCTGGGCCCGCGGGTCAATGCCGGCGGGCGGGTGGGTGCGGCCGACCTCGGGGCACGCCTTCTGGCGACCGACGACCCGGCATTGGCGGCCGAACTGGCGCGGCGCCTCGACGACTACAACCGAGAGCGCCGCGCGATCGAGGCGCAAACGCTGGCCGCGGCGATTGCCGCGGTCGAAGCGGCGCCGCAATCGCCGGTGCTGGTCTTTGCCGCGGCGCGCGGCTGGCATCCGGGCGTCATCGGCATTGTCGCCGCCCGGCTCAGGGAGCGCTATGAGCGCCCCGCCTGCGTCGTCGCGCTGGGCGACGGGGTCGGGCGCGGATCCGGCCGCTCGGTCCCCGGGCTGCCCCTCGGCCCGGCGGTGATCGCGGCGCGCCAGGCCGGGCTTTTAGTGAACGGCGGTGGGCACGCGATGGCCGCCGGCTTTACGGTCGCCGAGGACAGGATCGACGCGGTGCGCGCGTTCCTGGCCGAGCGGCTCGGCGACGGGCTCGACCGAGGGGTCCTGGTCCCCGAATTGGCGATCGACGGGGCGCTGTCGATCGCGGCGGCGCGATCGGAGCTGATCGACCACATTGAAAAGCTGTCGCCGTTCGGCGCAGCCAACCCCGAGCCGCGCTTTGTCTTTCCGACCGTGCGCGTCGCCCATGCCGAGCCGGTCGGCAACGGCCATCTGCGCTGCGCTCTGGCTGATCCGCTCGACGGCTCACGGCTTGCCGGGATCGCCTACCGCTGCGCCGAAACCCCGCTCGGCCGTTTTCTCGCCGAGACCCGCGGTGCGGCGATCCACGTCGCGGGCCATCTGCGGCGCGACGCCTGGCGCGGCGGCAACGCGGTTCAGCTGACGATCGACGATGCGGCACCTGCCACGGTTGATCCCGTTCCGACTGATGGTGCGCATTTCGGCTGTTGAGCCGGCGGCCGGTGGGTGACGGTGCCGTTCGGCTAGCCTCGCCTTTCTCCTGCCCCATGTCGGGCGGCGCGCCCCTCGGGCTTGCATTTGCGCGCGCGTCGCGCGACGCTGTCATTCATAGAAATGCGTAATCAGGCGATCAGGAGAAGAGCCGTGAACGACATCGCACCGTCGCGCTTCAAGTGGGTGGGGACACGGCCGGTCCGTCCGGACGGCGTGCCGAAAGTGACGGGCCGCGCGATGTACGGCGCTGACCTGGCGATGGCCGGGGCGCTCTATGGCAAGATCATCCGCTCGCCGCATGCGCATGCGCGCATCCGCTCGATCGACGCCTCGAAGGCGCTGAAACTTCCGGGCGTCAAGGCGGTCGTCACCGGCGCCGATTTCCCGGACCACAAATTCGAATATGTCGGGCCGGAGCGGGTCGCGCAGAATTTCTGGCACATCACGCGCAACATCATGGCGCGCGAAAAGGCGCTGTACGAGGGTCACGCCGTCGCGGCGGTGGCGGCGACCGACAAGGCCACCGCCGAGCAGGCGGCCGAGCTGATCGACATCGACTACGAGCTCTTGCCGCACGTCATCGACGTGGACGAGGCGATGGCCCCCGACGCGCCGCTGTTGTTCGAGGACATGATCACCCGCGGGGTCGAGCCGACGCCGACCAAGCCCTCCAACATTTCGAAGCGACTCGAATTCGCGATCGGCGATCTCGACAAGGGCTTTGCCGAAGCCGATCTCGTTGTCGAGAAGGAGTTCAAGACGGCCGCGGTGCACCAGGCCTATATCGAGCCGCATGCCTGCGCCGCCCACGTCGACGCGGATGGGCAGGCCGAGATCTGGACCGCGACGCAAGGTCATTTCGGGGTGCGGGCGATTACCGCCAAGCTGCTCGGCATGCATGTCGGGGACCTGCGGGTCACCCCGTCGGAGATCGGCGGCGGTTTTGGCGGCAAGATCCCGGTTTATCTCGAGCCGATCGCGGCGCTTCTGTCGAAGAAATCAGGGCGTCCGGTAAAGATCACGATGAGCCGTGACGAAGTGTTCAAGGCGACCGGCCCGACCTCGGGCGCATCAATGCGGGTCAAGATCGGCGCCAAGAGGGATGGCACGATCACAGCCGCCGACGGCGTTTTCAAATTCCAGGCTGGCGCTTTCCCCGGCTCGCCGGTGATGAATGCATGCCTGTGCGCCTTCGCGCAATACAACATCCCAAACGCCCGTACGGTCGGCTACGACGTCGTCAGCAATCGCCCCAAAGCGTCGGCCTATCGCGCGCCGGGCTCGCCGATTTCGGCCTTCGCCGTCGAGAGCGTGCTCGGCATTGTGGCGAAGAAGATCGGCTTGGACCCGCTGCAATTGCGCCTAAAAAATGCGGCGCGGCCTGGGACGACGATGATCTACGGGCCAAAGATGGCCCATGGCGGCTATGTCGAGACCCTCGAAGCGCTGCTCAACCACCCGGCTTACAAGGCCCCGCTCGGTCCGAACCAGGGGCGCGGGGTCGCCTCTGGCTATTGGTTCAACGGTGGCGGCGAGTCGAGCGCCAGCGTCCAGGTCAACGAGGACGGCACCGTCGCCGTCTCCAGCGGCAGCGTCGACATCGGCGGCTCGCGCGCCTCGATGGCGCTGATGGCGGCCGAAACGCTGGGGATCGATTACAGCCAGGTGCGCTCGATGGTCGCCGACACCGCCTCGGTCGGCTTCACCAACCCGACCGGCGGCTCGCGGGTGACCTTTGCCACCGGCATGGCGGTGGTCCAGGCGAGCAAGAAAATCGTCGATGAATTGCGCGCGCGGGCGGCGATGATCTGGGACGTCGATGTCGACGGCGTGGTCTGGGAAGACGGCTTTGCCAAGCCGGCCGGCAGCAATGTCGGGGATTTCGCGCCGCTGTCGCTCAAAGAAATCGCCGCCAAAAAGGCGCTGACCGGCGGGCCGCTGACCGCCTCCGCCTCGGTCAACGCCGGCGGCCAGGCGCCGGGCTTTACGACCCAGTTCTGCGATGTCGAGGTCGATCCCGAGACCGGCAAGGTCACGGTGCTGCGCTTTGTCGCCGCCCAGGATGTCGGCAAGGCGATCCACCCCTCTTACGTCGAAGGGCAGATTCAGGGCGGCGTCACCCAGGGCATCGGCTGGGCATTAAACGAGGAATACATCTACGACAAGAATGGCCGGCTCGATAACGCGGGCTTTCTCGATTACCGGGTGCCGGTTGCCCCTGATGTCCCGATGATCGACGCGGTGCTGGTCGAGGTGCCGAACCCGGCGCATCCTTACGGCGCCAAGGGGGTCGGCGAGGTCAACATCTGCCCGCCGATGGCGGCGATCGCCAACGCGATCGACAATGCGATCGGCCGCCGGCTGACCGAGTTGCCGATGTCGCCGCCCAAGGTGCGCGCCGCCCTCGACGCCCCGGGTGCCGACGACTAGGCCGGGCGCCATGCCCGAGGCGACCGCGCGGGTGGTTTTGTCGAGCGGGTTCAGCCGCCGCTATACCGGCGGCGTGCGCGAATTCGCGATTCCGGCGACTAGCCTGCGCGGCGTCATCAAGGCATTGGACAAGCTCTACCCCGGCTTGGGCGAGCATCTCGAGGAGGAAACCACGGTCGCGATCGACGGCGAGATCCACGAGGTCGGCTATTTGCAGCGCCTGCGCCACGGCAGCGAAGTCTTCTTCATCCCCAAGCTCGAAGGCGGCTAGTTATCTCCCTCGCGATGGTTTGAAGAAGCATGATCAGCGCCCTCGACACGCACGAGACGGTCAAGAGCCTCACGGCGGCGGGTTTCACGGACGCGCAGGCCGAAGCCCTAACGGTGGCGGAAAAGCAGGCGGTCGATATCGACCTCTCGAATATCGCAACCGAGACAGACGTCGCCGATTTGCGGCGTGAGATGGCGGATGTCAAAGCCGAGCTTGTCAAATGGGTCGTTGGCGGCAGTCCCTCCGGGGTCACCTCCAGCGCGATGATCACCTGCACGCAGTCGCTCCGGTAATCTCGCGAATTACCGTGGCGACGCTTGTCGCCTTCCGGCAACGGGGGGCGCTCTCAAAATAAGTACGGGTCAAGTCGTAGAGCAGCACGTCGAACGAGACGTTGAAGCCGGTCGTGGCAGCGATCCGCTCGAACCACTCCCCGTGCAGTCGCGATTCACTGCCCGGCGCCAACGGCCGATAGGCGACCAGTACAAACAGAACCTGGTTCCAGCGGGTGCCCTCGCGGCTCCGATCCAGCAGTTCCGTCCAGACCCGATCTGGCCCCAGCTCCCGCCACAGTTCCAGCGTCAGCCAGCACGCGCCCGATTGCCGCGGCCGTCGCAGCCGCACCGCCGACAGTTTCAGCCGGACGATCGAACTGTCCGGCAACAGCCTTTCGCAGCGATCCTCCGGGAACGGCGTCAGCGTGCGCGGCTGCGCCTTCCCGGCTTGCATCACCTCGATTGAGCGCCGCCATGCCAGTTCCTGGGCCGAGTTGATTTCGCCCAGCTACAAGACGTGGCGTTGCACCACCCGCCCGCTGGCGACGCACCAGTTCTCCACCACACTCCAGCTGTGGTGCTCTTTGCCAACCTTCCAGCGAACCTTCGAACGCAGAAACATGATGGCCGCCCAATATCCGCATGGCCGCGATCCTCGGAATAGCCTTGGTCGGCACTCCAGCAACTTTCAGCAGATCGGGTTACGCCAAACCCTGTCCCGCCGTCACCGGGTCACCGAAATTCGTAAACCCCGGTTCCAATCGGCGAAGTCGGGCCAGTCGCGTCGGGGGACCTCGGGTAGAGTGTTGACTGGCGGTTTTGACCGTCTGCCGGGCACGCGGCGTGCGATTCGCTGTTGCCCAAGACGCCCGGGAAGACGATCCTCGCGTCCCAACCACCCGGACGCCGAGGAATGCCGGATGGATACTCTTGAGGTGGAGCTGAGTGACGGCGCTTGGCGGACGGATTTGTTAATTTTAGCCGAATCGGCGTCACGGTGTCTCTCTGCGACGCTGCGGTGGTAACAAACTCCTACCTAGGGCTCGGGTGGAAAGGTTCCTAGGCAAACCTGCGTATGTAATCCCGAATATTTCAATCCGGAACAGATGGAGTTTGCCCGCCGGTCGTGGCGAGCGCCGAACCGTGGCCGGCGAGCAGAGGGGGGCAGAAGCAGGCATCACCGATCAGCGCGACCTGGCCGTGCGACCAGCGGTCGATGCGCATCTGGGCTGATCGGATCGAATCTGCTAGCGTAGAGTCGTATCCGATATGGACTATGTAAGCGAACGCTCTGACCTGCCCGCCGTAGCGCGGGACACCCGCGGACTTCGGCTCTGCGCAGTGGTGATGATGCGTAATGAGGGCGACATCATCCGCCCGTTTCTGCGCCAGTGCGCCGAGTTCTTCGACGAGGTCTTCGTCGCCGATGTCCGAGCCACCGACGGGACCGCCGAGGCGTTGCGCAGCTTCTCCGATCCGCGCCTCCAGCTCCATGTCTTTGAGGTTGGCCGGCAGGAGAGGTACCAGGGCGCGCTGATGAACCTGCTTTCGCGACAGGCCTTCGCCCGAGACGCTGACTGGGTCTTCTGCCTGGATGGCGACGAGTTCCTCGGTGCCAACAGCCGCGCCGAGGTCGAGCAGGCGCTGGAGGAGCTCGGCGCCGATGTCATGATGATGCCATGGATGAACCTGGTGCCGACGCGGTTCGGCACTTTCACCTCCTTCGACATGGCGCAGGACTTCCACTGGAGCGGCCGGACCTCGGCTTTCAGCAAGATCGCGATCTCCAGCCTCTTCGCGGCGAACAACCCAAGCTACTACATCCAGGAAGGCAACCACGCGGTCTGCCCGACCTTCGGGGCGCGGGAGATCCATGGCGAGTCGGGGCTGCCGTTGCTGCACCTGCCCGTGCGCTCGCTCGACCGGCTGAAATACAAGATCGGGCTCGGCCTCAGGCTGGTGCGCGCCAAGCACAACCGCGCGCAGGGCGAGGGCAACCACGCCGACAGCCTGGACGAACTGCTGACCAAGGGCGCCATCGCCGCGCCCGAGCTGCGCTTCATGGCCGCGAGCTACGGGCGCCTGGTCGAGCGCACCGAGGCGCTCGACCCAGAGACGCTGGGCTGGCCGATCCGGCGCCTGCCGCCCTTCGTCTACCAAGCGGATCGGGCGGAGGATGACGCCGGAATGGCGGGCCTGGCGCAGACGCTGCGCGCCGATGCAGCGATTACCTGGGACCGGACCGAGTTCCCCAAGGGGAGCACGGTTGGCGCCCTGATCGAGGGCGACCGGATCCACATCGTCCCCCAGGCCATGACGGGCAGCGGGACCTTTCGGTCTACACCCTTCGCCGCGCTGCCGCCCGCCGTCATCCCCGAATGCTTCGACGACGACTGGCTGACCGACCTCGTCGCCGCCAGCTGCACGCCGATCCGGGCCTGGGCCTTCTCGGCCTGGTCCGAGCTTGCGCCAGTGATGTACTCGCTCTTCACGTTGTCGCGGCCACGGCGCTACGTCGAGCTCGGCGTGCACAACGGTATGAGCTTCTTCGCCGCCTGCCAGATCGCCGAGAAGCTCGGCATCCCCACCGAATGCGTTGCCGTGGACGGCTGGGTGGGCGACGTGCATGCCGGCTTCCACGATGCCTCGGTGTTCGACAATTTCCGCGCCTACATCGCCGACACTTATCCCAACCAGTACTTCATACAGGCCTACTTCGCCGCGGCGCTACACTGCTTCGAGGACGGCTCGATTGACCTGCTGCACATCGACGGGCTGCACACCTACGAGGCGGTGAAGGAGGACTTCGAGACTTGGCTGCCGAAGATGTCGGAGCTCGGCGTCATCATCTTCCACGATACCAACGAATTCGGCCGTGGCTTCGGGGTCTGGCGCCTGTGGGAGGAGCTGAAGCAGCGATACCCCGCCCATGAGTTCGCGCACCAGCACGGCCTCGGCATTATCTATGTGGGGCGCGAGCCGCATCCCTTCGCCGCGCTGCTGCGCCGGCTGGCGGAAGGCCGGCACGATGCCACCCTCGCCCAGGCCTTTTTTCAGGCGGTCGGCACGCTGCTGGTGGAACAGCGCAGCACCGCCGCGACGCTGGAGACCGAGCGCGCGAGGCTCGCCATGGTCGGCCATGCGGTTGCGGGCCCCGCTTCCGGGGAGTTGGTCGAACTGGCCCAGCACAATGCCGATCTGCTGGCGCGCCACGACGCGCTGCGTCAGCACAATGCCCATCTCCAGGCGCGCTACGACGCGGTGATGAATAGCACCACATGGCGCATGACGGCGCCGCTGCGCGCGGTGCTGACGCGGCTGCCCGGTCTGCGCCGCCTGCTCCGCCGGAGCGTAAAGGCGTTATGGTGGGCGGTCACCGGCCAGATGCCGGAGCGCTACCGCCTGTGGCGGGCCGCCCGGGCGCCGGCCGCGCAAGGGCAGCGGTCTCAGGCGCCGGCTCCGCCAGCGGCGTCGGTGTGACCAGGAAGGACGGGAATGCGAGTCGTCGTGACGGGCGCGGCCGGGTTCATCGGCAGCAACCTAGTGGACCACTTGCTAGCATCGGGGCACATCGTCATCGGCTTCGACAATTTCTCGACCGGCCAGGCGAAGTTCCTGGACGGCGCGCTGGCGCATGCGAACTTCCGCCCGGTGCGCGGCGACCTGCTGCATCCCGCCGAGATTGCCCCAGCGGTGGAGGGCGCGGACCTCGTTATCCACCTCGCCGCCAATGCCGATGTCCGCTTTGGCACCCAGCATCCGCGCAAGGACCTCGAGCAGAACGTCATCGCCACGCAGAACGTGCTGGAGGCAATGCGCGCGGCCGGTGTGCGGCACATCGCCTTCTCCTCCACCGGATCGGTCTATGGCGAGGCGACGGTCTTCCCAACGCCGGAGGACGCGCCCTTCCCCGTGCAGACCTCGCTATACGGCGCGTCGAAGCTGGCGGCCGAGGGGCTAATCGCCGCCTATTGCGAGGGCTTCGGCTTCCACGGGACGGTGTTCCGCTTCGTCTCCATCCTCGGCCACCGCTATACCCACGGCCACGTCTTCGACTTCTGCAAGATGCTGCGCGCCGACCCGACGCGGCTGCGCGTGCTGGGCAACGGGCGGCAGCGGAAGTCCTATCTCGACGTCTCCGACTGCGTCACCGCGATCATGACGGCGATCGAGAAGGGGCCGGATTGCTTCTCCGTCTTCAACCTCGGCACCGACGAGTTTTGCGAGGTGCGCGACTCCATCGGCTGGATCTGCGCACGGCTCGGCCTGTCGCCGGAGCTGCACTACGCCGGCGGGGACCGCGGCTGGGTCGGCGATAACCCCTTTATCTTCCTGGACTGCGCGCGCATCCGCGCGCTGGGGTGGCGGCCCCGCTACGCGATCCGCGAGGGCGTGGAGCGCACGGTGGACTACCTCATGGCCAACCCAGACCTGCTGGACGCCAGGGCGTGAGGCGGGGAAGGCAGCATCCATGATCACCACGCGAAGCCCGCTGCGCATCAGCCTCGGCGGCGGCGGCACGGACCTGCCCTCCTACTACCGCGACCATCGCGGCTTCCTAATCGCCGGCGCGATCGACCGCTTCGTCTACGTCAACGTGCTGCGGCCCTTCACGCCCGGCATCTTCCTGAAATACTCGAAGCTCGAGCGCGTCGAGCAGGTGGACCAGGTCGAGCATCCCATCATCCGCGAAGCGCTGCGCCTGATGGATCTGCGCACGCCGCAGGTCGAGATCACCGCGCTGGCCGACATCCCCGCCGGCACCGGCCTCGGCTCCTCCGGCAGCTTCACCACTGCGCTGCTGAAGGCACTCTACGCGCACCGCATGCGCATGATCGACCAGAAGGACCTGGCGGAGCTCGCCTGCCGGATCGAGATCGACATCCTCGGCGAGCCCGTCGGCAAGCAGGACCAGTATATCGCGGCCTGCGGCGGCATCACCTGCTTCACCTTCAATCCCGACGGCAGTGTCGAGGTGGAGCCGCTCGAGATCGACCGCGACACGCGCCTCGACCTCGAGGACAACCTGCTGATGTTCTTCACGGGCTTCTCGCGCAGCGCGAGGTCGATCCTGAAGGACCAGAAGGAGCGCACGCAGTCGCAAGATGCGGCGATGATTGCCAATCTGCACTACGTCAAGGAACTCGGCCTGCGCAGCAAGGACCTGCTGATGCGCGGACGTGCCGCGGAATTCGGGGCGCTGATGCACGAGCACTGGGAGCACAAGAAAAGGCGCTCCTCCGGCATGAGCATGGCGCAAATCGACGAGTGGTACGAGCTCGGCCGTCGCAACGGCGCGATCGGCGGCAAGCTGGTCGGCGCGGGCGGCGGCGGCTTCCTGCTGTTCTACGCCGAGGACCGCAACCGCCTTCGCCACGCCATGGCGCGCGCAGGGCTCGAGGAGGTGCGATTCCGCTTCGAGCTCGAGGGCACGAAGGTCGCGCTGTCGTGACGGTGCCCATCGCCATCCTGGCCGGCGGGCTGGCGACGCGGCTGAGGCCGTTGACGGAACGCGTGCCTAAGGCCCTGGTCGAGGTAGCGGGCGAGCCCTTCGCCTTCCACCAACTTAGGCTGCTCGCAAGCCTCGGCTTCACCGAGGCGGTCTTCCTGACCGGCTATCTCGGCGAGCGGATCGAGGAAGCGGTCGGCGACGGCGCGCGCTTCGGCATGCGGGTCCGCTACGTGCCGGACGGGCCTATGCTGCTCGGCACCGGCGGCTCGATCGGGCGCGCGCTGCCGCAACTCGGCCCGCGCTTCGCGGTGATCTATGGTGACAGCTGGCTGGAGTTCGACTACCAGGCCGCCATCGCCGCCTTCGAGCGCGACGGCCGCCCTGCGCTGATGACCGTCTTCCGCAACGAGGACCCCGCGCACGCGAACAACGTGGAGTTCGACGGCGCCGAGATCCTGGCCTACAACAAGACTGCGCGCACGCCGCGAATGCACCACATCGACTATGGGTTGAGCGTCTTTTGTGCGGATGTCTTCGCCGGTCTCCCGCTCGACGTGCCGACCGACCTCGCCACCATAACCGAGGACCTGGCGCATCGCGGGTTGCTGGCCGGTTACGAGGTCCACCATCGCTTCTACGAGGTCGGTTCCTTTTCGGGGGTTGCCGAGCTCGAGGCCCATTTCGCGGGGACCGTCCGATGAGCTATGCCGAGCAGCACCTGGCCGAGACCATCGAGGTCGTCCGCCGGCTCGACCCCGTCCTGATCGAGCACATGGCCGAGGAGCTGGCCGCGCTGCGCGCGCGCGGCGGGCGGCTGTTCTTCCTCGGGGTCGGCGGCAGCGCCGGCAACTGCTCCCATGCCGTGAACGACTTCCGCAAGATCGTCGGCATCGAGGCCTATGCGCCGACCGACAACGTCTCGGAGCTAACCGCGCGCACCAATGACGAGGGCTGGCACACCATCTTCCGCGAATGGCTGGCCACCAGCCGGCTCGACAGGGACGACGCGGTGTTCGTCTTCTCCGTCGGCGGCGGCAACCTCGAGAAGAACGTCAGCCCGAACCTAGTCGGAGCGCTGCAGCTGGCCAAGGAAGTCGGCGCGCGGATCCTCGGCCTGGTCGGCCGCGATGGCGGCTACACGGCGCAGGTCGGCGACGTCGTCTGCATCATCCCGACGGTGAACCCCGACAACGTCACGCCGCATTCCGAGGCGTTCCAGGCCGTTGTCTGGCACCTGCTAGTGTCCCACCCCGCGCTCAAAGCGCGGCAGACCAAGTGGGAATCGACGACGCCGTGACCGCCCGCGCGGTGTATCTCGACCGCGACGGCGTGCTGAACCGCGCGATGGTGCGCGACGGCAAACCCTATCCGCCGGCGAGCCCCGCGGAGTTCGAGATCTTGCCGGGCGTGCCGGAGGCGCTGGCGCGGCTGCGCAAGGCGGGCTTCCGCCTCGTCGTCGTGACCAACCAGCCCGATGTCGCGCGGGGCGTCACGCCGCTCTCGACCATCGAGGCGATCCATGCGCGAATGGCAGCGATCCTGCCGCTCGACGCGATCGAGGCCTGCCTGCATAGCCATGACGGAGAATGCGACTGCCGCAAGCCGCAGCCGGGCCTTCTATTGCGCGACGCCGCGGCGCATGGCGTGGACCTGCGCGGCAGCTTCATGGTCGGCGACCGCTGGCGCGACATCGACGCCGGCGCCGCTGCGGGCTGCCGGACCATCCTAGTGGACGAAGGCTACGCCGAGCGCGCGCCGGCGCGTCCGCCCGATCATGTATGCGGTTCGCTTCCCGAAGCGGCCGAGTGGATCCTGTCGAGAGGGGAAAAGCCGTGACGAGCCTCGCCGACCTGAAGGTCAAGATCTTCGCCGACGGCGCGGACAAGGCCGTCATGCTCGACATGTATGCCAAGCCGCACATCAAGGGTCTGACGACCAACCCGACGCTGATGGCCAAGGCTGGTATCCGCGACTACGAGGGCTTCGCCCGCGACGTGCTGCAGCACATCACGGACAAGCCGCTCTCGCTCGAAGTCTTCTCCGACGAGATCGATGAGATGGAGCGCGAGGCGCTGAAGGTGTCGAGCTGGGGGCCGAACGTCTACGTCAAGATCCCTATCTCCAACACCCGCGGCGAGAGCACCTGCGGGCTGGTCCGCGGCCTGGCCGGCCGCGGCGTGAAGGTCAACGTCACGGCGATCATGACGCTCGCGCAAGTGCGCGACGTCGTGCTGAGCCTGGAGCCGGCGGTGCCGTCCAACATCTCGGTCTTCGCCGGCCGCATCGCCGACACCGGCGTCGATCCACTGCCGATCATGTCGGCCGCGGTGGCGATGGCGTCCAGCCATCCGCTTGCGGAGATCATCTGGGCCAGCCCGCGGGAGCTGCTGAATATCGTCCAGGCCGACGTGGTCGGCTGCCAGATCATCACCGTCACGCCCGACATCCTGATGAAGCTGCCGACGCTGGGCTACAACCTGGACGCCTACTCGCTCGACACGGTGAAGATGTTTCGCAACGCCGCCGTGGCGGCAGGCTTCAGGATCTAGGCCCACCCGCCCGATGCCGCCTATCTGCGAGCCGATCATCGACGTGATCGTCCCGGTCCACAACCAGCGCGAGCTGGTCGAGCTCTGTCTCGCCTCCGTGCTGGAGGCGCAGAACCAGGCCGCCTTCGAGCTGGTGGTAATCGACGACGCCAGCACGGATGCCGTTTTGAAGGCGGCGCTGGTGCGGCTCTCACAGGACTGCCGCATCACCCTGTTGGAGAACGAGCGCAACCTCGGCTTCACGCGGAGCGTCAACCGCGGTATGCGGCTGCATCCCGATCGCGATGTCGTGCTGCTCAACAGCGACACGCTGGTCTTCGGCGACTGGATCGACCGGCTGCAGCGCGCGGCGCATGCCGGCCCAAGGATTGGCACAGCGAACCCGCTGACGAACGGCAGCCACATGAGCGGCTATCCGTTCCGTCGCTCGGACGGCCAGGTGACCTTCGAGATCGGCGACGCCGCGCTCGATGCGCTGGCGGCAGAGGCGAACACAGCGCGCAGCGTGGAGGTGCACTACACCGTCGGCTTCTGCATCTACATCCGGCGCGCCGTGCTGGATGATGTCGGCCTTTTCGATGCGGAGCATTTCCCCGTGGGCTACGGCGAGGAGGCGGATTTCTGCTACCGCGCGCGCCGGGTAGGTTGGCGCCATGTCGTGACCGGCGACGTCTTCGTGCGCCATTGGGAAGGGCAATCCTTCGGCGAGCGCAGGGCGAAGCTGATGGCCGACATGTTCGAGGTGTTCAGCCGCCTGCATCCCGACATCGCCGCCAACGACCGCGATTTTGAGGCGCGCGATCCGGTACGGCCGTTGCGTGAAGCGCTCGATCTGGCGCGGCTGCGGCGCATTCTGGCCGGCCAGTCTTGGCTGCCCTGCCGCGAGGCCGCTACGGCAGATGCCACCGGGGCACCCGGGTTGATCTTCGACGGCGGGGCCGGCCGAACGCTGCTCGTGGCGCAGGCGTGGCGGAGCCTACCGAACCTACCGGCGCATCGGCTGCCGAACGACATGGCGGCCTTCAATCGGATGCTGGCCCGCCTCGGCGTGACGCAGCTGCGCTTCCAGGACCGCGCGTCGCTTGCCGTCTTCGCGGCCCTGGCGCACGGCAGGCCGGCGGACCTCGTCTTCGCGGTCGAACTTGGCATTACGGAGGCGGCGGTGTGAAGAGCGCCGGGCGCGACTGGCGCGTCCCGGCGACCCAACACTATTGTGCCGGCGGACCTTGAAGTCGGCGGGAGGTCGCATGTCACTGGCATGTATGCCCAGCAAAACGCGTTCGAAGGCCAAGCCTCTGAGCTACCTGGAGGTGTACGAGGAGCGCTTCGGATCGCTGCGCGATCAGCCGATCGCGCTGCTCGAGCTGGGCGTGGCCAAGGGCAAGTCGATTGAGATGTCGCGCGACTGCTTCCCCAAGGCGACGATCGTCGGCGTGGATCTGCTGCCCGAATGGGAATCGACCGAGGAGCGCGTCCGCATCTACCGCGGCGGACAGGATGACCTGCTCTGCTCGACCGGATCGCCGCGGTATGCGCGCCGCAGGGCTTCGACATCATCGTCGATGACGCAGCCCATATCGCACAAATCGCCAAGGCCAGCTTCTGGCACCTCTTCATGCATGACCTGAAGCGGGGAGCCTCCTGTGCGATCGAGGATTGGGGCAATCACGTCTACCACCCGGAAGGCGACTGCCGGGACCTCCCGACAGCGGCGTGCTGCACCGGCTAGCGAACCGCGCGATCACTCAGGCGCCGGTCGAATGGCCGAAGCTCGGTCGGTTCGGCAGATTTGCTGCGTCGCTATCAATACACGCGCAAGTTCCCCTCCCATCTTTATGGGTTGGTGGGCTTCGCGAAACAGCTGATCGATGAGATCGGGATCGCGAAATCACGAATGCGAAGCACGGTTTGCCAGACGACCCGATGGGTCCGACGCGTGCCACCCGCTTCAAGAACCTGCAAATCACGCAGGGCCTGATCCTAGTGACGAAGGCCTGATTCTGCGAGGTGGTGCCATGGCGGGGCGACGTTTGGCCCGGTGGCGTGCCAAGCCGTGACCCGGCAGGGTTCGCTCGCGTTCTCGCGCCGATGCGCGACATCCGGCAAGGTGCTGAGCGATCCGCCCGATCGGCGGCGAGCTCCGCACAGGCAAAAGGGAGCTGAACTGGTCGTGGGAGAGATCTTCAAGCGGCCCTTGCCCGCCGTCAGCCTTCCCTTCACCGGCGAGCGCCTGACGTCCGAGTTCGGCGGGCAGACCGAGATGGAGCATCTGCACCGGTACCTGCTGGCGCGGCATCTCTGCTGCGGCCGGCGGGTGCTCGACATCGCCTCCGGGGAAGGCTACGGCGCCGCGCTGCTGGCGCAGGTGGCCTCCAGCGTCATCGGCGTGGAGCTCGCCGCCGATGTCGTGGCGCATGCCGCCGCCAACTACCGGCGCGATAACCTCTCCTTCCGCGTCGGCGACGCGGGCGGCATCCCGCTCGAGGACGCCGCGGTCGATGTCGTCGTCTCCTTCGAGACGATCGAGCACTTCGCGGGCCATGACCGCTTCCTCTCCGAGATCCGCAGGGTGCTGCGGTCGGACGGGCTGCTCGTCATCAGCACGCCCGACCGCGACAACTATTCGCCGGCCGACCGGCCGGCCAATCCATTCCATGTGCTAGAGCTGACGCGCCCCGAATTCGCCGCGCTCCTACGCCGGTATTTCGGCCACCTCGCGATGTGGTGGCAGAGGCCAATGATCGGCTCGGCCATGCTGCCCGGTCCCGAGACCGCGGTCGCGCCGGCTGCGCTCTGCTTCGAGCGGCGCGGCGACCGGCACTTCGAGGCGTCCGGCGGCTATCCCCGTCCGCTCTACGTCCTTGCACTCTGCTCCGACGCGCCGCTGCCGGAACTGCCGCCCAGCATTTACATCGACACAACCTTCGTGCATACGCGCGATGATCAGCTGCGGACCCTGCAGGCGGTCGAGCAGGAGGCCTCGGCGCTGCGCGAGGAGCTGCTGGGCCGCGACGTTTCGCTCGCGGCCGAGCGCGCCGAGCTGGAGCGGCTGCGGCAGGAGCTGTCCGCGCTGCGCGAGGAGCTGCTGGGCCGCGACGGTTCGCTCGCGGCCGAGCGGGCCGAGCTGGGGCGGCTGCGGCAGGAGCTGTCCGCGCTGCGCGAGGAGCTGCTAGGCCGCGACGTTTCGCTCGCGGCCGAGCGGGCCGAGCTGGAGCGGCTGCGGCAGGAGCTGTCCGCGCTGCGCGAGGAGCTGCTGGGCCGCGACGCTTCGCTCGCGGCCGAGCGCGCCGAGCTGGAGCGGGTGCGGCAGGAGCTGTCGGCGCTGCACACTTCGGCGAGCCTCCTCGAACAGGATCTCGCCGCCATGCGGCACTCGACGTCCTGGCGGATCACCGGACCGGT
>DATMLF010000204.1:0-2087 GCA_035570595.1 Allostellaceae bacterium
TCCGCGAGATCGCCGCGTCCGGCCATATCGATCTGTGCGAGGGCTTTGCCGAGCGGATCTGCAACGCCTGCTTTGCCGATATCAGGGTCGAACGGGCGCGCGTGTGGGTCGAAAAGCTCGACGTCTTCGCCGATGCCGACGGCGTCGGCGCCATCCTCGAACGGACGCGGCCCGGCTGAACCGTGCCGCGCTCGCCAGCCGGCTCCCCGACAATTTTCGGCATCGTCAACGTCACCGAAGATTCGTTTTCGGATGGCGGCCGGTATCTCGACCCGGCCGCGGCGCTCGCCCATGCGCGCGCCTTGGCGGCGGCCGGCGCGCAGGTCGTCGACCTCGGCGCCGCGGCCAGCAATGTCGAGGCCAAGCCGGTCGCCCCCGAGGAGGAAATCCGCCGGCTCGAACCGCTGATGTCGGCGCTCAAAGCCGACGGGAGGGCGGTGTCGGTCGACAGCTTTGTGCCCGAGGTGCAGCGCTTCGCGATCGCCCGCGGCGTCGATTTCCTGAACGACATCCACGGCTTTCCCGACCCGTCGTCTTATCCGGAACTGGCGGCGGCGCGGTGCCGGCTCGTCGTCATGCACGCGGTGCAGGGCCGCGGCCGGGCGCAGCGGCTGGAGCTTTCGGCCGACCAGGTGTGGGACCGCATCGGCAGCTTTTTCCGTCAGCGCATCGCGGCGCTCGAACGGGCCGGCATCGCCCGCGAGCGCATCGTCATCGACCCAGGCATGGGATTTTTCCTGAGCAGCCGGCCCGACGCCTCGCTGCACGTGCTGGCGCGGCTCGGCGATCTGAAGCGGGCCTTTGGGCTTCCGGTGCTGGTCTCGGTATCGCGCAAATCGTTTTTGCGCGCGATCACCGGACGCGCTACCGCCGGCGAACTCGGGGCCGCTAGCTTGGCGGCGGAGCTGTATGCCGCCGAACACGGGGCCGACTACATCCGCACCCACGACCCCGGCGCTCTCGCCGACGCCCTCCGCGTCACTGCGGCGCTGCGCGATCCCGAGCGCTTGCCCGATTGCGGTTCGGCGACGGGATAGGCTCGCCGCCAGCGGCGGTGATTTCGGCCTGCCGTTGGCGCATACTGCGACGACAATCGCCGCCCGGGAGGAGATCGACATGCTGGCGCCACCCAATTTTCATCATCTGCACCTGAATTCGGTCGATCCCGACCGGGCGATCGAATTTTACACCCGCCAGTTCCCGACGACGGCGAAGGGCAGCTGGGGCGGATTTGCGGCGCTCAAATCGCCAAACGACGTCTTGGTGCTGTTCACCAAGGTCGACGCGCCGCCGGCGATGATGCCGCAGAGTGCCATCTGGCATTTCGGCTGGCATGTGACCGATGCGAGGGCCTGTCTCGAAACCTATAAGAGCCGGCCAGAGGTCGGGTTGTTGCCGCTCTACACGACCGACGAGGGTGGCTCGGTGCAGGTATCAAGCGACACCTGGCCGAGCGTGGGCGGCGTGCTCGGCCTGACCCGGTCGCAGATCGCCGAGGCCAAGGCAAAGGGCGTCAAGCCGGCGGGCGGCGGCGGGTTTGCTTATATGCGCGGCCCCGACAATGCGCTCGTCGAATATGCCGGCGACCACCCCGAGGAACGCTTCAACCACGTCCACCTCTATCAGGAGGATCCGATCGCAGCGTTCGAGTGGTACCAGAAGCACCTGAACGCGCCGATGCGGCCCGGCTACACGCCGGCGCCGGTGACCGGGCCGGACGGCAAGCCGATGCGAGGGACCGATCGCACCTGGCCGGCATTGAACCGCGACGGCATGTTCCGCTCGCCGCGCGCCGGCGTCGAATTCGGCGACGTGTCGATGATGTGGTACGCGAACCAGGGCGACCAGCCGCTCGCCCCCTCGCGCGGGCAATTGCAGGACCACATCGCGCTCAAGGTCGCCGATCTCGACGCCTGGGCCGATAAGCTCGAAAGCGAAGGGGTCACATTCCTCGAACCGATCTACCCGCTTGGGCCGACCCGCGCCCTGATGATCGAAGGCCCGAGCCGCGAAGCCATCGAGCTGGTCGAGGTGAAATGATCGATGATTGTTGTGAAGGCCCGCATAAATATCGGCGCCGACGGCTC
>DATMLF010000205.1:0-16542 GCA_035570595.1 Allostellaceae bacterium
CTATTGTCGAAGGCTTTCTTGCAATTTCGAAAGTAGGATTGCTCGCATGGGTAGGGGCCGGCGATCTGATAGCCGCTCATCGCCGACGGGCTCGCCTTGGTGATCGGGCACGAGCAGATGATCTCGTTTTTCTTCAGCGGCTTGTCGAACCCGGGGAAGGACTGGCCTTCGCTGCCGGTAAAGCACACGCCGCCGTCGCACTGGGCGTAGGCGCCGTTCGAGGTGCCGGCCGGGCAATCGTACAGCGCCTGATCGCCGCCCGGCGCGACCGTCGATTCGGGTAAGCTGTAAGTGCTGACCATATAGCCGTTTTTCTTGCCCTCGGCATTGACTGTGCAGACATCCTGATTGCGCCCGTAATTGAACGGCAGGCTGATGCTGTCGCCCGACTTCACGTCGCATTTGCAATAGGAAAGCCCGTCGAGCACAAAGCAGCTCGCGGTCGCGCACAGCGCATAGGTCTGCTCGGTGCAGATCTTGAACAGCCGCGGCGCGGTCGAGAAAAACGCGGCCGACGGGTCGTCGTCGTGAGCGAAGGCCGGTGCGGCAAGCAGCAGCGCCAAGCCGAACGCCGCGGGCCATGCCGGCCTCATCCGGAAGCCTGCCCAACCCGATCCTGCCGCCATCGCCGTGACCTCGCGTCCTGCTCTGGGATCGCCCAACGTCACGGTCGAAGTAGCACGTAAAAGTTGCCGAGAGGTTGCCGTCTCCCGGCGATGCGAGCCCCGGCCGCGATTTCAGGCCGCGGCCGGCTCTGCGGCGGTGCCCGACGGTTCGCCGATCCAGCCGGACACCGCCTCGAACCAGTTGAACGCGGGCAGCGCCCCCCGGTCGGCGGTGACCCGCGCCAAATTGGCCTCGCACTCGGCGCGGAACCGGGCATAGCCGCCGTCGCGCCGCCATCGAGAAGCGAGAACGCGCAGCGGCGCCTCGTGCAGGTTGCCGAGCGCATGACGGCGCGGGAAGCCGTGCTGCAGCGGGACCACGGTGCCGTCGGCCTCGACCACCAGCGGGCTCACCAGGTCGGCGAGCCGGATCGCTTCTCCGTCGGTCGGGGCGTCGCTGCAGCCGCGCCACGGCTCGTCGCGCAGCACCGCGCGGTGGGCGAAGTCGAGCCGGACCTCGATTCTGTCGCCGACGCGCTCGCGCAGCCGCATAAAGGCGAGATAGGCGGCGTTGGCGGCAAGCTCGCCGGGCCGCTGGCCGCGCAACGCCGCGGCGGCGCGCCCCACCTCCTCGAGCGGATGGATCTGCAGCATGCTGGCGCCTTGCGCGATCGCGAACCGCGCGACCCAGGGCAGCTCGTGCAAATTGGCCTCGGTCAAGGTGAAGATAAAGGCGAACGGTATCCCGGCGGCGCGCAGCCCCGGCAGCCGCCGGGCCATGCCGGTGAAGGCGCCGCGCTTGCCGCGCATGCGATCGTGCGATTGCGGCATCCCGTCGAGGCTGACCGCGATCGCGTCGAGCACCCGCGCGAGCCCGTCGAGGCGCCGCGCCGTCAGCGGGATCAGGTTGGTGGTCAGCGCGGTGACCAGGCCGCAGGCTTTGGCCAGCGCGAGCGTGTCGCGCAGCCCCGCCCACATCAGCGGCTCGCCGCCCGAGACGCTGACCGCGTCGTAGGCTTGCGCCGCGCCGTCGACGACCAGGGTCTCGACCAGCGTCTGCGGCAAAAGCTCCGTGCGCAACGGCCCGGATGAGGAATAGCAGTGGCGGCAGGCCAGGTTGCAGCGCAGCGAGGGATGGATCTGAATGACGCGGTAAAGCCGCGCCGAGGAGTTTGTCATGGCGCCGTTCTCTCGTTTGGCTCGCCTGACCGGGGGCGATTGGGAAATGCAAGCCGTCGACGGCCGGCTTAGGGCAGGCTTCCCGGCCTCCGGGCGACAGTCGAAGGGCCGCCGCGGCTCGCGCTCCGGGGTCCGCCTGTTGTCGGTCATCTCGTCCCTCCCTAGGCAGCACCGCGACGGCGGTTAGTCCGGCGGCCGCGGCGGTGCTGCCAACGATGGACGATCCCCCGCCGTCGCGAGTGTGAAGCAGGTCACAGCGGCGAAACTTTCGGCCGGCCTTCGCGCCAGCCCGGCAGAGCCAACCCGGCAGTAGGCCGCGCGGGCCGCCTCGCGTAGTCTGAGCCGACCGCGTTCACGGCCGGGGAAACCAACGATGTCGAACTTCGCGGTTACGTTGTCGGACGGGGTTGCCGCGCCCGGCGAGGCGTATCTCGTCGACACGCCGGTGCTGCGAGCCCATGCCGGGACCCAGCCCGACCTGTTTTTGCGCTGGAACGCGATCCCGCGGGGCATCGCGGCCATCGACGTCGTCGTCCACCTGCACGGGTTTTCGCGCAGCGGCGCCACGATGCCGCTCTCTGAAAAAGTGCCGCGCAGCGGGCTCGACCTGTCGCGCCGAACCCGGCCGACCTTGGCGCTGCTGCCGCGCGGCAATTGGCTGCGCTACAGCTGGTACGATTTCCCGGCGCTGCCCGCGGGCGGGCTCGATCGGCTGGTGGATTACGGCCTCGAGCGCTTTGTTGCGGCGCTGCCCGCCCCGCCCCCGGCTTCGCTTGCCCTCGACCGCCTTATCCTGACCGCCCATTCCGGCGGCGGCATGCCGGCGGTCGATGCGGTGGCGGGGTCGAAGCGGCCGCCCGACGAGCTTTATGTCTTCGACGGGCTTTACGGCCGAGACCCGGCGACCGGCGACCCGCTGCGCGGGGTGGAGACGGTCGACCGGTGGCTCGGCGAGCGGCTGGCAGCGGAACCGGCGCGCCCGGGCGCACTGCGCGTCGTCTACATCGAGCAGCAGACGGGCCCGTTCTCGCGCAAGGTCGGCCAGCTGGTCGCCCGTCGTTTGGCGGGCGCCGACCCGGGCTTGGCGCCATCGCTGCGCCGCCGCTATCGGGTCGAGCCCTCGCTCGTGCAGCACGCGCGGATCGCCGAGCGCTGCGCCCCCGAGCTGTTGGCCGCGGCCGATGTCGAGTTCGACTGGTCGCGCTAGTCTAAACGAGCATTGCTGTTTCTTAAAAAGCCGGCCTTAAAGGGCCGGTCCTAAAAAGCCGGCCTTAAAAAGCTAAGCGGTGGGATGGTCTTCCCCGGCGGCGATGCACACATCTGCGCGGTAGCGGGTCGCGCGTTCGTTCGTGGCCGGCGCGCGGAGTGGGATGCCGTCACGGACGGCCCGCGACCCTCGAACCCATGGTTCGGGAGGAAACCGAGATGTTGACCATCCGCAACCCGGTCGAATGGAGCGTCGACCAGGTTAAGCACGCTGCCGAGGCGTTTGAAGGCGCCGGCCGCGCGGTCCGTCAGGCGCAGGCGGAGCTGCACTCGCCGGCCCCGGTCGTGGCGCGGATCGGCGCCGCCGATCTCCGCCACGTGCTCGCGGCGGGGTTTCGCGACTTTGCCGCAAGCCGCACCGACGTCGCGGCGTTGTGCCTGATCTACCCGGTAGTGGGGTTGCTGCTGGTGCGCCTGGCTTCCGGCTACGGCATGCTGCCGCTGCTGTTTCCGCTGGCCTCCGGATTTGCCCTCGTGGGCCCGTTCGCCGCGGTCGGCCTCTACGAGATGAGCCGGCGGCGCGAGCAGGGCGCCGACATCAGGTGGGCCGACGCGTTTGGCGTCGTTCGCTCCCCGGCGATCGCGGCGATCGCGCTCCTTGGGGTCGCGCTGATGGCGATTTTCCTGCTCTGGCTCGCCACCGCCGAGGCGATCTACATGCTGACCCTCGGACCCGAGCCGCCGGCTTCGCTCGGCGCTTTTGTGCACGACGTGCTCGCGACCGGCGCCGGCTGGACGATGATCGCGGTCGGCATCGGCGTCGGCTTTCTGTTCGCGCTCGTCGTGCTGGCGATCGGCAGCGTATCGTTTCCGCTGCTGGTCGACCGCGGAACCGGCCTCGACACCGCGGTCGCGACATCGGTTCGCGCGATCTTTGCCAATCCCGGCCCGATGGCGCTGTGGGGTGCCATTGTCGCCGCCGGGCTGGCGATCGGGTCAATCCCGTTTTTTCTCGGCCTCGCCGTGGTCATGCCGGTGCTCGGCCACGCCACGTGGCACCTCTACCGCCGGGTCGTGCCGCGCTGACCCCGAAGGTTCGGTCGAGCGGGAACCGTGCTCGCGGCTGTGGGTGTTGCCATACCGGGGCCGCACGCCGCAGCGCGGCCGTCAGCAACCCGCGGCTCGAGGAGGATCGACCGGATGACAGACCGCAAAGACAAGGCGACGGCGTGGATCGGAGCGGCGGCGCTGTTTCTTGGCTGCGCCTGCCCGCTGGGGGCGATGGCGGCGAACGTCGGTTCTCCGGACGGTCCGATCGCCTGTCAGGACTTTCAGCGCGGCGACAACGGCACCTGGACCGTGGTGCATCCGACGACAATCGCACCGCAAGGGGTGGTGCTGAACCTGGCGCCCGGGCAGACCTTTGCGAAAAACCAGTGGCTCGGCGGAATCGAGGTGACGACCGTGCTCGACCGCAACTGCGGAAACGAATAGGCGCACCGCTTGCCGGGCGGGTGAGCGGGGCGGCGGCCCGCCTCGTCGCCCCGGGATCCCCCTCCCGGCCCGGTCCCTGGGCGCCCGGTTTCAGTGGGGGGTGTGGAGCAAGATATGCGGCCACAGGCCCATGACGCCGATAATGATCAGGTAAATCGCGACGACGTAGTTGAGGATGCGCGGCACCAGCAGGATCAGGATGCCGGCGACCAGCGCGATCAGCGGCTGGATGGCGACAATGTCGATCGTCATCGAGGCGGATTCTCCGTTAGGGGGATGCCGATGGGGACACCCGACGGCATCAGGGTTTCACACGGGGGCGAAGCGAGGAGACCAGAGGAACAGGCGGCCGGTATTGTGACTGAGCCCGGTCAGCCGGCCTTGGCCCGCGCGTCGAGGGCGGCACGGATTTCGCGCCCCAGCTCTTCGCGGCGGCAGGGCTTGCGCAGGATCGGATATTTGCCGGCTTCGTCGACCCCGGCGGCGGGATAGCCGGACACGAGGAGGATCGGCAATTCGGGGCGAAGCGAGCGAACCCGCTGGGCGAGCTCGACGCCGTTGGTCCCGCCGGACATCACGATGTCGCTGATCAAGAGGTCGACCGGCGTGTCGTCGTCGATCAGCTGGAGCGCCTCGGCGGCATCCCCGGCGGTTAGAACCCGGTAGCCGAGGCTCTTGGTCATCATCTCGATCGTGTCGCGCACCAGCTCGTTGTCCTCGACGACCAGCACCGTCTCGCTGCCGTCGGCAGCGTGTTGCGCCGGCGCCTCGACGACCAAAGCATCGGACAGGCTCGCGGCGCGCGGCAGGTAGAGAGTGACCGCGGTGCCTCTTCCGGGGGCGGTATCGATCACCACGTGGCCCTTCGACTGTTTGACAAAGCCATACACCTGACTGAGGCCGAGCCCGCCGCCCTTGCCCGCCTCCTTGGTCGTAAAGAAGGGCTCGAAGGCGCGTTCGGCCACTTCGGGCGCCATCCCGCGCCCGGTGTCGGAGAGCGCGAGCCGCACGTAGGAGCCGGCGACGACGCCTCTGGCAGCCTCGGGGCCGGCCTCGTCGACGCAGAGGTTCGCGGCTTCGATCAGCAGGCTCCCGCCGTCGCCCATCGCATCGCGCGCGTTGACAACCAGGTTCAGCAACGCCGCTTCGAGAAGGATCGGGTCGGTCCGGCAATGCCACAGACCATGCCCGTAGGTGAAGTCCATCGTGATCGCCTCGCCGGCCGCCCGTCGCAAAAAGCTTTCGTCCGCGGCGAGGAACTCGGCGATGTCGACAGCCTCCAAGATTAGCGTCCCGCGCCGCGCAAAGGCGAGAAGCTGCTTGGTAATCACGGCGGCATGCTCGGCGGCGTCGCGCGCGCCGGAAAGCCGCTGCAAGACCCGGTCCCGCGCCGCGGAGCACAGCTGCTCGTGATCCGCCACGGTGTCGTAAACCAGCTCCAGGTTGCCCGAGATGATGGTCAGCAGGTTGTTGAAATCATGCGCGATCCCGCCCGTCAGCTGACCGATCAAGTCGAGCTTTTGGGCATGCCACAACGCCGTCTCCGCGGCGCGGCGGCTTTCCACTTCCTTGGCGAGCCCCTCGTTGGCCGCCACGAGCTCGCGCGTCCGCTCGGCGACCAGCTCTTCGAGATGCCGGTTCATGCGGCGCAAATCCTGCTCCGCCTGGCGCATGCGCAGGAGCGCGTTCACGGTCGCGATCAGCTCGTCGGGCTCGATCGGCTCGACCAGATAGGAATCAGCGCCCCCGTCGAGCGCCCGGGTGCGGTCGGTGACGCCCGTGAACGCAGCCGAGGTCTGCAGCACGATGATCCGCGGAAACCGGGACTTGATCTCGCGGCAGATCTCGATGCCGCTGGCGTCGGGCAATTTGACGTCGAGCAGCACCAGATGCGGGCGTCGCTCCTCCGCCAAGACGAGCGCCTCGCGGCCGCCGCTCGCCTCGTGGATGACGTGGCCGTGCCGCCGCAGAATGTGGCTCTTGACGTACCGGGTCGCCTCGTCGTCGTCGACGATCAGGATCCCGCCGAGCTCGGTCATGTCGCACCCCCGGCCAACCCGAGCCCGCACCCCTCGATGGCTTCGGTGATCGCGGTGGTGAGGGCAACCGCCGACAGATCCGATTTCGACAGGATGCGCGACGCGCGCCCAAGGCGCTGGCGGTCGCGCGGGTGGAGGATCGCCGAAGTCAGCACAATCGCCGGAAGCTGCCCGAGGCCCGGTTCGTTGCTCATCTGGTCCAACAGCTCGAAGCCGGTCATTTCGGGCATTTTCAAATCCAATAGGACAATGTCGGGCCGACAGCTGCGCAGCTGCGCCAGCCCCTCGACCCCGGTGGTGGCCTCGCGCACGTCGTAAACACCGCGCGGCAGCAGTTGGCGCACCAGATAGCGGGTCACCTCCTCGTCGTCGACGAGCAGGATCCGGGTAATCGAAGCGTGCCCGGTGAGCCGGTCGAGAAGGTCGACCAGCGCCTCGGGGGCGATCGGTTTTGCCAGATAGGCGTCGGCGCCGAGGTGCAGCGCCTTGCGCTCCTCGCCGGTGGACGAGGTGACGATGACCGGGATGTCGGCCCTCGCCTCGCCCTGCCGAACCCCCAGAAGCAATCGCCAGCACTCTTCGCCAAGCAGCACGATGTCGACCAGCAGCGCCGCCGGCTCGATGCTGTCGAACGCCCGTTTCGCGGCGGCGACGCTGCGCACCACGATCGGCTGGTAGCGGGTTCTGGCAAGCAGCCGCTGCACGGCAAAAGCGTCGGCCGGGTCGTCATCGACGACCAGGACCGGCACGCGGGAGGGGTCGGCAATCCACTCCTCTTCGACCACTTTCGGCTCCGCTGCCTCCAGGTAGACGCGCGGCAGCCTCACCCAGAACATCGAGCCCTGCCCCGGAGCGCTTTCGACGCCGATCTCGCCGCCCAGCAGCTCCGCGAGCTTTTTCGACAATGGCAGGCCAAGCCCGGTGCCCTTGACACCGGACTGCATCGGATGAGCGATTTGCCCGAATTCGTCAAAGATGATTCCGAGGTCCTCCTCGGCGATGCCGATGCCGGTGTCGCGTACGTAGAACGTCACGTTGTCGGCGTCAGAGGCGGCCCACACCCGCACTTCGCCGTTCTCGGTAAACTTGATCGCGTTCGACAGAAAATTGCGCAGGATCTGCGAAACTTTTCCCTCGTCGGTATGAAGCGGCGGCAGATCGGCCGCCTCCTCGAAGACGAGCGCCACCGCGTCGCCGACGAGCAGCGGCCGCAGCATCCCGCGAAGCGCGCCGAACAGGCTTTCGACGGTGAACTCGGCCGCCGTCACGACCGACTTACCCGCCTCGACCTTGGCCAAGTCGAGCAGGTCGTCGACCAGCTCGGTCAGGCTCTCGGCGGCCTTGCGGATGAACTGGACCTGCTTCTCCTGCTCGGGGGTCAAGTCGCCGTCGGTTCGCGCCAGCAACAACCGCGACAGGGAGAGGATCGAATTGAGCGGCGTGCGAAACTCGTGGCTCATGTTCGAGAGAAATTTCGATTTCAGCTCGTCGGCGCGGCGCAAGTGGTCGGCGCGCTCGTCGAGCTCGGCATAGAGCGCCACCACGCCGCGGTTGGTGTCCTGCAGTTCCTGGTTGAGCTGGGTTAGGGCATGCTGCTTGTCTTGCAGCTCTTCGAGCTGAAGGAGCATTTCCTGGTTCTGACGCCTGATCTCTTCGACCGGGTCGAACGCGGTGTCCTCGGCGAGCACGCGACCGATCTGCCGGATCAGCCCTCCGGTCACCGCCGGGGCATTGACCGGCAGGGGTTTCGCCATCCGCACCGTTGTCCCGCCCGCCGGGCTCGACTGAATCTCGAAGCTCTCCATCAGCCGCCGGGCGCCGCGCAGCCCGATGCCCATCCCGCTCTGCGAATGATGGCTGCCGGAAAGCACCGCTTCGAGGTTGCCGATCCCGGGCCCGTTGTCGCGGACCACGATCTCGAAGGCGTGACGCGGCGGCCCCTCGGTGACGCGAAATTCCACCCGGCCGCCGCCGGCATATTCGAGCGCGTTGCGCGCCACCTCGGAAACCGCGGTGGTGATCCGCGTCTGATCCTGCCGCCCGAACCCGAGAAGCTCGCAAAGCAGCCGCGCCCGTGTGCGCACCAGAACGATGTCGCGATCGTGCTCGAGCGCCGCAACGAGAAGCCGCGCCTTCATGCCGCCGCCCGCATCGCCACGACCGAGGCATCGTCGCGCCCGCGCCGGTGGTCGCGGAAGACCACGCCCGCCGCCAGCGACGGGTGGCCTGCCGCGAGACCGGGATAGCTGTCGATCTCCCAGCGCGCCGAAAGGCCGTCGGAGTGCAAGATCACCAGCGGCCGCCCAGCGAACGGATAGGTGAATTCGCGGATGCGAGGAGCGATGTGCCCGGCGGTGCCGTTGTGCGACGCCATCCGGCGAGCCGGCCCGTCGTCGCCAGCAACGACGCCGCTGATGTTACCGATCCCGACAAAGCGGACGAGGCGCGCGGCGCTGTCAATCCGCGCGACCGCCATCGCCGCCCCGCGCGTTGGCGCCAGCGCGCGATGGATCGTTTCGGCCAGTGCCGTGCAGTCTTTTGCGGAATTGTCCTGAAAGCAGCGAACCGCTGCCTCGGCCGCTTGCGCGGCGAGCGGGCCATGCCCCGAGCCGTCGACCAGCAGCACGGTCGCGGTCGAGCGATCGTGCACCGCCGCCCAGCCGTCGCCGCAAACCGTCTCGCCGGGATAGGGCGCGACAACCACACCGAGCTCCGGGCCGGGGAGGGCGGCGGCGCCGCCGGTGAAAAACGCCGCCATCACCGCCGTGCCGCGGCCCGGCCGCGAGTAGATTGCGTAGCGGTCGGCATTGCGCGCGATCGAGCCGAGGCCGGTTCCCGGGCTGCCGGCGGTCGAAAAGCCGTCGACGAAACAGCGTCCGACATCGGCCATGCCGGGTCCGCTGTCGAGCCCGAGCAGCTCGATCCCGGCGCCCCCGATCGCCGGCAGGCGGCGGGCAGCAACCATCCCGGCGCCCGCGTGCTTCAACAGGTTGGTTGCGATCTCGGTGGCGACGAGCGCGACGCGCCCGACGACATCCTCGGGAAGCCCGGCGCAGCGCGCGGCGGCGCTGACTGCCCGGCGCACCTCGCCGACCTGACTCGAATCGCCGACTAAATGAATTAGGCTCATCCTATCGGTTCCAACGCGCGAGCGTGACGGTCGTCCCTTTGCCCGGCATCGATTCAATCGAGAATTCGTTCGACAACCGCTTGGCGCCGCTCAGCCCGAGGCCGAGCCCGCCGCCCGTCGTGAAGCCGTCGGTCATCGCCGCCTTGACGTCGGGAATGCCTGGTCCGTTGTCGGAAAAGGTCAGCTGCACGCCGCGGCGCGCGCCCTCGCGCAGGATTTCAATGAGCAAGGTGCCGCCGCCGCCGTAGTCGACCGTGTTGCGGGCGATCTCGCTCGCCGCGGTGACGAGCTTGGTCTGGTCGACGATCCCGAACCCGGCCTCGACCGCTTTCGCCCTGACCGCCTGGCGCGCGCGCACAACGTCGTCCGAGCTGCGCAGCGACAGGACGTCAGAGGCTTCGACGGGCAAAAGAGCCCCCTTGCTCGTCGATGGCCTGTCGGATCAGCGCGAGCCCTTTGTCGACATTGAGCGCGGTTCGCACGCCGGTCAGCGAAAGTCCGAGCTCGACGAGCGTGATGGCGACCGCGGGCCGCATGCCGACGACGACCGTCACCGCGTCGAGCACCCGCGACATCGCGGCGATGTTGTTCAACATGCGACCGATAAAGGAATCGACGATTTCGAGCGCCGAGATGTCGATCATGACGCCGCGCGCCCGGTCCGCCACAATCCGTCGGGTCAGGTCATCCTGCAATGCCATGGCCAGCCGGTCATGCATGTCGATCTGGATCGAAACCAGCAGGCAGTCGCCGATCTTGAGTACCGGGATCTCAGCCATGCGCGTTCACTGCTCCGGCCGCAGCCGGGGGTTTTCGGTCACCGCCTTGCCGAGGCGACGCAGCGCCAAGGCGAACGCGTCCGCCATCGTGGCCTTGGAGATGACCCCGAGCTCCAGCCCGAGATGGACGATCGTCTGCGCGATCTGGGGCCGGATGCCGCTGATGATGCAATCGGCGCCCATCAGCCGGGCGGCTGCCACGGTCTTGATCAGGTGCTGCGCCACCAATGTGTCGACCGTCGGGACGCCGGTGATGTCGATAATCGCGATCTCGGCCCCCTCCGCGACGATTTCTTCGAGCAGGCTCTCCATGACGGTCTGCGTGCGCGCGCTGTCGAGCGTTCCGATCAGCGGCAACACCAATATGCCTTCCCACAGCCTCACCACCGGGGTCGACAGCTCGAGCAACTCCTGCTGCTGGCGCAGGATGACCGCATCGCGGCTGTTGACGAACGTCTCGATCGTGTAGAGGCCGAGCTTGTCGATCAGCAAGGTCGCGGTCCACATTTCGTGCGCGAGCCGCTCCGGGTCGCCATTGGCGGTTCGCCGCAACAGCTCGAACAGCGGCTCCTTCAGCGAGAACACGAATGTCGCGGTCTCCGACGGGCTCAGCCCGAGCGCGGCGCGTGAGCGCGACACCTCTTCGAGCACGTTTCGGGCGTGATCCCACGCCGGCGTCGCGATGTCGTCGACTTTGCCGGACGCCGCCCCCTCGCTCAGCGCGGCGAGCAGCCGCCGCGAGTCGTTGCCAAGCTGGGCTTCGCTGATCTGGCCGCTGCGCAGCGTTCCCGACTTCCGCTGCGAGTCCAGCCAGGCGTCCAGCAACGCCTGTTCGTTGCCCGCCAGCAGGCGCGGAATAGCGGTCATGCTTTTCGCTTCCATCGTTTCCTCGTGGGGTGGCGACGCGCGGAGTGTCGCGCCGCTCTCCTGGCGCCCGCGGCGGGAGCGGACGGGCTAACGCGCCCGTTGCGTGCCCCACGGGGACCCGATAATCTATCTCACAACCATTGTAACACTGCCGCAAACTTTTTCGGGAAGACGGCCGATGCCGGCGCACTCGCAATGCCCGCTTTCGCGCATACTGGTGGTCGACGATGACCCGGGCGCCGTGGCAAGCCTCGCCAACCTGCTCCGCGACCGCGGTTTCGATGTCTTTGCCGCGCCAGACTACCGGCTCGCGCTGGAAGAGCTCGAAAGCGTGCGGAAGATCGATCTCATGGTCGCCGACATCGTCATGCCGCAAGGGGTGAACGGCTTGGCGTTGGCGCGCATGGCGCGGATGCGGCGGCCTGGCCTTAAGGTCATTTATGTGACGGCCTACGACATCCCCGGCGTCGAGGGCGAGGCGCTCGGGCCGATCCTGCGCAAACCGGTCGACGAGGAAAATTTTTGCGTCGTGGTGCGGGGCGCGCTCGCCGCGCCCAATGGCGCGCCGCCGGCGGGTTGACGCCCCCGCGCTCGAACGCGGCGCCGCGTGACTGGGATTGCCGCTGCAATCACAACATAATCGGGCTAGGATTGAGACGGAGACAGGTTCCAGTCCCACACCCGGTTTGTAAATCGACCCATCCGATGCCGGACGGCGACCAGTCAAATCCCCCGCTTGGCGACGGGGCCGCCGCGGTGCAGGCGCGGCTGCCGGGCGCGGCCCCGGCGGTGCTGCGCGCGCTCCCCGACCGGGTCGTCGTCGATCCGACGGTCGCGGCGGCGCGCCGCTACCGACGCCGCGTCCTGCTGGTGCTCGCCGGGCTGGCCGCGGCGCTCGCGCTTTATTGGGGGTCGAGCTATGTCTTCGCCTACACCGACGACGCCTACGTGACCTCCGATCTCGTCGCCGTCGCTCCGCAAATTACCGGCCGCATCATCGCCGTCCCGATCACCGACAACGAGACCGTGAGCAAGGGCACCCTGCTCGCGGAGATCGACCCGATACCGTTTCGACTGGACCTTGCCAAGCAGCAGGCGAAGCGAGCCGAGGCCGAGGCACAGCTTGCGGTCGACCACGATCTCGTCAAATCCGCAAAGGCGGCGCGCGACGCCGCCGCGGCTCAAGCCCGGCTGGCCAATGACAATCTGCGGCGCGCCCAGCCGATCGCTAACGCCGGCTTTTTGTCGCGCCAAGCGCTCGATACCGCGACGGCCGATGCGCAGGAAGCATCCGCCACCCTGGCCAACGCCGAGACCGAGGTTAATAAGGAGCGCCAGATGGAGGCGCTGCACGACGCGACGGTCAAGGCCATCACTGCCGAAATCGGGTACCTGCAATGGCAGCTCGATCAGACCAAGGTGCTGGCGCCGACCGACGGGACAACCACCAACCTGACGCTTCGGGTCGGCGACCAGGCGGTCGCGAACCAGCCGCTGGTCGGCCTGGTGGATGCCCACGCCTGGCGCATCATCGCCAATTACAAAGAAAGTGTGATCCGCCACATGCAGGTCGGGCATGCCGCCTGGGTGTGGCTCGACTCCTACCCGTGGCACATCCATCGCGCCGTGGTCCAGGGTATCGCGCGCGGCATCAGCCGCCGGAAGACCCCGAACACCTTGTTGCCCTACGTCGAGCCGACGACCGACTGGGTTCGTCTCGAGCGCCGGTTTCCGGTGACTTTGCTTCTGCGAAACCCGAGTGCGGACGTGATCCTCCATATGGGTTCCGACGCCCGCACCGTGCTCTTTTATTGAGGTGAGGGCGGCGCGTGCTGCGCGAGATCCCCGGCGCGCTCGCCTCCGAATTGCGTTCGCTCGAATGGCGCGGCGCTCGTGGATTGGAGGCAACGGAGGCGGCGGCCTCGGTAACTTTGGCGGTGCTCGCGGCACTGGCGCTGCACTCGGACGACCCATGGTGGGCGGGGATCACCGCGTTTCAGGTGACGCGCGCTTCGCCTTCGCTCGCTTTGTCGCGCGCGGCCATGCGCCTCGCCGGCAGCATCATCGGCGCGCTCGTGGGGCTCGTCATCCTACGGTTGTTTGTCTATCAGTCGGCGCCGTTTTTGCTCTGCCTGTTTCTTCTGGGGTGCGCCGGGCTGTTCGGCTTTGACACGTCGCGGTTCGGCTACGCGTGGCTGATTGGTGCGGTGACCGCGTGCCTTGTCATTCTGATGTCCTTCGACCAGCCGCAGGCGGCATTTGGCACCGCCGTCAACCGGGTCGTCGATGTCATCGTCGGAACCGTGGCTTTCCTAGTCGTTTGCGGCCTGATGCCAGCGCCGGCCGGTGCCGCAAAACCCGCTGCGGCGAGCCTCCTCGATCCCCCGCCACTGGCCTTCTGGCGCCCGGGATACGGTAGCGAATTGCAGCGCTGGCTTCCCCGCAACAAGATGATGCTGGTCTACGCCTGCCGCGGCGGGCTCACGGTCATGCTGCTGCCGGCGCTCGCTGAGTGGATTGCGCCGATCAGCCCGGTGGCCATGGGAATCACCGCGGTCGTAGTCCTGTCGATCCCAATGAGCGCCAGCCGGCAACCCGACAACCGGGCGCTCGTCCAACGCGCGGTGCATCGTTTTGTCGGCTGCCTGATCGGGGCCCTTGCCGGCCTCGCCTGTCTCGCCTTTGTCGGCGACGATTTCCTGCTGTGGATCGCGCTGATCCCGCCCGGTATCTGGCTCTGCTCGCAAATCCAGACCGGAAGCACCGGGATAACTTATATCGGCATGCAGGCCATGTTCGCCTATTTGATGAGCCTCGTCCAAGGGCAGGGCCCGCCGGAGTCGATCAGCCCCGGCCTCGAGCGGCTGGTCGGGGTCATCGGTGGCGTGTCGATCCTGGTCGTCGTCAGTTTGATCCTGTCGCTGATCCCGCTGTCGCCGCCCGCCCCGGCGCCCGGCGATTGACAAGCCGCGGGCCGACGCAAGCCGCTCTCCGCCTGGTCTTCAGCTTTCGAACGGGTTCTCGACCGCAACACCAGTCGGCGCGAAATGCCGCACATTGCGCGTCGCCACGGCCGATGGTGTGCCGCCGTCTGCTTGAGCTTTTCGTAGTCGGCCACCGACAGCACGACGACAGCGGGCTTGCCGCGTTTGGTGACGGTTTGCGGTGTCCCTTTCGAGGCCGCGTCGACAACCGCGCTAAAGCTGTTTTTCGCGTCCTGCAGCGACCACTCCCGCCGGTCCATGATGTCTCGTCCGGGCTAGCTGTCTGGACCAGCCTGTAGAACGCACCGTAATGCCGGTCAATGCTGGGCCCATCCCTGCGGCAATTGACAAGCCGCATCGGCAACGGTCTGATCGGCGCGGATTTTGCGGGAAACGGGAGGGCGGGTTGGCCAAGTTCAAGATTGCGACACCGGCGGGTGCGAGCTTCACCGTCGCCGGCGGCGGCTATGGTTATGAAATGGAGGCGCTGGCGCCGATCGACGCGGAAATCTTCGAGATTCCGGCCGGATCGGAAGACGAGTTCGTCAGCGCCGCGAAGGACGCCGACGCGCTCTATGCCAAGGGTCGGCCGATCACCAAAAAGATGATCGACGGGCTGCAGCGCTGCAAAATCATCTCGCTCGGCAGCGTCGGCGTCGACACGGTCGATGTCGAGGCCGCGACCCAAAAGGGCATCCCGGTTACCAACTGCCCCGACACCTTTATCGAGGAAGTCGCCGACCACGCGATGACCTTGATCCTCGCCACCCATCGCCGGCTGATCGAGCAGGACCGGATGGTGCGCGACGGGCGCTGGTCCGAGGGGCGGCCGGCGTTGCTGAAAATCCCGCGATTGCGCGGCATGACCTTGGGCCTGATCGCCTTCGGCCATGTCGCCCGCGCGGTCGCCGAGCGCGCCAAGCCCTTTGGCCTGCACATCATCGCCTACGACCCGTTCATCGAGGAGATGGTGATGACCGAGCGCGGGGTCGAGCCGGTCAGCCTCGCCGAACTGCTGGCCCGCGCCGACATCGTCTCGATGCACACGCCGGCGACCGAAAGCGCCAACCGGCTGATCCGCGACGAGCATTTCCGCCAGATGAAAAAGACCGCGATCTATGTCTCGACCGGGCGGGGGCCGACGACCGACGAGGCGGCGCTGATCAAGGCGCTCGACGACGGCTTAATCGCCGGCGCCGGGCTCGACGTGCTCGAAAAGGAGCCGCCCGGCGGCAACAACCCGCTCTTGCGCATGGACAAGGTGATCCTGACCGCGCATGTCGCCTCGGCCACTGCCCGGTTCGATCCGGCACGGCGGCGGCGGGTGGGCCTCGAATTGTCGCTGGCCTTGTCGGGGAAATGGCCGATGTCGTGCGTCAACCCCTCGGTGCTCGCGAACAGCGGCCTCAGGCGCTGGCAGCCGGTGTCGATGGAGCGCGGCCCGAATTCATAGTGACACCGTTTTCGGCTCGTCATTGCGCGGAGCCAAAGGCGACGAAGCAATCTCGTCGCTCCCCGGGATTGCGTCGCTGCGCTCGCGATGACAGCCGATTTTAGGAACAAAACAATGCCCGAGCACCCGATCCGCTACCCCGACCCCGCCATAAAAATCCTCGACCCGCGTTTCTCGGCGCTGGTGCTGGGCAACGCCGCGGTCGAGCGGATCGCCGGCGGCTGCCGCTTTACCGAGGGGCCGGTATGGTTCGGCGACGGCCGCTTCCTGCTGTGGAGCGACATCCCGAACGACCGCATCATGAAATGGGAGGAGGAGACGGGTGCGGTCAGCGTGTTCCGCAAGCCGTCGCACTACGCCAACGGAAATACCCGCGACCGCCACGGGCGGCTCGTGACCTGCGAGATGGATGCGCAGCGCCTGACCCGCACCGAATATGACGGCACGATCACGGTTTTGGCCGATCGCTTCGATGGCAAGCGGCTGACCGCGCCCAACGATGTCGTCGTCAAGTCCGACGGGTCGATCTGGTTCAGCGACAACGGCGCCGGCACGCGCGGCAACTACCTCGGCCACACCGCACCCTGGGAATTGCCGCTGCGCGTCTACCGCCTCGACCCCGCCACCGGCGAGATGACGGTCGCGGTCGGCGACATGGAACGGCCGAACGGGCTCGCCTTTTCGCCCGATGAGAGGCTGCTCTACCTCATCGACACGCCGGGCCCGGGGCGCCGCTCGATCCAGGTCTACGACGTCGTCGATGACGGCGCCCGCGCGGTCAACCGGCGGCAGTTCAACGCCGCGGA
>DATMLF010000206.1:0-4915 GCA_035570595.1 Allostellaceae bacterium
GAGACCCCGCCCCGCCCGGCCGGGTAGAAACACTGCTGACGGAGCGCTGTCAGCAGCCGTCGGCTAGGATAAGCAGCGTAGCGCTTGGTCATCGCCGCCGGGCTCAAATTGGCGGGCGATGCGGGTCATCGATCGGTCTCGTCGACGGCGTAAGCGGGAATGGAGAACGTCGCCCTAAAGCTCGTAGCGAGCCCATTGTTGATCTGGGCCGCGAGTCTTGTCGGCCGGCGTTGGGGCCAGTCGGTCGCCGGTTGGCTCGTCGGATTGCCGCTGACCACGGGTCCGGTCATATTCTTCCTGGCGCTCGATTACGGCACCGACTTCGCTGCGCGGGCGGCGGTCGGCTCATTGGCGGGAACCGCCGTGCAAGCGGGGTTCTGCCTCGCTTATGCCCGCGTCGCCCGAGGATGCGGCTGGCCGATTGCGCTGATTGCGGCGACGATCGCCTTTGTCCTCGGCGCCATCCTTTACGACCTCGCCGCCCCACCGCCGCCGGTCCTGCTGCCGATCGTGCTGACCGCTCTTGCCTCGGCACTTTTTCTGCTGCCGCGCTCCGCGGCGGAAGCGCGGGTCGCGACCGTGCCGCCGCCATGGGATATTCCCGCGCGCATGATCATCGCCGCCGGTCTCGTGCTCGGCCTCAGCAGCGCGGCGCCGGTGATCGGGCCGCGCCTGGCCGGGTTGATCGCGGCCTATCCGGTGTTCGCAACCGGTCCTGGCGGTTTTCGCCCATCGGCTCGAAGGCGAAGCCGCGGCTTGCCGCGTATTGCGTGGATTGTTGATCGGCTTGTTCGGGTTCGCCGGGTTCTGCACGGTGCTGGCGTCTGCGCTCCCGGCAATCGGTATAGCCGGGGGATTCACCTGCGCCGGGCTCGTTACGATTGCCGTTCAAGGGTGCTCGCTGCGGCTGATCCGGCGGCAGCGTGACGCTGCGCGCACCATAGCGCCGGCGGGCGGGCCGCGTTAAGGTCACAGCATGCAGTCGATCCGGATCCGTGGCGCACGCGAGCACAATCTAAAGAATATCGACGTCGATTTGCCGCGCGACAGCCTGGTGGTGATTACCGGGCTTTCGGGCTCGGGCAAGTCGTCGCTCGCCTTCGACACCATCTATGCCGAAGGCCAGCGCCGCTATGTCGAAAGCCTGTCGGCCTATGCCCGCCAGTTTCTCGAACTGATGCAAAAGCCTGATGTCGAGCTGATCGAGGGGCTATCGCCGGCGATTTCGATCGAGCAGAAGACGACTTCGCGCAACCCACGCTCGACGGTTGCGACCGTGACCGAGATTTACGACTACATGCGCCTTTTGTGGGCGCGGGTCGGCATCCCCTATTCGCCGGCGACCGGGTTGCCGATCGTCAGCCAGACCGTGTCGCAAATGGTCGACCGGGTCATGGCGATGCCCGAGGGCACGCGGCTCTACCTGCTGGCGCCGATCGCGCGCGGCCGCAAGGGCGAGTATCGGAAGGAGCTGATCGACCTCAGAAAACGCGGGTTTCAGCGGGTCAAGATCGATCGCCAGATGGTCGAGCTCGACGAGGCCCGGCCGCTCAACAAGAATTTGAAGCACGACATTTCGGTCGTCGTCGACCGCATCGTCGTCGCCGCCGACCTCGGCAACCGGCTCGCCGATTCGTTCGAGACCGCACTCGACCTCGCCGACGGCATCGCGATCGCCGAGAACGCCGATTCGGGCGAGGAGACGATCTTTTCGGCGAAATTCGCCTGCCCGGTGTCGGGCTTTACGATTCCCGAGATCGAGCCCCGGCTGTTCTCGTTCAACAACCCGTTTGGCGCTTGCCCCGCCTGCGACGGGCTCGGCACCAAGCTCTATTTCGACCCCGGCCTGGTCGTCCACGACGAGCGCCGCAGCCTCGCCGAGGGTGCCGTCAGCCCGTGGTCACATTCCTCCTCGCAATACTACACGCAGACCCTGGAGAGCATCGCCCGCCGTTTTCGGCAGAGCATGCACACGCCTTGGGCCGAATTGCCGGAAAAGATGCGGCAAACCATCCTGTCGGGCTCGGCCGGCGAGCCGATCGCGATGACCTATGACGACGGGCTGCGAAAATACACGACCGAGCGCCCGTTCGAGGGTGTGCTGCCGAACATGGAGCGGCGGTTTCGCGAGACCGACAGCGCCTGGGTCAAGGAGGAGCTCGGCCGCTACCAGAGTGCGCGGACCTGTGAGGTGTGCGACGGCGACCGGCTAAAGCCCGAGGCGTTGGCGGTGAAAATCGCCCGCCGCAACATCAGCGAGGTGGCGCGGCTGTCGATCGCCGACGCGCGGCTCTGGTTCTCCGGGATCGAGGCCGAGCTCAGCCCGAGCCAGCGCGAGATCGCCCAGCGCATCCTGCGCGAGATCAACGAGCGGCTCGGCTTTTTGCAGAATGTCGGGCTCGAATACCTGACCCTGTCGCGCGCGTCGGGTACGTTGTCGGGCGGCGAGAGCCAGCGCATCCGGCTCGCCTCGCAGATCGGCTCGGGGCTGACCGGCGTGCTCTATGTCCTCGACGAGCCGTCGATCGGGTTGCACCAGCGCGACAACGGCCGCCTCCTCGCGACCCTGAAGCGGCTGCGCGACCTCGGCAACACGGTCATTGTCGTCGAGCATGACGAGGAGGCGATCCGCGCCGCCGACTGGGTTGTCGACATGGGGCCGGGCGCCGGCATCCATGGCGGCCATGTCGTCGCCGAGGGCACGCCGGACGCGGTCATGGCCCACCCCGACAGCATCACCGGCCAATACCTGACCGGGGTTCGCCAGGTCCCGGTGCCGGTCGTCCGCCGCACCGGCCACCCCGGGCAGATCCTGCGCATCGTCGGTGCTGTCGGCAACAATCTGAAGGGCATCACCGCCGAGATCCCGCTCGGCGCGTTCTGCGTCGTGACCGGGGTCTCCGGCGGCGGAAAGTCGACGCTGATCATCGAGACCCTGTACAAGGCGCTCGCCAAACGCCTCAACAACGCGCGCGCGCAGCCGGCCCCGCACGACCGGCTCGAAGGCGTCGAATTTCTCGACAAGATCGTCGACATCGACCAGTCGCCGATCGGCCGCACGCCGCGCTCGAACCCGGCGACCTATACCGGCTGCTTCACCCCGATCCGCGACTGGTTCGCCGGATTGCCCGAGGCGAAGTCGCGCGGCTACGCGCCGGGCCGGTTCTCGTTCAATGTCAAGGGCGGGCGCTGCGAGGCGTGCCAGGGCGACGGCGTCATCAAGATCGAGATGCACTTTCTGCCGGACGTCTACGTCCAGTGCGACATCTGCAAGGGCAGGCGCTACAACCGCGAGACCCTCGAAGTCTTGTTCCGCGCCAAGAGCATCGCCGACGTGCTCGACATGACCGTCGACGAGGGCGTCGAGTTCTTCCGTGCGGTGCCGTCGATCCGCGACAAATTGCTGACCTTGCAGCAGGTCGGGCTCGGCTACATCCATATCGGCCAGCCGGCGACGACCTTGTCGGGCGGCGAAGCGCAGCGGGTCAAGCTCGCCAAGGAACTGTCGCGGCGCGCCACCGGGCGCACCCTCTACATCCTCGACGAGCCGACGACCGGCCTGCATTTCGAGGACGTGCGCAAACTGCTCGAGGTCCTTCACGCATTGGTCGAGACCGGCAACACGGTCTTGGTCATCGAGCACAATCTCGAAGTCATCAAGACCGCCGACTGGGTCGTCGACCTCGGCCCCGAGGGCGGCGACGCGGGCGGCCACATCGTCGCGTCGGGCACCCCCGAGGACATCGCCGCCAGCAGCGCCAGCTACACCGGCGACTATCTGCGCCCCTACCTCGCCCGCCGCCCCTCGCCGCGCCGCCGCAAGGCGGGGTGAAGCGCCGGCGGCGCGGCATGGATGGTTCCTCCCCCGCCGAAGCGGGGGAGGGGGACCATGCGCAGCATGGTGGAGGGGGGCATGCGCGCGCGCGACGAAACATTCAGCCGCGCCCGCCGGCTGCGTCGCGAAATGAGCTTGCCGGAGGTCGTCCTGTGGCAAGCCCTTCGCAAAGGTCGGCTGGAGGGCCTACGCTTTCGCCGGCAGCACCCGATTGGGCCGTACATTCTCGATTTCTATTCTCCTTCGGCCCGTCTGGCGGTTGAGGTGGATGGGTTGGCACACGACACCGCTGCTCGGGTGCGCCACGATGCGCACCGTCAAGCATGGCTTGCGCGACAAGGGATAGCTGTGTTGCGCATCCGCGCCGCAGACGTGCTGCGGGACGAGCAGTTGGAAGGGGTCCTGCTTGGCATCGAACGAGCGGCTGCCGCCGCCCCCTCCGGCTCGCTTCGCGCGCCACCTCCCCCGCGCAGCGGGGGAGGAACCGATCGCTCGTAACTCTTCCGAGGACGTCTCACGACCGTCGAGCAAGCGGCCTATTTGAACGGCGTACAAACAGCTTCAACCGCCGAATTTGAGGATTTGTTGGTGTTGGACCAGCGTCAGCTTTTTCGAAAGTTGTGGTCCCAATTCCGTCGACTGGAAACCGCTCCCATGAACTCAACCCGCGCCAGGGCGATCGAGGAGTTGCGTCGCATGGTGCTGGCGGCGCTCGGCGAGCGTGATGCGGCGGTGTGGAAGGCGTGCCAGCAGCTGCTTGGCGAGCGTGAGGGTGTCGAGGTTGCCTCGCCAAACGGCGCCATTCGCGCGGCGCGGCGGCTCGGCTGGCTATCGGACGCGGATGCCCAGGCGGGCAATCCAAGTAGCCGCGACGGCAATCTCGGCAGCCGCCGCGCCCGCTCGGCGCGCGAGCACCCTCCCCCCGGGGTGGGGAGAGGGCAACGCGACGGTAGCGGCGCCGCCGGCGGCTGAGGGTTACGCGTTGCTGCGCCGGTTCTGCTCGTAGTAGCTGTTGCGCAAAACGCGGCCGGGTAATGCCCCGGTGTGCTTGCCTTCGTCGTACAGCACCTGGCCGTTGAC
>DATMLF010000207.1:0-16488 GCA_035570595.1 Allostellaceae bacterium
CGTGCGCAGGATCGTCAGGATCACCGCACCCCAGACGCCGATGCGGGCGTAGCCCGGGACAAAGGCGACGGCGAAGGTCGCGAGCCCCATCAACAGCAAGGTCGCGATCAGCGCCGCCTTGCGCCCGATGCGGTCGCCGTAATGGCCGAAGATGGCCGCTCCCACCGGCCGCGCGACAAAACCGACCGCGTAGATCGCGAACGCCTGCAAGGTGCCGACCAGCGGGTCGGAGCCGGGGAAATACAGCTTGGCGAAGACGAGCCCGGTCACCGTGCCGTAGATGAAAAAGTCGTACCATTCGATCGTCGTGCCGATCGTGCTGGCAATCACCGCACGGCGCAGCTGGCGGCGATGCTCGAGCTCGGACAGCGCACCGCTGGCCGCGCCGGTGGCGCTCGTCATGGTCGCGTTTCCTCTCCCGACTCCGCGGCCATCCGGGCGTTTTCGCCGCCTCGCCGCGATGCCCATTCTACAGCATCGCCGCAGCCATGCGTCAAATGCGGTTTATCGGCGCGTCCGACGCACCCTCGGCGGCGGGCCGCCGCGGCTCAAACGCTGCCGGCGAACAGCGCGATGGCGCCGACCACAAACGCCCCGCCGAGGACGACGCCGACCTCGCACACCCTCAGATGCACGATCGAAACATCGGTCGGATGGATCGGCGTCAAGCACGCCGCCGCCGCGGCCGCCCACAGCGCCACCCCGGCAATTCCCAGAACCGCCGACAGCGTTTTGAAGCGCCTACGGCTGCGGCGACTCAACACCATCCAGAAACCTCATGCGGAGATGGCGGCATCCGGGCGGGCTCGCGCTCGACCGAGGCGCGTTCCGCCGGCTTCGGATGCCGACGCAGGGGCGCGACACCCGACAATGGTCGCGACCGGCGCATCCGAACAGCGCCGCGACCGAGAAGCTTTTGCGCGCGGCGGCACTCCACGCCGCGCGAGCGGGGTGACGCGGCCTGGCCGGGCCGGTAAACTCGTGTTCGGCAACGGCGTCGCGGGAGGACAGGATGGCGTGGCAGCGCATGGTGCTGGAGATCGGGATGGGCACCGACATCCGCGGCGCCGACTACACGAAAGCGGCGGTGCGCGCGCTGCGCGACGCGCTGTGGCACAACTCGCTCAGCGTCGCCGACGCGGTCGGATTGCCGGTCGATGCGATGCGGGTCGAGGTCAGGATCGGTGTTCCGCATCCGGAAGAAGTCGACAAGGCGGCGGTGCTGGCGGTATTGCCGCACGGCACCGGGACCGTCGAGGTGGTCGAGGGCGGGCTTGAGATACCCAACGATTCCGGCACGAATAAGACGGTGATCGCCAATGCCGCGGCACTCGTGCGGCTCGATTTGCCAGAGGGGGCTCGGTGATGGCCGCCAAGCGCGTCATTCTCGAAATGGGCACCGGCAACGATCTGCACGGCGGCGACTACACCAAGGCGGCGGTGCGCGCGGTCGAGGACGCGATCCACCACAGCTCGCTGCCGCTGATCGGCACGTTGAAGCTCGACGCGCGGCGAATGCAGGTCGAGGTGACGGTCGGCGTGCAGCAGCCGGCAAAGGTCGACGCCGCCGCGGTCAAGGCGGCGCTGCCGCACGGCGAGGTCACGGTCAAGATCGTCAAGGGCGGGCTCGACGTCCCGAACCCCGAAACCGGCGACGTCGCCGTCATCGCCAGCGCCGCCGTCGCGGTCCGCATGGACCTTCCGCAAGCGCGAGGGTAGAGCGCGGCGGCTCGCGCCTCATTCGCGGGCGGCGACGACGGCGATCTCGACTTTCCAGTACGGGGCGGCGAGGCGGGCTTCGACGCAGGCCCGGCCGGGCGTGTTGCCGGCCGACACCCAGGCGTCCCACACCGCGTTCATCTCGTCGAAATGGCGCATGTCGCAGAGCCAGATCGTCGCCGACAAGAGCTTGGAATTATCCGTGCCGGCGGCGGCGAGCAATTCGTCGATCTTGCGCAACACCTCCTCGGTCTGCTGCCGCACGCCCGCCGCCGGCGTGTCCGCCACCTGCCCGGCGAGGTAGACGGTCTGCCCATAGGCGACCGCCTGGCTCATCCGCGCCCCGACCCGGTGCCGCTCGATCGTCATGCTCTTCTCCTGTGACGTGCGTGGTGCCGCGGCGGCTAAGGGGTGTCGTCAATCCGCCGATGCCGCGTCGGAAGCCGTAGCACAATCTATGCCCACACCGGCGAAGCCTGCCCCTGGCAACGAACAAGGGGCCGGTGCCCACGGCAGAAATGGGTCCCGGCCGTTGAGCGTGTGAAGAAATGTCAAATGCTGTCATTCCGGGGCGGGGGCAGAGCCCACGAGCCCGGAACCGATGCAAACGGCCTTGGGAAATACCGGCACGGCGCCGTTTTCCTAGGTTCCGGGCCTGCCAAGAGGCATCCCGGAATGACGAGTACTCAAGTTGTCCGATTTCTTCACGCGCTCCTTCGCCGGGATGGTGGGGATGGGGTGTAGCGCGGCCTCGATGTCGAATCTGAAACCCCACGCTGATGATTGACGACACGCCCTAGTCGGAGCCGGGGATGGTCCCGTCGGGCAGGCTCGCGCAATAGCGGGCGATCTCGCCCGGTGTGGTGATCCACAATTCGTCGCGACGTTCGAGGATGTGGCGGAGGGCGTCGCGGAAGGCGTGCAGCCGGAACGGCTGGCCGACGACAAACGGGTGCGCCGACACCGCGAACACCAGCGGGTATTTTTTCGACTGGTGCAGCATCTCGTCGAACTGGTCGACGACCATCTCGGCGAACTGGCGCCCGGTGTGGCGGCGAAACACCATCGCCGGCGAATCATTGAGCTCGAGCGGGTAGGGGACCGACAGGATCGGCCCCGCGCGGGTGCGCATCCAGACCGGCTGGTCGTCCATCGCCCAGTCCATGACGTAGCGATAGCCGGCCTCCTTCAAGAGGTCGAGCGTGACGGCACTCTCGGCGATGTAGGGGCCGAGCCAGCCCTCGGGCGGGCGGCCCGCGACCCGCGTCAGCACCTCGGTGCACTCGGCGATCAGCCGCCGCTCGTCCTCCTCCCACAGCACGTCCTGGCGCTCGGAGTTGGTGCGGCCATGGCCGACAAATTCGTCGCCGCGGGCTTTCAGGCGCAGGCCGATCTCGGGGCAAGCCTCGAGCACCGCCGAGTTGACGTTGTGGGCGCCCGGCAGGCCGAACTCGTCGAGGAGGTCGAGATAGTACCACAGGCCGACACGGTTGCCGTAGTCGCGCCAGGCATAGTTGCGCTGGCTCTGCGCCGCCTGCGCCCCGGTCGAATCGCTGCCGAGCCCGGCGCCGAACGCGAAATGCTCGATGTTGTTGTTGAACGCGACCGCGAGCCGCTTGCCCTCGGGCCAGTCATATTGCGGGCGCTTGTGGATCGGGACGTAGTCGTAGCGGGCGTGCGCGGGCAGTTTCATCGGTTCGCTCTGCTAAAACGGGTCATTGCGAGGCGCGCAGCGACGCGGCAATCCCGCGGTTCACAACGCGACTTCGGGATTGCTTCGCTCCGCTCGCAATGACAACAACACTCTAAAGATCGTCATATAGCTCCGGCCATTCCGGATTGAAGGCGGTTACAAGCGCGATCTTCTTCGTCGCGAGCCGCCCTTGATTCGCTTCTCTCGTCCGATAGCATCAGAAACATCTTCGGTACATTCGTAGTATACCAGCTTCGATACGTTGTATCGCCTCGTGAAACCTGGCAGAACCTTCTCGCGGTGCTGGTATACGCGCCGCTTCAAATCCGCAGTTACACCGGTATAAAGAACGGTGTGTCGCTCGTTGGTCAGAATGTATACACAATATTGTTTAGACACCGAAGGAGAACCCGTCATTGCGAGGAGCGCAGCGACGCGGCAATCCCGGAGTTCACAGGGCGCGCCCGAGATTGCTTCGCTGCGCTCGCAATGACACAGAAGCGCGCAATGACACAGAAGCGCGCAATGACGAGAGGGGTGTCATTGCGAGGAGCGCAGCGACGCGGCAATCCAGACCGAGAGAAGCAGACGACCCAGTTTCACCGCCCCGTGAATACCGGTTTGCGCTTTTCCATGAAGGCGGTGCGGCCCTCGGCGTAATCGGCGCTGGCAAAGCATTCGTCGACGAGCCGCTTGCACAGGCCGAGGTCGCGCGCGGTCTCGTCCTTCAGCGCCTCGCGGATCGCGACCTTGGCGGCGCGCACCGTCAACGGCGCGTTGGTCGCGATCATGTCGCAGTAATTCTTGACGTAGCCGTCGAGCTCCGCTTCCGGCACCACCTGGTTGACGAGGCCCATGCGCAACGCCTCCTCGGCGGTGAACTGGCGCGCCGTGAAAAAAATCTCGCGGGCATGGGCCGGGCCCACCAAGTCGACGAGCTTCTTGATGCCGTCATAGGCGTAGCCGAGCCCGAGCTTTGCCGCCGGGACGCCGAATTTCGACCCCTCGGCGGCGATCCGCATGTCGCAGGCTAGCGCTGTTCCGACGCCGCCGCCGATACAGTAGCCGCGGATCATCGCGATCGTCGGCTTCAGCGTCTCCTGCAGCCGCAGCCGCGCCCCCTCCGAAATCCGCGCGTAGGCGGCGGCGGCTTCCTCGGACGCGCGGCGCTCCTTGAATTCGGAGATGTCGGCCCCGGAGACAAAGGCACGGCCGCCGGCGCCCGAGACGACGATGACCCGGACGGCGTCGTCGCGCTCGAAATCGTCGAGGATGCGCGCCACCCCCTCCCACATCTCGAGCGAGACCGCATTGTGGCGCGCCGGGTTGTTGAAAACGAGGTGGCCGATCGCCCCGTCCTTTTCGGCGATCATCTTGCTGGTCAAAGGCTGGTCGAGCATGGCGGTGCTGGCTCCTTGTCGATGATGGGGGCGGTCCCGTCGATCGCCCGATTGTGGCAGAACGCGGCGGGCTGCGCACCCCGCGCATGCATCGCCGGCTAGCCGCCGGCGACCGCCAACCGGCCAATCCGCGGCGGAGCCTTGCCGAGCGAGCGGTCGGGCCGGATCCAGTGGGTCATGACGATCGCAAACAGCAACAGGCCGACCGAAAAGGCGAACGGCGTCGTCCAGCTGCCGGTGCGCTGCAGGATCCAGCCAAACACGACCGGCGACAAAATCCCCGCGACGGCGCCCGCGGCATTCATCAAGGCGCTCGACGAGCCGGCGTAGTCGGGGGCGATGTCCATCGTCGCGGTCCACAACGGCGAGATCGCAAAGCCCAGAAAGAACAACGCGACGGTAAAGCCGGCAAGCCCGATCGCCAGGTCGTGGACGAAGATCGCCGGCACCAGCCCCGCCACGGCGAGCGTCCAGCTGAATGCGATCAGCGTCGAGCGCGCGATCCGCAGGTTGCCGCTACGGCGTAGCAGCCAGTCGGTGACGACCCCGCCGAGCAATTCGGCGACCATCGCGCTCAGCAGCATCGCCGCGTAGAACAGCGACGATTTCTTCAGGTCGAGGCCGTAGTTCTTCTGAAACAGCGACGGCATCCAGGTCACGTAGAGCCACCCCGTCCAGCCCTGGCAGAAATAGACGATCATCAACGGCGCCACGCGCGGCACGAGGCGGCGCCACGGCACCGGGCCGGAACCGCCCTGCGCCGCGGGGTCGGCCGCCGGCAGCACGGCGAGCTCGGCCGCGGTGATGCCGGGATGCCGGCGCGGGTCCTCGTGAAAATACCGCCACCACAACGCGGCCCAGCCGGCCGACAGGATGCCGAGCGCCACGAACGAGAAACGCCACGAGAACCAGGTGATCAGAAGGGCGACGATCGGCGCCGCCGCCCCCGCGCCGAGACGCCCGGCGGAATGGGCGATGCCGACCGCTGTGCCGCGCGAGGCGAGCGACGTCCATTTCGAGAGGGCGCGCGTCGAAGCCGGCAGGGTGGCGCCTTCGCCCATGCCGAGCGCCAAGCGCACGGCGAACAGCGAGGCAAGCCCGGCCACCGCCGCGGTCGCGATCGTCGTCGCCGACCACGCCAGCCCGCAGACGGTCAGTGTGCGGCGCGCGCCAAAGCGGTCGGCAAACCAGCCGCCGACCAGCTGGAACGGGGCGTAGGAATAGTTGAAGGCGGAAAACGCGAGGCCCAGCGCGACATTGCTCAGCACCAGGTCCTTTTGCATGACCGGCGCCGCGGCCGCGAGGTTGACGCGGTCGATAAACAGGATGAACTCCATCGTGCACAGCAGGAGCAGGAAATTGCGGGTCGCGCGACCCCCGAGGCCGGTCGGCATGCGGCGCTCTCCTCCCAAACCGAACGCACTGTGGCAGATCGCGCCGCCATGCGCATCCGCCCGCTACCCGCCGGGCGAAAGCGGGGGCGTTGAGCGCGCGGGGGTCAGCCCGCGATCTCGCGGCCGGACCGGCCCCGGCCATCCGTGCCGTTCATTGGCGCGGGTTCCCCGCCTCCCCAGGGCGTGGACGCCAGGATCGGGGTAGCGGCCCGCCGCTTGCCGCCGGCTGCGACCCTACTCGCGCGCGATAGCGTAGGCGCCGCCCTGTCAGATGACGCCGCTCGCGCGCAGGTCGGCGATTTTCGCGTCGCTGTAGCCAAGCCCGTGCAAGATGTCGTCGGTATGCTCGCCGAGGCCGGGGGTCGGGCGCAGCTTCTCGGGCTCGGGCGTGCGGGTCATGTTGATCGCCTGGCCGACGGCCTTCAACGGGCCGAGCCGGGGATGGTCGATCGGCCGCGCCATTTCGAGATGCTGCACCTGCGGGTCGGCAAAGGTCTGGTCGATCGTGTAGATCGGCCCACACGGCACGCCGACCTCGTTCATCAGCTCGACCCAATAGGCGCTCGGGCGCTTTTTGGTGATCTCGCCGAGCGTTTCGTTGAGCGCCTTGCGGTTCTTCGAGCGCGCCGCCCCGGTCGCGTAATCAGGGTCGTCGAGCAAAGCCGCCGCGTCGGCCGCCTCGCAAAAACGACGGAACATGTGGTCGCCCGACGCGGCGATGTTGATCTGCCCGTCCGAGGTCGGGAACACCCCGGTCGGAATCCCGGTCGGGTGGTCGTTGCCGGCTTGCTTGGCGACCTCGCCCGCCATCAGCCAGCGCGAGCCCTGGAAATCGAGCATGAAAATCTGCGCTTCAAGGAGCGAGGTGTGCACCCACTGCCCCTCGCCCGAGCTCTCGCGCTCGAGCAGCGCCATCAGGATGCCCTGGGCCAGCAGGATCCCGGCGCACAGGTCGTCGATCGGGATGCCGACCCGCACCGGCCCCTGGCCCGGCAAGCCGGTGATCGACATCAGCCCGCCCATGCCCTGGGCGATCTGGTCGACCCCCGGCCGCTTCGCGTAGGGGCCGGTCTGGCCAAAGCCGGAGATGCTGCCATAGACGATGCGCGGGTTGATCTTTTTGACGCTCTCATAATCGACGCCGAGCCGGTATTTCACCTCGGAGCGGAAATTCTCAACGATGACGTCGGCGTCCTTGGCCAGGTCGAAAAAGATTTCGCGCCCTTCCTTGGTCTTCAAATCGAGCGTGAGGCTGCGCTTGTTGCGGTGCAGGTTCTGGAAATCGAACCCATCGCGGCGCGCGCCGGTCACGTCGCGGCCGTCGTCGCCGCGGCGCTCGATCTTGATGACGTTCGCGCCCCAATCGGCGAGCTGGCGCACCGCGGTCGGCCCGGCGCGGGCATGGGTCAGGTCGAGAACGGTGAATTTCGCCAGCGGCAGGGTTCCGACGCTCACGGTAGCGGCCCTTTCTTGGTTCGAGAATTTAGCCGGCCGCCCTGCCGACACGGACCCACACGGCTCCGCGAACAGCGCAACGGCTGGTTTCAGCCGTCAACTCTCGCCCCTGTGGCGCATCCCGGTCAAGCTGTCCGCCACGTCGCGCTCCGCGAGCCCGCTTGCCGTCACCGCCGGCGAGCCGTCCGGAGAACCGGAGCGTACCGCGTAGGATGGGTTGAGCGGAGCGAACCCCATTTTTTCGCCGTGGTTTCGCGGCCGCTCAACCCACCGTACGAGTTGACGCCCTCGCCGATAGCCCGGCGGCATTGCCGGCGCATCGCTACCCTCGAATGCAGCCGAGGATAATCGGTTTCCCTCATCTCGCGGTGCGCTACTATGATGCGTCGGCAAGTATCATTGAAAGGCGAGGTTTGGAGTGATCGATCATCGGGTGCGTCGCGTCCGGGCAATGGTGCGCTGAGCCATGCCGGAGGAGCGCTGGGTCGAGGTCGGCGGGCTCGAGGACATCCCGCGGGAAGGCTCGCGGCGGGTGAAGCGGTCGGGCAAGCCGCACCCGATCGCCGTTTTCCGCACCGCCGACGACCGCGTTTTCGCGCTGGTCAACCATTGCCCGCACCGCGGCGCGCCGCTCTCGGAGGGGTTCATCCGCGGCTGCACGGTGTCCTGCCCGCTGCATGGCTGGGTCATCGATCTGGAGAGCGGCAAGGCTCAAGCCCCGGACGAGGGTGCCGCGGCCAAGATCGCGGCCCAGGTGGTCGATGGCCGGGTGTTTGTCGCGGCTTGGGCGGTCGGCGCCCCCGGCGGGTGGGAGTAGAAGCCGCAGGGCTGCGCGTCAGGTGTCGAGGCCGATCGCCCGACGGAACCGGATTTTGAGGTAGACCCCGTCGCGCGGCGGCAATACCCGCGGCGGCTCGTCGGCGCGGATCGCGACGCAGGCGAACAGGGTGGTGGTCGACTTGTGGACGCGGCCGGCAAATTCGCGCAGCCCCATCTCGTCGCTGATCTCGAAGGTTTCCCGGATGCCGCAGGCGCGCGCCACGCCGACCAGCGCCACCCCGCCCTCGGTATGGCTCGGCTGCATGCCGGTCTCGCCGTAATGGCCGTTGTCGAACACCGCCAGCGCCAGGTTCGGCGGCCGGCGCACCCCGATCGTGGCGAGCCCGCCCAGCCCCATCAGCATCTCGCCGTCGCCGGTCACGACCAGCACCCGATGCCGGGGCTGCGCCAACGCCAAGCCCAGGCCTACGAGCGCCGCCGACCCCATCGCGCCCCATAGATAAAAATTCCGCGGGTCGTCGCCGACCGAGGCGGCGTCCCAGCTGGTCGAGCCGAGGCCGGTGACCAGCAGCAGGTCGTCGCGCCGGTCGAGCAGGACGCGGATCGCGGCGCGGCGGTCGAGGCGGCGGTCGTTGGCGATCATTTCACCCACCGTTTGGCGCCGACGAGCCGCTGCGACAGCAGGACGGCAACCGCGAGGTCGCCGTTGTAGGCGCCCTCGACCGCGGCGGCGACGGTCTCGGCCGCGTCCTCCGCGCGCTCGACGCGATAAACAAGCACGTCCATCAGCTCGAGCGCCGCCGCGGTCTTGGTGCCCATCGGCACCTGCCACGGGTTGAACTCGGCCCATTCGCCGCGCATCGTCACCAGCAGAACAAGCGGGAAACGGCAGTTTTTGGCGAGCGAGAGCATGTTGACGCAGTTGCCGACACCGCTCGACTGCATCAACACGGCGGCGCGCTGGCCGCCGAGCCAGGCGCCGGCGGCGACCGCGATCCCTTCCTCCTCGGTCGTCAACGCGATCCCCTGGATGTCCGGGTCGGCGCCGACCAGCTCGATCAGGCGCGCATGCCCGGCATCGGGCACATAGCCGACCTGCGCGATGCCGGCCTGTTTCAGCACCGCGAAAATCTGGTCGCGCCAATCGGACGGTGACGATGATGCGCGCTCGCTCAAGCGCGGTCTCCTTGCGTGCTCGGTTACGAGGGAGCCTAGCATGATCGCGCCGCGGCTTGAATCGGTTCCCGCAACCGCGTATCGGCCGGATCGAAACGCGGCTTGCCCGTATCGCGGCTCGATCTCGCCACCGCACCCACCCGCCTAGCTAACCTGCCAGCTAACAGGGTCCCGCATGGGGACGCGGGCCGGCATAGCGAGCGCGCGGACGGATCAGGACGCCGCTTTCGTACTGCTCGATCGCATGCGCGACCCAGCCGACGGCGCGGCCGACCACAAAGAGGCCGAGCGCTGCGTTCGGCGGCAGTCCGAGCGCGGTCGTCGCCGCGGCGAGCGCGAAATCGACATTGGGGAGCCGGCCGGTGAGGCGCGCCCCGGCGGCGGCCGCCGCTGCGATGGCAGCTTGCGCCTGCGGCCGGGCGCGAGCCGTCGCCGCGAGGATCGCGGCTGCGCGCGGGTCTCCGTCGGGATAGAGGAAATGGCCGAAGCCGGGCAGATCCTCGTCACGGGCAAGCCGCGCCGCCATCAGGGTCAACGGGTCCTCGCTGCCGGCGATGTCGCGAAACAGCGCGGCAGCGCGGGCCGAAGCGCCGCCGTGCCGCCGCCCTGACAGCGCTGCCAGGGCCGCCACGACGACCGCATGGGGCGTGGCCGCGGTCGAGGCGACGCAGCGCGCGACAAAGGTCGACGCGTTCAGTTCGTGGTCGGCGAGCAGAACGAGGCAGCGCCGCACGAGGTCGGCGCCCGGATCGTCCAAGTCCCATGCCGCGGCGAGCTGGCGATGGACCGGCTCGACCGCGACCCGACCGGGCGCAACGCATCCGGCGAGCGCATGCAAAATCCGCCGGCCGGTGCGCACGACGCCGAGCCGGGTCAGGTCGAGCGCCAGCAGGTCGGCGTCGGCGAGAGCCGCGAGCCTGGCCTGGCAGCGCTCGATCAGACCGGGCGGCCCCGCGCCCTCGGACGCCTGAGGCGTGGGTTCCTCGCTTTCCCCGCTTGCGCCGATAGGGTTGGGGTGAGGGGCCGCGTCCCCCCACAGCAGCGCCGCCACCTCCTCCAGCGTGGCGGTCTCGGCGAGACCGATCGCATCATGACCGCGGTAATAAAGCCGGCCGCCCTCGATCAGACAGATCGACGAGACGATGATCGGCGCCAGCGCGTCGGCCGGCGTGGCGCGCCCCGGCGCCGCGGCGTCGCGCAACGCCTCGACATCGGCGGCGCGGTAGCGGCGCTGGCGCGTGCCCGGCACCGTCACCGAGCGCAGCCGGCCGCGGCTGACATAAGCGTAAAGCGTGTCGAGCTTGATCCCGAGGCGGTCGGCGGCTTCGCGCGCGGTCAGCAGCATCGGCAAAGGTTGATTATTGAATCAAGGTTGACTTAGCTCAGGTCAGGAGATCAACTCCATCCATCCACACCGTCTACGCGGAGGAGCCGATGAGCGCAATCGCCGATCTCGACCGGACGCAACCCCGGTTTGAGCAAACCGCCCTCAAGCCGCTGCCCTTGTTGCGCCCCAGCCTCGGGGCGCCGATGGCCGACATCCGCAACCTCTACAAGGAACAGGGCTGCTACGCCTATGACCCCGCACTCGGCGAGACCGGCATCTGCCGCTCGGCGATCACCTATGTCGACGGCGACAACGGCGTGCTGCTCTATCGCGGCTATCCGATCGACGCCGTCGTCGAGAATTGCGAGTTTCTCGAAACCACTGCCCTGCTGCTCGACGGCGAATTGCCCGACGCGGCGCGGCTGGCGCGGTTCACCGGCGACATAGCCCGGTATTCGAGGCTGAACGAGCAGCTCCACACGATTTTTGGCGGCTTCCGCCGCGAGGCGCACCCGATGGCGGTCATGTGCAGCGTCGTCGGCGCCCTGGCGGCCTCGTACCATGACGGGCTCGACATCTTTGACCCCGGGCACCGGACGGTCGCCTCATATCGCCTGATCGCCAAGATGCCGACGATCGCCGCGATGGCCTACAGACATTCGCTCGGCCAGCCGTTCGCGCAACCGCGGGATGACCTCGGCTATGCCGAAAACCTGCTCTACATGCTGTTCGCGTCGCCGACCGGGCCCTATAGCCCGGCGCCCGCGGCGGTAAAGGCGCTCGATGCGCTCTTGATCATCCAGGCCGACCACGAGCAGAACGCCTCGACCACGGCGATGCGGCTCGTCGGCTCGACCCGCGCCAATCCCTACGCGTGCACCGCCGCGGCCATTGCCGCGCTGTGGGGGCCATTGCACGGCGGCGCCAACGAGGCCGTGCTGCAGACGCTGGAAGAGATCGGCACGGTCGACCGCATCCCCGAAATGCTGCGCCGCGCGAAGGACCGCGGCGACCCTTACCGGCTGATGGGTTTCGGCCACCGCGTCTACAAGAGCTACGACCCGCGCGCCAAGGTGTTGCGCCCGCTGTGCCACGAAGTGTTGGACGCCCTCGGCCAGCGCGACGACCCATTGCTGCGACTCGCGATGGAGCTCGAGCGGATCGCCCTCGAGGACGATTATTTTGTCAGCCGCAAGCTCTACCCGAATGTCGATTTCTATTCGGGGATCATCTTCCGCGCATTGGGGCTGCCGCCGCCGATGTTCACGCCGATTTTCGCGGTCGCGCGCACCGCCGGGTGGGTCGCGCATTGGAACGAGATGGTCGCCGACCCCGAGACTCGCATCTGCCGCCCGCGCCAGCTCTATATGGGGCCGGTCGAGCGCGCCCTCGTCCCGATCGCCGGCCGCCGGCCCCCTGGCCCGCCCGCCGGCTGAGCGGTCGCGGGCGTTTGGTCAGGCGGCGCGGTCCCAGCCCCACCAGGCGCACAGCGCATAGCCCATGACGAGCTCCTTGTCGCGGCCCTTCAGCCACGGCAATTCCTCGGTGAACATCGTCACGCATTGCTGCCACGAGCACGGCATCTTGGTGATGTCGGTGCCCCAGAACATGCGCTCCGGCCCGAACGCGTCGAAGACCTGCCACAGGTAGGCGTGCAGCGCCGGAAACGGATAAGCCTCGCTCGAATAGTGCGGCACGCCGGTTGCCTTGACTGCGACATTGGGTAATTTCGCCAACGCCAGCAGCTCCGGGATGTGGGTCATCGCCGCGGTGTCTTTCAGCGTGCTCGTGCCGCCCCGGCCGCCCAGATGGTCGATCGTCAGGCGCAGCCCAGGGTGGCGCTCGGCAATCCGGCCGAGCTCGGCGAGCGAACCCGTCGCCAATGCCGCGATCGGCACCCCGGCCTCCTCGGCCGCCGCCCACAGCCAGTCGATCGTGCCGTCGTGCAGCCATTGCCGCATCGGGTCGGTGAGAAAACCGTACCGCAGGCCGAGCATCCCCGGCTGCTCGCGCCATCGGGCGACCTTGGCGCGCGACTCCGACCGGTCGAGCGGCACCGCCCCCATGATCGCGAACCGCCCGGGGTAGTTGCGCACGGCGGCGAACGCCATCTCGGTGGAGTTCGGGTCCCAGCCCGGCGGGTGAATGACCGCGGCATCGACCCCGCCCTCGTCCATCAGCGCCACCGCCTCCTCGGGGGTAAACGCCGTCACCTGGCGATGCGACAGGTTGCTCGGCAGCCCCGATCCCCACAGGTGGATTTGCGCGTCGACAATCTGCATCGCATCCTCTCCTTGCTCGCGGCGCGCCCTACAGCCGCCCGGCGGCGGCGAGGAAGGCGCGGATCTTGGCGGGGTCCTTTTTGCCAGGACGGCTCTCGACCCCCGAGGACACGTCGACGCAGGCGGCCCCCGAAACGCGCACTGCCTCGGGCAGCAGCTCGGCGGTCAACCCGCCCGACAGCATCCACGGCAACCGCCATGTATGGCCGGCGAGCAGCGCCCAGTCGAAGGGAAGCCCGTTGCCGCCCGGCAGCGTGTCCGACCGGCGCGGCGGCTTCGCGTCGAACAGCAGCAGGTCGGCCGTTTCTTGGTATTGCCTGGCGATGACGACATCGTCGGGTGTGGCGACCGCAACGGCTTTCATGATCGGGCAGCCGAACCTCGCCTTGGCGTGGGCGACCCGCTGCGGGCTCTCCGTCCCGTGAAATTGCAGGATGTCGACGGGTGCCGCGGCAAGCACCGTGGCGATCTCGTCGTCCTCGGCGTCCACAAACAGTCCGACCCGCGCGATCCGTTCGGGGACCCCGGCGCACAAGCGCGCCATGTCGGCGGGCGAAACCGCGCGCGGGCTCGGCGGATAGAACACAAAGCCTAGATATGCCGCACCGCCCTCAACCGCGGCGGTCACCCCGGCCTTGCTCGACAACCCGCAGATTTTGGCGGCGACATCCATGGCGGCAGCGTTACGGCGCGGCGACCCGGTCCAGGACACCTCCGGTTCGCCGCATTAGCGCGGCTCCGGCTCGCGCTCCTTGCCGAGGCTTTCGAGCTGGCGGGTCAGCGCGTCGATCTGCGCTTCGAGGCGCTTCAACCGCGGATCCTCGCCGGCCGCCCCCGGCGGCGCTCCGTCGGTCCCGGCCGGCTTCTCCTCGCCGCTGTAGGGCGCCATCATTTTGAGCGCGCGCTGGAACAATGCCATGTTTTGCTTGCCCATCTCCTCGAATTGCCCAAACGGAAACATGCCGAACGTCGCCTGCAAACTCTTGCGCATCTGCTCCTGGTTGCGGTTGAACGCAACCATCGCCTGCTCGAGATAGCCCGGCACCAGGAATTGCACGCTGTCGCCGTAAAACGAGATCAGCTGGCGCAAAAAGCTGATCGGGAGAAGGTTTTGGCCCTTCTGCTCCTGCTCGACGATAATCTGGGTCAACACCGAGCGGGTGATGTCCTCGCCGGTCTTGGCGTCGTGAGCCACGAAATCGCCGCCTTCCTTGATCAGCTTGGCGAGGTCGTCGAGGGTGACATAGCTGCTCGTCGCGGTGTTGTAGAGGCGCCGATTGGCGTATTTCTTGACAACCACGGGCTTGGTGCCGCCGGGCTTGTCGCTGTTCGGGGTGTTCATACGCGCGCCATCTCCCCTCGGGAACGGTCCCCGGCCGCTACCATACAGCGTTTGGGCCCGATCGCCTCATCAAACCCGTGGGGGCCGCCTCGGGCGCGCTTTCGCGACGGTGACATCGGAAACATGGTGACATCGGAATATATTGCAGCCGATGACCGACGCCCAAGACCTCGCGCGCCGCTATCTGGCACTGTGGGGGGAATATCTCGCGGCGCTGTCCGATTGTCCGGAGGTGCCGCTGCCATGGGGTTGGGCGACCGGCGGTCCCGCGCCGCATGATCCCGGGCGAGAGGCCGGACCGGCGGCTCGCGCCGCGCCCGCTGCCGGCGCACCTGATGAGCGCCGCGGGGCTGTGGCTGAGCTCGCGCATCGCGTTGCCGTTCTTGAAGAGCGCGTCGCTGCCCTTGAGCAGGGTGGGCCAGCGCCTGCGCGCCCTCGCCGACGAAATCGCCGCGTTCGGGCGTGACGAGGTCGCCGTGGCGCTTGACGCCGAGCTTGCGCGGCGCGCCGAAGCCTACCTTGTCGGTCTCGAAGCCTATCGCCGCCACCCCTACCGGCGGCCGGCTGCCGAGCCGGCGGTGCTGTGGCGCGAGGGCGCCACCCGGCTCCTCGACCACTCGCCCGGCGGCGCCGGGCCGGCGGTGCTGGTCGTGCCGTCGCTGGTCAACCGTTGGCACGTGCTCGACCTGTTGCCCGAGCGCAGCTTTCTCAACCACCTCGCGGGTCACGGGCTGCGTCCGCTGGTCATCGACTGGGGGCGCCCCGGTGCCGCCGAAATCGGGCTCGACGTGGAGGGCTGCGTCGACCGGCTCGACCGCGCCTTTGCCGCGGCGGCGCAGGCCGCCGGCGAGCCCTTGGGGGTTCTCGGCTACTGCATGGGCGGGCTGTTCGCCGTGGCGCTGGCCTTGCGCCGGGAACGGCAGGTGAGGGGCCTCGCGCTGCTGGCGACGCCGTGGGATTTCCATGCCGAGCGGCAAGCGCACGCGCGTTTCCTCGGGCTTTTGGGCGACTGTTTGCCGGCTCCCGAACCAGCCGCCGCGACGATGCCGGTGGAGCTTGTCCAGAGCCTGTTCTTTCTGCTCGATCCGTTTCTCGCCGAGCGCAAATTCGTGCGCTTTGCCGGGCTTGACCCATCGGGCGCGGAGGCTCGCGGCTTTGTGGCGCTCGAGGACTGGATCAACGACGGTGTGCCGTTGCCGCTCGCGGCGGCACGCGACTGCCTGTGCTCGTGGTACGGCGAAAACCAGCCCGGTCGCGGGGCGTGGCGCGTCACCGGGCGCCCGGTCAGCCCGCAGGCGCTGCGCTGCCCGGCGCTTGTCGTCATTCCCGGGCGCGACCGCATCGTCCCGCCGGCCTCCGCCGAGCCGTTGACGGCGATCCCGGAGGCCGAGGTGTTGCGGCCGCCGCTCGGCCATGTCGGCATGATGTCCGCGGCGCGCGCCCCGGCAATGTTGTGGCAGCCGATCGGGTGCTGGCTGCGGGCGCGGCTTGGCGCAGCGTGACAACCCCGCCGGCTGGACAGCCTTCGGACCGGCTCCTACATTCACCCAAGGTTGCCCGTACCAGGCGCAGACCCTGCGAGGAGATCACTTTATGACGGATATCGTTATTGCCGGCGCGGTGCGGACCCCGGTCGGGGCGTTCAATGGCGGGCTCGCGAGCCTGCCGCCGCACAAGCTCGGCGAGGTTGCGATCGCCGAGGCATTGCGCCGCGCCGAGGTCGACCCGAAAGAGGTCTCCGAGGTCATCATGGGCCAGATCCTGGCCGCCGGCGAGGGTCAGAACCCGGCGCGGCAGGCGGCGATCGGCGCCGGGCTGCCGTTCGAGGTCACCGCCTACGGCGTCAACCAGCTGTGCGGCTCGGGGCTGCGCACCGTGGCGCTCGGCTATCAGGCGATCCGCAACGGCGATTCCGAGATC
>DATMLF010000208.1:0-14180 GCA_035570595.1 Allostellaceae bacterium
CGTCGCGGCGGTGCCGACCGGCATGAACACCGGCGTCTCGACGACCCCGTGCGCGGTCGCAAGCCGGCCGCGCCGCGCGGCACCATCGCGCGCCAAAATTTCAAAGCCGATCGTCACCCAGCGGCACCCTCGCCCGTCGCATCCCACCGCGCCCCACCGGGGGCATCTAAGCAGCTAAGTAGGACGAGTTGAGCACAGCGAAACCCATCACCCGTGAGACGCATGGCCAGCGATGCCAAACGACCACACGCGACTTCGCCGACCCCCGGCTTCTAGTGGATGCGTCTGACGTTTAGCACCCATCCCCTGATCTCTTCGTCATTCCGCGAAGCGGGAACCCAGAGATGCTGTGGGGCGAGCGGCGCGGGCGTGGCGTCATCGTCGCTTCACGTAAATCGACGGGGGGTGCCCCATGCCGCAGGTGAACGACCCCGGCCTGCGCCGCGGCGGGCTCTTAGCCGATGCCTCGCCGCTCTCGATCAGGATAGCACGCTGATCGCGGTGATCGAGATGAGCCAGCCGAGCTGGCTGGTGACTGCATCGTGCCCGGCATCGCGGGCGCCACCCGGTCAAGAAGCTTGAACCAGACGAGGCGGCGCCCGCCGCGGCTGCTGCACCGCTGCTCCTGGCCGTTGACGTGCAATTTGACCATTGCTCTTGCCTCCCGAGAACCGTCGTTTTTTTAATTTGAGCCCTGGGAAAGCGCCAAATGCAATCGCCAGCGCCGCCCAGTCCGCCCGGCGGAGGTCGGGCGAGGCAGCCCCGCTGCTTGAGCGAACAAAGAGGGGCAGCTACGGTGCGGCATTCCGGCATCCGGCAAGGAAAACCGCGCATGACGACCGATCGTTTCGGCAACCCGCACGCCCACACTTTGCCCTACGCGCGCGGCCGGATTCTGGCCACGACCGAGGACGACTTCCGCAAGTTGCAGCGCGCCTGGGCGGTCATGCGCGAGCGCGGGCATGACAACCTGTTCATCTTCACCGGGCTCGAGCACGCGCTGCCGATGACCGGCGACGAGCTTGCCCTTGCCGACGACGAGATCGCGCCGGCGTTCTGCTTCGAGCGCTTGCGCGAGCTGGCGCTCGACCATTTTGGCGGAGCGCCCGACCGGCACGACGTGGCGGTGTTCAACCGCATGACCGGCGCCACCTTGGCGACGCATCTGAGCCTCGTAAAACCCGGCGACGTCGTGATCGGGGTGTCGTCGAGCTACAGCCATCCCTCAGTCGTGCGCGCGGCAAACCATGTCGGCGCCCGATTTGTCGACACCGCCGGGCTGGCGATGTTCGAACGTGCGATTGCCGCCGAGCCCAAGGTTGCGCTCGTCGACCTGACCCGCCTTGCCGTGACCTATGACCTGATGCCCGAGGGCGAGATTAGCCGGATCGTGCGGCTCGCCCACGACAAGGGGGCGCCGGTCTATGTTGACGACGCCGGCGGCGCGCGGGTCGGCCCGGCCGCCTTCGGCCAGCCGCGCATGCTCGGGCTTGGGGTCGACCTCGGCGCCACCGGGCTCGACAAATACGGCACGATCGGCCCGCGCCTCGGGTTGCTGGCCGGCCGCTCCGACCTTGTCGCCAAGATCCGCGCGACCGGGTTCGAGTTTGGGCTCGAGGCGCGCCAGATGCTCTATCCGGCGGTCGTCCGCACGCTCGAGCAATACCACCCGGCGCGGGTGCGGTCGCTGATCGAGACCACCAAAGAGATCGCGCGCGAATTGCGCCCGTTTTTCGGGAACCGCCTGCGCGAGACCCCGACCACGGTGCAGATCCCGGCCGACGACCTGCTCGAAATCGCAATGGACCGCGCAGGTGTTGAGGAGGCGCCGATCGTCCCCTACGAAGCCGCGGCGGCTGTCGCGATGCTGCTGCTGCGCCACCACGGCATGGTGATGGTGCATTTTGTCGGCGTGCCGCCGGGGACCGCCGACTTGCTGATCAAGTTCGTGCCGCCGGAAACCTTGGCGCGTTTTGGCGGCGCCCACCGGTATGCGCAGGCGATCGACGACGCGGTCTCGCGCCTCGGCGCGCTCTTGCGCGAGCCGCAGTCGATCCGCACGCTGCTGCTCGGCGAATAGTGTAGTGATCGAGAAATTCGAGCGATTTGGTTACGGCAACCCTTCTCTCACCATACAGGCCCACGGGTCCGGCCCTTGGCCGGCCCGAGGACAGGCTCCGGCCGGTGCCCATGCCCGAAATCGGTCCCTGTTCGCTGCCAGGGGCAGGCTTCGTCGGTGATGCAAATGCTGAAGATATGCAGAACGTCTCGATCAGGACACTAATAGGCAGTTGACGTTCGATCCCTCTGTTCCGGTCGGATCGACCGCGAGCCGGCGGGCGTTGCATCGCGAAAACCACAGCAAGACCTTGGCGCGTCCCGGCCCCGTTGCGTGTTTATGGGTCGCACGCGTCGAGCAGCGCGGCCTTGCCGCAGAACGGCTGGATCGCCACCATCGAGCAGAGGGGAGGAACATTCAGATCCCGACCGACACCGCACCCCCATATAGCCCGGGCATGAGCCGTCGAGCGGTGTTCGAGCATGGCTTCCGATAAGCGCCAGCTGCCGGCCCAATCGGGTTCGGCGGAAGTCGATGCGTTTCTGCGCGACCTGAAACAGGCGCCGGCGCGCGCCGGCGGCGGCACCGGTCGGCTGATCTTCGCGCTCGACGCCACCGCCAGCCGCGAGCCGACCTGGGACCGCGCCTGCCGTATCCAGGGCGAGATGTTCGAGGCGACGGCGGCGCTCGGCGGGCTCGAAATCCAGCTCGTCTTTTATCGCGGCTTTGCCGAATGCAAAGCCGGCCGCTGGGTGACGAACGCCGCCGAGCTACACCGCGTCATGCGCCGGGTCCATTGCGTCGGCGGCGAGACCCAGATCGAGCGCGTCTTGAGCCATGCGATTCGCGAGACCGGCAAGCGCCGGGTCAATGCCATGGTTTTTGTCGGCGACGCGATGGAGGAAAAGGTCGACCGCCTGTGCCGCTTGGCGGGCGAGCTCGGGCTGCTCGGCGTCCCGATCTTTCTGTTTCACGAAGGCCGCGACCCGATCGCGGCGGCCGCGTTCAAGCAGATGGCGGCCCTGTCGCGCGGCGCCTATCTGAGCTTCGACCTTGCCAGCGCCGGCCGGCTTAAGGAGTTGCTCGCCGCTGTCGCGGTCTACGCCGCAGGCGGGTATCGCGCGCTTGCCGCATATGGCGAGAGCAAGGGCGGCGACGTGCTGCGCTTGACCTCGCAGCTCAAAGGCTGAAAGGGGGTAGCGGCAATGCCGTTCCTGCTCGGCGGTGTCGTCCTTCTCGGCGGGCTGCTGCTGCTGGTCTACCTTTTTGTCAATGTCGACCCGGTGCGGCTTGCCCGCAACCTCAAATGGATTGGGATCGGCATCGCCGCGGTGGCGGTCGTGGCGCTGCTGCTGTTCCCGCCGGCGCGCGAGATCGCCGCGCTGATGTTCCCGCTGGCGATGTCGATGCCGCTGCTGGCGAGGTTCCGCAACCTGCTCGACCGCTGGCGCGCGCCGCGCGGCGGCCAAAGCTCGACGGTCGCGACCGACTTTCTGCGGATGACCCTCGACCACGACACCGGGACGATGACCGGCACGGTGCTGCGCGGCCGGTTTGCCGGGCTACGGATCGAGGAGATGGGGATCGGCGACCTGGTCGCCTTGCTGCGCGAATGCCGCGCCGCGGACGAAGAAGGGGCGCGGCTTGTCGAGGCCTATCTTGACCGGCTCCATCCCGACTGGCGCGAGGAGCTGGCGGGCGGCGGCAAGGCAGATGGGGCCAGCAAGAGGGCGCGGCCGGCAAGCGACATGACCACCGACGAGGCCTACGCGATCCTCGGCCTCGCACCCGGCGCGACACCCGACGAGATCCGCGACGCGCATCGCCGGCTGATGGTCAAGCTGCACCCCGACCACGGCGGCTCCGACTATCTCGCGAGCCAGATCAACCGCGCCCGCGACATCCTGCTGGACCGGCGAGGAGCGTAGCTCGCAACCGGCAGCCTGGCCCGACCGGGCCACGGCGGACTTCTATCCCCGCGGCGCCAGGAAAACCGCCGCCGGGATGGCGGGTCAGCAGCCGTAACGGCGCTGGCGGTCCTGGTAGGAGCGGATCGCGCGCAGAAAATCGATCTTGCGGAAAACCGGCCACAACACGTCGGTGAAATAGAACTCGCTGTGCACGCTCTGCCACAACAAAAAGCCCGACAGGCGAATCTCGCCCGACGTGCGAATGATCAAATCGGGGTCGGGCAGGCCGGCCGTGTAGAGGTGGCGGGCGATCGCCTCGGGGGTGACCTCGCTGATGGCTTCGGCCAATGTCATCTCGTCCGCCGCCATCGAGGCCAGCAGCGAGCGCACGGCGTCGGCGATCTCCTGCCGGCCGCCGTAGGCGACCGCGATGTTCAGCTCGAGCGCGTCATAGCGCGCGGTGGCCCGCTCGGCCGCCCGGATCGCGTCGAGCACCGGCGGCGGCAGCATTGTGAGGCAGCCGATCGCGCGCACCCGGACCCGGCGACGGTGGATCGCCGGATCTTCGGCAAGTGCCGTCAGCTTGGCCGCGACCGAGGCCAGGATGCCCGATACCTCGGCCGGCGGGCGGCGGAAATTCTCGGTTGAGAAAACCCACAAGGTCACGGTCGGTATCGCAAGCTCGGCGCACCATTCGAGCATCTCGTCGAGCTTGTCGGCGCCCAAATCGTAGACCGCGCGCGGCTCGACGATCCCGAGCGAGCGGCCATGGCGGCGGTTGCCGTCGAGGATCACGCCGACGTGGCGCGGCCGCGGCCGGCTTCGCACGTAGCGCGCGAGCCGGCGGGCATAGAGATAGTAGAGGAGCCGGAACATCGGCCTTGGCAGAGCGTCCCCCGAGCGCCCGTCCCAGGACAACGGCCGGTTGCGGGTGCTGCCGGTGAGTTTGCTCAAATTACGGCAAGCTTATGACGAACTGATTAACGCGGGGCGCCCGCTGCTCGGGATCGCACGCCGGGGAGGTGTTGCGGCCGTCGGGTCCTGAGCCGGTCGAGTCCTGAGCCGGCCGAGCCGGCGCGCTCGCGCCGGGCTCGGCGGGTCGCGGCGCCCGATCGGGTCGTGCTTGCAAGACCCGCCGCCGCCGCGCGACCCGGCTTGCGGCTTAGCGGACCAGCCGCAACGTTATCGCGCCGATGCCGGCGGCGACGTTGAGGCCGGTGTTGCCCTCGATGCTGACTGGCTGCAGTGAAATCGTGCGGTTCGAACCGCCGACCAGCACATTGGCTCCGGCCCCGACCCCGACCGTGGCGCTGCCGGTGGCGCCGACGTAGCTGCCGGAGAGCGCGCCCGGCCCGATGTTGGGGCCTGGCGCGAACACCGCCCAGACCAGCACGCCGCCATTCGTATAGCCGATGTCGACCCCGAATTTCGAGATCGAGCCGGCGTAGTGCTCGGGGCGGCCGGGTCCCGGCGTGAGGGTGCAATGCAGCGCCTTTGACGAGCCGAACACAAAACCCCAGCCGCCAGCCACGTTGCAGCTCAAGGTCCCGATCCGCACGCCCGATTGCGCCTGCGCCGGCGTCCCGTGCAGGGCCAAGCCGGCGGCCAGGCCCAACGCACCGACAACCACCCCAACTTTTTTGAACATTTCCTTCACCCCCAATTCGCGGGATAATCCCCGCCGGCGCATCTTGCCCGCTTACGGCCGGGTTGGCTATGGGCGCGCGCTTCCGTCACGGTTCCGTTGAGCTGCCCGTTAGAGTTGCCCGCAGGGTGCCGCTGCCGGGCGGTGGCCGGTTGCAAATGCGGCGCCGCCCCATCCCGAGAGAGGGTCGCGCCGGTCGGCGTTACTTTTGGCCGGCGAGCCGGCTCCGCTATGTTATATCGTATATCCGATGTCGTGCCGCCCTCTGTCTCCACGAGCCGCCATGGTGCTCGGCGCACTCGCATGCCCGCGGCACGGCGCCGCCGCGGTTTTGAGTTCGACGGCGCCGGCGGGCCTCCACCGGCCGGGGGTTCGCGCTGACCGGCGCCCTCGGTTCGCTGCAATCTTCGCGGCACTGGTCGTCGGAGCAACCGCGGGCGCGACCGCTGCGGCCGCCCCCATCAAGGCCGCCTCCATCAAGATCGTCGCCGCCGAAAATTTTTACGGCGACATCGCCCGGCAGATCGGCGGCGACCGAGTCGCGGTTGCCAGCATCCTGAGCAACCCGGACCAGGACCCGCACGAGTTCGAGGCGAGCCCGTCGACGGCGCGGGCACTCGCGGACGCCGCGATCGTCATCGAGAACGGCGCCGGCTACGACCCGTGGGCCGACCGGCTGTTGTCGGCATCGGCGCCGCAGTCGCGCGAGGTCATCTCGGTCGCCGCCCTCATTCACAAGAATACCGGCGACAATCCGCACATCTGGTACGATGCCGGCGCCGTGGCGGCGCTCGCCCGCGGGCTCGCCGACACGCTCGGCCGGCTCGACCCCGCGCACCAAGCGGATTACCAGCACCGCCTCGCGAACTTCGAAACATCGCTCGCGCCGCTTTCCGAACAGATCGCCGCGTTGCGGCGGAAATATGCGGGGACGCCGGTCGCCGCGACCGAGCCCGTCTTTGGGTACATGGCCGATGCCTTGAGCCTCCGCATGCACGGGCGCGGCTTTCAGATCGCGGTCATGAACGACACCGAGCCGAGTGCTGCCGACATCTCGGCGTTTGAGAACGACATCAGGTCCAAAACAGTCAAGGTGCTCATTTACAACAGCCAGACCAGCGACGCGTTGACCCGCCGCATGCGCGCGCTCGCGCAGCAGGCGGGCGTGCCGGTGGTCGGGGTGACCGAGACCGAACCCCAGCGGAAGGATTACCAAGCGTGGATGCGCTCGCAGCTCGATGCGGTGGACCGGGCGCTTGCCCGTCCCCGCCGCTAGCGGATTACGCGGTCGAGCTCGACCTGGCGACGATCGCGCGTGGCGGGCATATCGTCCTCGACGAGGTCAGTGCGGCGATTCGGCCCGGCGAGTTTGTCGGCGTATTGGGCCCGAACGGCGCCGGCAAGTCGACCCTGTTGCGGGCGCTCCTCGGCCTGTTGCGGCCGGTCTCGGGGCGGGTGCGGGTGTTCGGCGACGCGCCGCGGCGCGGCAGCCGCGCCGCCGGCTATCTGCCGCAGCAGCGCGCACCGGTCGCCGACCTGCCGATGCGCGGCCGCGATTTTGTCGCGAGCGCATGGCGCGGCGAACGCTGGGGGCTGCCGTTTGTCGGGCGCCGCGGCCGGCACCAGGTGGACCGCGCGATTGCCCGGGTCGACGCCCAAGCGCTCGCCGGCCGGCTGCTGGCGCGGCTCTCGGGCGGAGAGCTGCAGCGGCTGCTGCTGGCGCAGGCGCTGCTCGGCGAGCCCAGGCTGTTGCTGCTGGACGAGCCGTTGCTCAGCCTCGACCCGCGTTTTCAGCAGGCTGTCGTCTCTGTGGTCGCGCGGATCGGGCGCGCGGAGGGGGTCACGGTCCTGTTCACCGCGCATGATTTGAACCCGCTGCTCGGGGTCATGGATCGCGTGCTCTATCTCGGAAATCGCCGGGCCGCGATCGGGACGGTCGACGAAGTTGTCACCCCCGAGGTGCTGTCGCAGCTCTACGACATGCCGATCGAGGTCTTGCGGACAAAAGACCGGATCGTCGTCGTCGCGGGTCACGGCCCAGTCGAAGGCGAGGCCCACCGTCACGATGTTTGAATACGATTTTATGCGCACCGCCTTTTTGGCGGGGGGCGTCGTCGCGGTGGTGGCCGGCGCGGTCGGATTTTTTCTGGTGTTGCGCAACCTGACATTTGCCGGCCATGCGCTCTCGCATGTCGGCTTTGCCGGGGCCACCGGCGCGGTGTTGGTCGGCGTCGACGCGCTGTGGGGGCTGCTCGCCTTTACCGTCGCGGCGGCGCTCGCCATGGGGCTGCTCGGCGAGCGCCTGCGCAACCGCGACGTGGCCGTCGGCATCGTCTTGTCGCTGGCGCTGGGGCTCGGCGTGCTGTTTCTGTACCTCTACACGACGAGCGCCGCCGAGGCGACCGCGATCCTGTTCGGGAATCTGCTCGGTGTCAGCCTCGCGACCCTGTGGAGCCTGTGCGGGCTCAGCCTCGCCACCCTCGCGGCGCTCGGCGCGCTGTCGCGGCCACTGCTGTTCGCGACCGTGGCGCCCGAGCTTGCCGAGGCCAAGGGCGTATCGCTGCGCCTCGTCTCGATGCTGTTTCTGGCGATCGTCGCGGTGGCCGTCGCCGAGGCGGCCCAGGTCGTCGGCGTCCTCCTGGTGTTCGCGCTGATGGTCGGGCCGGCGGCGGCGGCGCAGCGCCTGTCGCCGCGTCTTGGCCGGGGTGTGGCGCTCGCGGTCCTGCTGGCGCTCGGCGAAACCTGGGGCGGCATCGCGCTCGCTTATGCCAGCGACTGGCCGACCACCTTTTGGATCGTGATGTTGAGCTCACTCGTCTATTTCGCCAGCTTTTTACCTTCGTCTATTTCGCAGGCTTTAAAGGTGGGGGGCGTTGCACAGGCGCGCGCCGGCGACGCGCCCTGACGGGTCAGGTCGAGCGCGGCATGGCGGACGATGCCCGCGGCCCGGTCCGCCCGAAGCCGAGGTCGCGCAGATGCAATTCCGCCTGCCGCGGCTCGGGGCCCAGCAGCGCGCCGACGATCATCAGCGCCGCGGCGACCACGACCAGCACGATCGGCGCGAAGACGTAGGGCATGACGTGGCCGAGCCACAACAGGTAGATGCCGGAGAACGACGGGATCACCACCGCGAGGCTGTAGCCCATGCCGTAGCCGCTGGCGCGGACATGGGTCGGAAAGCGCTCGCAGATATAGACGGTCGCGATGCCCCAGGGCGCCAATGCCATGACGTTGAAGGCTCCGCCGAGGACGGCGGTGACCGCCGGGGCGGCGCCGCCGAGCCCCACGGCGATCGTCGCGTAATAGAGAAGGGTGCCCCCGACCAGCGCGAGCAAGCTGCCGATGACGATGGCGCGGCGGCGGCCGATCATCTGGCTCAACAGCCCGTAGCCAAGAAACGCGAAGAACAACACGATGCTCGAAATCAAAAACGCATTCGACGTCATCTGGCTCGGCACATGCAGGTCGTGAATCATGATCCTCGGCAAAACGTTCGAGGGCTGCCCGATCAGCCAAAACCCGCTCATCATCAAAAAGACCTGGCCGAGGGTGCGCAGATGCCAGCCTGAGGTCACTTCCTTGAGCGGTGCGGCGCTCTTTTCGCTCGCCTGCCACAGCGCCGATTCCGGCACCAACCGGTAGTAGACCAGGAAAGCAAACGCGATAGCACCGCCGAGCAGGAACGGGATCCGCCACCCCCACGCCAAATACTGCTCCTTGGTGGTCAGGCTCAGCATGATCGTCGTGACCAATGTCGTCAGGGCGAAGCCGATCGGATAGGCGCCCTGGATCAGCCCGCCGACAAAGCCGCGGCGTTCCTTTGGCACCATCTCCAGTGCCAGCGTATTGTTCGAGGTGTATTCGCCGCCCATGAACACGCCGCCGACAAAGCGGATCGCGATCAGCAGCACCAGCGACGCGATGCCGATCGCGGCGTAGCCGGGTAACAAGGCGATCAACGCGGTCAGCACGCCAAAACCGGCGATGCTGACCATCGTGGTGAGCCGGCGGCCGATCTTGTCCGCCCAATGGCCAAAGATCACAGCACCGCACGGGCGGCCGAGCAGGGTGGCGGCGATCGTGAAATAGTAGATCGTCGTCGTCGCCGTCGAGCTCAAATCCCTTGGCTCGAAATAGCCGATCACTGGCGCCAAGACCAGGACCGGCAGGTAGATGTCAAAGAAATCGACCCCGAAGCCGATGAACCCGGCGAGGATGACGCGGCGCGCCGCCGGCGACAGCGGCTCCTTTGCGAAAAGCCCCGATTCCACGCCCGCCTCCGCTCTACCGGATCTGGGTCCGGTCTGCATTGCATTCGGCGGTTTGCATTCGACGGCCCGCCGTGGGCGAAACCATCGCCTGCGCACGGCACCGCCGGCAAATCGGCGAACACACAAACGGGCGTTTGGTTGCGCCAGCGGCAACAGGCGGGACGTGCCGGCCTCCGGGCCGGCTCGGCCCGACCCCGGCGGCGTGCTGTTCGCGACCGGAACAGGGGCGCCCAGCCCGGAGAAGCCAACCCTAACGACGCGCGGGCGCGCGTTTCAGTAAGTGACGGGTTTTTGCCCGGGCGCGCGGCGCCAGGTCGAGGTGGGGCGAAGGGCCTGGCCTGTCGGGAGCGGATAGCTGCCGAGGCTAACCGTGCTTGGGATCGTCTTTTGCCGGTGGGTCGCGGTCGAGCGCCTCCTGCAGCCGCTTTGGGTCGACGCGGACCTCGACCCCGGCACGCTCCTGCTGGAGCACCATCGGCGAGCGCGAGTCGCGATTGCCCCAACCCCGGTTCAGCGCCTCGGACAACTCGGCCAACGCCAGGTTGGCGACGCGCATCGGCACGTTGAAGTCGCGGCCGAGCTGGGTGGCGAGCGACATGTCCTTGTGCGCGAGGCGCAGCGCGAACGCGGCCGGCTCGTAGGTGCCGGGCAGGAACTGGTCGATCAGCCCGTCGAACGTCCGCCGCCGGCCGCTCGCGCCGTCACGCACGGCTTCCCAAAGCGCGAGCGGCTCGACCCCCGCCTTGACCCCGACCGTGAACATCTCGGCAAGGGCGGTCTGGATGCAGTAGCCCGCACCGTTGTGCACGAGCTTGGCGACCGAGCCCGCGCCGATCGGGCCGACATAGCGGGCCTTGTCGCCCATCGCGTCGAGAACGGTCTTGTAGCGGTTGAAAATCTGCTCGTCGCCGCCGACCCACAGCGCGAGCTTGCCGGTGCGGGCGCCGCGCGGGCCGCCGCTGACCGGCGCGTCGAGCATGTAGACGTCGCGCTCGGCAAAGGCGGCGTTGATCCTGCGCACAACCGTCGGCGAGTTGGTCGAGAGGTCGAAATAAGCCTTGCCGCGGCTCATGCCGGCCAACAGCCCGTTGTCGCCGAGCGCCACCGCCTCAACCTCGGGCGGCCCGGGAAGCGAGGTGAAGACGACCTCGGACGCCTCGGCGACGGCGCGCGGCGTGTCCGCCCAGCGGGCGCCGGCGGCGAGATAGGGCTCCGCGGCGGCGCGGCGCAGATCGTGGACGACGAGCTCGTGGCCGGCTTTTTGCAGGTTCGCGGCCATGCCCGAGCCCATCATCCCGAGACCGATAAATCCGACCTTCATGTTGCCCTCCCCGGACTCTGCCGCGCGCGCCTGTCGGTACTATTTCTCGAACACGTCCTTAGCGACGAGGGCCGCGGTCATCGCCGCGGGCCAGCCGGCGTAAAAGGCGAGATGGGTGATCACTTCGCTCAATTCGTTCTTAGTCAGGCCGTTGTCGAGCGCGCGCTGGAGGTGACCGACGAGCTGCTTTTCGCGACCGAGCGCGATCAAGGTCGCGCAGGTGATCAGGCTGCGATCGCGCTTGGAGAGGCCGGGCCGCTCCCAGACTTCGCCGAACAGCACGCGCTCGCTGAGCTCGATCAGCCCCGGGACGATGTTGCGGACCTGGTCGCGAGCCGAGGAGGGTTGCGATTGCGCCATGGTTTTCTCCTTTTGCGGGATCGGGGTTTCCTTCCGCGCCGAGCCTACCATGCGGCCGCGGCGACGGGCCAGAATTACGCGCGCCCCTTGCGGTCACCATGGCGGTGGGGCGCGCCGATGCCCGGAAGTGGACCGGGGGCCGGGTCGGCGAACGATCGCAGGCCCGGCCTTTTGGCGCACCCCGCCTCACCGGCGGCGTTGCGTTAATGCTGAGCCGGTTCCTGCTGCGCGTGCTCGGCCGCGAGCTCGCGATAATGCTCGCGCTGCTTTTCGCGCCACGCTGTGCGCTCAGCATTGTCGATCATGCCGTCGTGATTGGTGTCGATCTGGTCGAAGCGGGCGCGGAACAGCTGGTCGCGCTGCGCTGCCGGCATTGCCGCGAGCCCGTCGTAATACGCCTTGCGGCGTTCGAGGTCGGCGCGGTCGGCCGCGGTCAGACCGGGCGAGTCGAGTTCCCGCGCCAGCCGGGACTGGCTCTGCGCGATGCCGCGCATTCGGAAGTCGCGGTATTCGTCAAACGTGATCAGCTCCGGTGCTACCGGCAGCGTCGCGGCGGGAGCTCCGGCGGCCGGAGCAGCGGCCGGGCCAGCGGACAGGGTGCCGGCGGATGCGGCCGCCGCAAGCGTCGGCTGGGGGCTCTCCGCCGGGGTCGTGCGTTGCGCCGTCGCCGGCAGATGCCAAAGTGCCGCGCCGAGCAGGGCGGCCGCGGCGGCGGCGAGGGTCCATCGTCTCATCGTGCTCTCCGGTTCATGTTCATGGCACGTTCCATAAGAACAAAAGGCGAATATGCACTTGACTGAGCAGGCCGGATCGGGCGAGAGTGCCGACCGACAGGCCGGCGCTCACTCAAACTCCGAAGGCATTTCCGATTCCGTTAAGTTCGCCGAAGATTTCTCCCGCCATTCGATCGGCATCCCCGTTAGTCATAACGTTGGGCGGCCAAAAAACAGCGGATTCTTTGACTGGACTAATCTGTACGAGTTTCTGGACGCCAAGCGGGCCCAGATTGAAGCGATCAACCAATTCAGGCATCGAGGAACAACTGAAAGCGTGGATATACAGCTGACCAACGACAAATGTCGTCATTTGCGTGTTGGACCGTGCCACCGCTCCGTCTGGCGAATACGAGACATATTTTTCCCCGATCGCCAGCGATAGATGGATCCAATAACCTACCCAATTGCCACGGTGATAGTCACCAATCCAGATTTTCCAGTTTTTTAATGGTCGCCGGACCATCCAAAAGAGATGTCGGTCAACGTCTGGAACGCCGATACGCTCTGGTCTGTAGAATTCGGCTACCATAATGTGCATAGTCGCCCAAGTAGCAATTATTTCTTGTTCATCTTTACTCAGAGCCTTTGGTTGTCCCGAGAGCAACGGCATAATGATAGGCTTTGTCCGTTCTTCCAGCCTCGCCATCCATCCACCATTGCATCCTCGGCAAACGGCCCTTACGCCACGGCTTTGCGGATCACCTGCCCAAGTGCGAACCTCTCGGTCAGATTGAGTACGATGGATGATAGCACTCATCAAATCGTGTTTTTTTGCAGTTGCTGGCACGAACGCTCTAAGCCATTTCGGCCACACGTGTTCGACGGTAACGCCGATCGCGTTGCAAAAGATGCAGCGCCGTGTTGGTATCGGCAGACGAAGCTTCCTCATCTAAAGTGCTCCATTATGTCGAAAGACAAAGATGACAAATTCCCCGATGAGGAGATTGCACAGCGTATGGAGCGCGGCATCCGCCGGTTCCTGAACACGCCGCCGCAGCCGCGCGGTAAGGGGCCGAACTCGCCGCCGCCACCTAAGCCGAAAGAGCGGCCCGCATCGAGGGGGCGCGTGCACAAGGGGAAGACGCCGAAGTAAAATTAGGGCGGCCCCGATCCTATACCGAATATTTTTGCGCCCATTTCTTTAGCCTGATGGAGAGACACAACATCAGCAGCAAGCAGCGCTTCTGGAAGTAACATGAGAACGTAGTTTGTGCCGTGATCACCACGGTTTATTTCAGCGATAAATGTTTGGCTTACTGGAATAAGCATGATAGTCTTGGATGACTCAATATAATATTCAGAACTTTTCTGAAGCGCGGTTATGGTTTCGGCGTCTTGATTCCCATAGTCATGAAACGCTATTCCAATCATTCTGTAGTGATCGGCATATCTCTGCAATTCGCTGCCATCGACCGAAACAAACAATTCTAAATCAATTAATTTCTTTGTTGTTGGATCAATAGTAGATTTGTAAAGACCCCACCCTTTATTGATTAAGGGTCTGTCGCCGAATTGACTTATGAGCCAAGGCACCCACGCTAATACCACGAGAGCCACCATTACAAGTGTAATTGGCGACGCCAGATAACTGGCGTGTGCTATTTCGCCGCGTCTGCGTGCTGCCCGAGATAAACCGCCGGGTGTCGCGGTCATGATCGCTTTACGCTGTAAATAGATGCCATACAGCATGATCGGAATAGCAAGCCATCCAGGCAGTGCTTGGATATCCATTTTCCAAACCGTGCGTTCATGGACACGACTCCATATTCCTGCTAAACTACTTTTTCAGCGGGGCGGGCAGCGTCCAGCAATACGACGGGAGCGGGGTTCACGGCCCC
>DATMLF010000209.1:0-2990 GCA_035570595.1 Allostellaceae bacterium
ATGCCGTCAAGCAGGCGCTCGGCGGCGGCGCCGACATCATGCTGAGCGACATGGCGCCGGCGACCACCGGGCATGCGGCGACCGACCATTTGCGCATCGTGGCGCTGGCCGAAGCCGCCTTCGCGATCGCCGAGGAGATCCTCGTACCGGGCGGCATATTCGTCGCCAAAGTATTCCAGGGCGGCGCCGAGGGTGAACTGCTCGCCCGCCTCAAGCAGTCCTTCGCCGAATTGCGCCACGCCAAGCCGCCGGCCAGCCGCGCCGAATCGGCGGAGACCTACGTCGTCGCCAAGGGGTTCCGCAAGCGCGCATAAATGCCGCACCGCCCCTATATCTGTGCCCATCAATTTGGAACACGGCGGGTTTGTGTATAATGCGCCGTCATCGCTGAGGAGGCACGGATGGAAATCCGGCAAGCGCTGACATTCGATGACGTGATGCTGGTCCCGGCCGCCTCGGCGGTGCTGCCCGGCGACACCGATACCCGCACCCGGCTGACCCGCGAGATCGAACTCGGCATCCCGCTGGTGTCGGCGGCGATGGACACGGTGACCGAAAGCGCGCTCGCCATCGCGATGGCCCAGGCCGGTGGGATCGGCGTGATTCACCGCAACATGTCGGTCGAGCAGCAGGCCGACGAGGTCCGCAAGGTCAAGAAATTCGAGGCCGGGATGGTCGTCAACCCGGTCACGATCCATCCCGACGAGACGCTCGCCGACGCGCTGCGGCTGATGGCCGATCACCGGATCTCCGGCATTCCGGTCGTCGAGCGCGGCCAACCGGGAAGCGTAGCCGGCCGGCTCGCCGGCATCCTGACCAATCGCGACGTGCGCTTTGCCGACGACCCGCGCCAGCCGGTGGCCGAGCTGATGACCAAGGACAAGCTCGTCACCGTGCGCGAGAGCGTCGCCACCGACGAAGCCAAGCGTCTGTTGCACCACCACCGCATCGAAAAGCTGCTGGTCGTCGACGAGGCCTATCGGTGCATCGGGCTGATCACGGTCAAGGACATCGAAAAGGCCCAGCGCTTTCCGCATGCCTGCAAGGACGAGCATGGCCGGCTGCGCGCCGCCGCTGCGACCGGTGCCGGGCCCGACGGAATCGAGCGCGCGGAGGCGTTGTTTGCCGCCGGTCTCGACGTGCTCGTCGTCGACACCGCACACGGTCATTCGGCTCGGGTGATTGGCGCTGTGCGGGAAATCCACCGCCTGTCGAACTATACGCAGGTGATTGCCGGCAATGTCGCGACTGCCGAGGGTGCGCGCGCCTTGATCGAGGCTGGGGCGGACGCGGTCAAGGTCGGCATCGGCCCCGGTTCGATCTGCACGACGCGGATGGTGGCCGGGGTCGGCGTCCCCCAATTCACCGCGATCGTCGACACCGTGGCCGAATGCCGCAAGTTCGACGTGCCAGTCATCGGCGACGGCGGCGTCAAATTTTCGGGCGACCTCGCCAAGGCAATCGCCGCCGGCGCCGATTGCGCGATGCTCGGCTCATTGTTTGCCGGCACCGACGAGAGCCCGGGCGAGGTGTTTTTGTATCAGGGGCGGAGCTACAAATATTATCGCGGCATGGGCTCGATCGGGGCGATGGCGCGCGGCTCGGCCGACCGCTATTTCCAGCAGGAGGTGACCAGCACCCTGACGCTGGTGCCCGAGGGGGTCGAGGGCCGGGTGCCGCATAAGGGGCCGGCCGGCAACATCGTTCACCAGCTGATCGGCGGGTTGCGCGCGGCAATGGGCTATACCGGCAACCGAACGATCACCGAGATGCAGAAGAACTGCACCTTTGTCCGGATCACTGGCGCAGGGCTGCGCGAAAGTCACGTCCACGACATCGCGATGATCCGCGAAGCGCCGAACTATTCGGCCGATCGTTGAGATTTCGCGCGAAGCTGGCCCCTCACCCCGGCCCTCTCCCCGCGTGCGAGAAGAGGGAGGGACCCGCGGATCCCCGGATCGACTCCAGGGAGGAGGGTGAGGGGCCAGCGGCAGCATTGGCGGGCACCGTCACACCGTCGGAGACACCTTGACCCCGGGCGCGCAAGTCGCCGCCGCGATCGACATACTCGCGGAAATCGAGGAGGGCGGGCGCCCGGCCGATGACGCCGCGGCCGGCTATTTTCGCCGCCGGCGCTATATCGGCGCCAAGGACCGGGCGCAAATCGCCGGCCATGTCTATGCGGCGCTGAGGCACCGCGCCGCGATCGACTGGTGGGTCGCGCGGATCGGCAAGTGCACCGTCGCACCCGCGCCGCGCCGCCGGGCACTCGCCGCCCTCGTGCTGGTCGAAGGCTGGCGGCCGGAGGCGGTCGCGGCGGCGTGCGACGGCGACCGATTTCGCCCGGCAACGATGAGCGCGGCCGAGGCGCGGCTGGTCGACGGGCTCGGCGGCCGCACCTTGCGTCATCCCGAGATGCCGCGCGCCGTCGCGAACGATGTGCCGGAATGGCTCGAACCCTATCTCGAACGCGCCTTTGGCAAAGGGCTGGAGCGCGAGATGGCGGCGCTCAACGCGTCGGCACCGATCGACTTGCGGGTCAATCTGCTAAAGGCCGACCGCAAAACCGCACGGCATGCGCTCGCCGCGGAGGGTGTTGCGACCGAGCCGACCCCATTGTCGCCGGTCGGGTTGCGGCTCGACAAGCGCGCACCGTTGTCGGGCCTCGCGGCTTTCAGAGACGGGCTGTTCGATGTGCAGGACGAGGGTTCGCAGATCGCGGCGCTAATGGCTGGCGCGCGCCCCGGAATGCGGGTTGTCGATTTTTGCGCTGGGGCGGGCGGCAAGACTTTGGCATTGGCAGCCGGCATGGCGAACCGGGGCAAGCTCGTCGCCTGCGACGTGTCGGCCGATCGGCTCGAACGCGCCGGCCGCCGGCTGCGTCGGGCCGGGGTCGGCAATGTCGAGCGCCGCGCGCTGTCGAGCGAACATGACAAATGGGTCAGGCGCCACGCCGGCGGGTTCGACCGGGTGGTCGTCGACGCGCCGTG
>DATMLF010000210.1:0-2541 GCA_035570595.1 Allostellaceae bacterium
CGCATACCACCAGGGGTTCCAGGAATACGGATAATATGAGTAAGACGGGTAGGCGTAGGGATAATAGGAATAATAAGGAGAATAATTCGGGTAGTAATTTGGGTAAGCCGAACTCGCCGGCGGCTGTTGATAGGAATAGCCGGGCGCCGTCGCGCCGGGTTGTTGATAGGAGTAATTCTGCTGGTACGAGTAATTCGGGGCGGTCTGCTGCGGATACGAATAGGATTGCGCCCAGGCCGAAACTGTCGACTCGGCTGCAACCCCGGTCATTGCCGCGAGTGCAGCCCCGGTGAAGGCGATGCTGCGAAGCCCCCTGAACTTCACGTCAACCGACATTGCTTCCTCCACTCGGCCCGGTCTGGGGCTCGTCGACAACGTGCTATATGGATAGGGCCTAGCGAATGTCATCCTCCCCGCGAGGTGTTGATAATCAAAGGTCACATGCGCGTCACAGCATTTTTTTGCGGCGAGCCATAGAGTGATGGATTCAACCAGCGGGCGCGCTCCGCCAGAGCCGCAGCACGAATTGCCGGCGCAGTCGCCGCTGATCCGGGTCATGGCGATGCCGGCCGACGCCAATCCGAACGGCGACATCTTTGGCGGGTGGCTGTTGGCGCAGATGGACCTTGCCGGCGGCAACCTCGCGATGCAGTTGGCGCACGGGCGATGCGCCACGGTTGCGGTCGACGGCATGGTGTTTCACCAGCCGGTCCTGGTCGGCGACGAGGTCAGCTGCTACGGCGAAATCATCCGCACCGGGCACACCTCGATCGCGGTCCGCATCGAAGCGTGGCGGCGCAATCTCGCCTCGGGCGACGTCGGTAAGGTCACCCAGGCGATCTTCACTTATGTCGCGATCGGCGAGGACCGCCGGCCGCGCCCATTCGCGCCGACGCCCAAGGAGCATGCGGTTCGCCCGCCGGCCAAGGACTAGAGCCCGGTGCCTGGCTAGGGGTGCCGCCGATCGTGCTCGGCGGCGCGAATGGCGCGCCACAGCCGCTCGGGGGTGGCGGGCATCTCGACATGGCGAATGCCGAGCGGGGAGAGCGCGTCGACCAATGCGTTGGCGACCGCCGGCATCGCACCCACCGCACCCGCCTCGCCCGCCCCCTTGACGCCGAGCGGATTGGTCTTGGTCGGCACCGGGTTGTTGTCGAGCGCGAAACCGCACAGGTCGCCGGCACGCGGCATCGCGTAATCCATAAACGAGCCGGTCAGCATCTGGCCCGAATCGGGGTCGAACCGGATGTCCTCCATCAGCAGCTGACCAATCCCCTGGACGACGCCGCCGCAGATCTGGCCTTCCAGCAAGAGCGGGTTCATGACCGTCCCGACATCGTCGACGACGCAGTAGCGCAGGATTTCGACCCGGCCCGTGTCCGGGTCGATCTCAAGCTCGCAGGTATGGCTGCCGTTCGGGAAATTCTGCTGCTTCGAGGTAAAGGTCGCGGCGGCGATCAACCCCGGCTCCATGTCGTCGGGCAGGCTCGGCGGGTTGAACGATTCGACGGCGACCTCCGAAATCGTCAGCGCGCGGTTCGAGCGCGGTGCGGTAAAGAGACCGTCGGCGAAGTTGACATCGCTCGCTTCCGCGCCGAGCAGATGAGCGGCGATCGCGGTGGCCTTTGTCACGACCTTTTCGCCCGCGAGATAAACCGCCGACCCCCCGAGGGCGGCCGAGCGCGAGCCGCCGGTGCCCTCGCCGTTCGCCACTTTGTCGGTGTCGCCCTGGACGTAATGCACCCGCTCGGCGTGGATGCCGAGCCGGTCGCACAACAATTGCTTGTAGACCGTCTCGTGGCCCTGGCCCTGGGTGATCGAGCCGGTGACCAAGGTCACGGTGCCGCTGCGGTCAAAACGGATTTCGGCCGCCTCGAAGCCTCCGGCGGCGGCGCGCTCGATCGTGTTCGAGACGCCGAGCCCGCGCAGCCGGCCCCGCGCCTTTGCGGCGGCGCTGCGCTCCTCGAACCCGGCGGCGTCTGCGAGCCGCAACGCCATGTCGAGGTTCTTGGCGAACTCGCCGCAATCGTAGGTGAAGGTCAGCCCCGACTTGAACGGCATCGCCTCGGGCGGGATCATGTTGCGGCGGCGCAACTCGACCGGGTCGATGCCGAGCTCGTCGGCGGCGGCGTCGACCATATGCTCGATCACATAAGCGAATTCGGGCCGGCCGTTGCCGCGATAGGGCCGCACCGGGTTGGTGTTGGTGTAGACCGCCGTGACCTCGGCGCGCACCGCCGGGGTGCGGTAGACCCCAGCCAGCGTGCCGAGATTGGCGACAAACGCGTTCGAGCCGACCTGCGGATAGGCGCCGACAGCCGAGATCGTGCGCACCCGGAACCCGAGAAAACGGCCGTCATGGTCGAGCGCCAGTTCGGCGTCGCTGACGTTGTCGCGCGCCTGCGCGTCGCCGAGGAACGCCTCCGAGCGGGTGCTGGTCCATTTGACCGGCCGGCCGACCACCTTCGAGGCGAGCAATACCAGCGCCACCTCATTGTAGATCGCCGACTTCATGCCAAAGCTGCCGCCGACATCGCCGGC
>DATMLF010000211.1:0-19887 GCA_035570595.1 Allostellaceae bacterium
TCGCCGGCGGCCGCTTCGGCACCGTCGTGACCTGGTTTTTGCTCGGCGGCGACCTTTACACCGCCTACACTTTTATCGCCGTCCCGGCCTTGATGTTCGGCGCCGGGGCGCTCGGCTTTTTCGCCGTCCCCTACTCTATCCTCGTCTTCCCGATCGTGTTCGTCGTCTTCCCGCGGCTGTGGTCGGTGGCGCGCCAGCACGGCTACCTCACCGCCGCCGATTTCGTGCGCGGACGGCACGGCAACAAATGGCTGGCCTTGGCGGTCGCGGTGACCGGCATCGTCGCGACGATGCCCTACATTGCGTTGCAACTGGTCGGCATCCAAGTCGTCATCGGCGCGCTCGGGATTGGGGGTGCCGGCTGGTCGGGCGATCTGCCATTGGTCATCGCCTTTGTCATCCTCGCCGCCTTCACCTATACGAGCGGGCTGCGTGCCCCGGCGGCGATCGCGATCGTCAAGGACATCCTGATCTGGCTGACGGTCATCGTCGCGATCATCGCGATCCCGGTAGCACTCGGCGGCTACGCGAAGATCTTTGCCGCGGTGCCGCCGGCGAAACTCCTGCTGCCGGCGCCCCCGGGCCAGAGCCTCGGCCTCTACAGCGCCTATGCGACCTTGGCCTTTGGTTCGGCGCTCGCCTTGTTCCTCTACCCGCATGCAGTGACGGGCGTGCTGTCGGCCAGCAACCGCCGGGCGATCAGCCGCAACGCCGCGCTGCTGCCGGCCTATGCGCTGCTTTTGGCGCTGATCGCGCTGTTGGGGTTTATGGCGCTCGCCGCGAGCGTCGCCACGGCCCCCGAATTCGCGCCGCTTTTCAAGCAATACGGGCCGAACGCCGCGGTCCCGGCGTTGCTGTTGGAGATGTTCCCGGCATGGTTTGTCGGCGTCGCCTTTGCGGCCATCGCAATCGGCGCCCTGGTGCCGGCCGCGATCATGTCGATCGCAGCGTCGAATTTGTGGACGCGCAATATCTACCGCGAGTTTCTGCGCCCGGACTGCACCGCCGCGCAGGAATCGCAGATGGCCAAGCTCGTGTCGCTGGTCGTCAAGTTCGGCGCGCTCGCTTTTGTCATCGGCCTGCCGCTGCAATATGCGATCGAGCTGCAATTGCTCGGCGGCGTGTTGATCATCCAGACCCTGCCGTCGGTGATCGGCGGGCTCTACACCCGCTGGTTCCACGACCGAGCCCTGTTTCTTGGCTGGCTTGCCGGCATCGTCTCCGGCGGCGCAATGGCTGCGTCACAAGGGTTCAAGCCGATCTACCCGCTGCACCTCGCCGGCTGGACGATCCCGACCTATGCGGCCTTCGCCTCGCTCGTCATAAACCTGATTGTCGTCATTGTGCTGACCCCAGTTTTCAACGTCGCCAATGCCGCACGCGGCACCGACGAGACCGAAGCCGAGCATTACGTGTAGCCGCCCGCGGATCCGAGATCGGGCAGCGGACCCTCATATCCCCGTCCGGCGCGTCCGCGCTGTCGGAATCAGACTGCCGGACCGACATGCTCGACATAGGCGTCGAGCACCTTTTTGTCGCCGGCGTGCTCGAACCGGATCGCGAGCCGGTTGTCCTCGACCGCGGTGACGGCGCCATAGCCGAATTTCTGATGAAAGACGCGGTCGCCGACCGAAAACCCGCCCACCCGGCGCACGTCGGCGCCGCGGCGCGGCGCCGGAATGCTTTCGATCAACAACGGCCGCCTCGGCCCGGCGGATGAGTTACCGCCCCACAAGTTGACCGGCTGCTGCGGGCGCGCTTCGAACGCCCCGCCCCAACCGCCAACGGCGAACCCGGAAGCACGCACATCAAGGCCCGGCTCGGCGACAAACTCGACATGCTCGGCCGGCAACTCGTCGACAAAGCGCGAGCGGATCGCACTTTGCCATTGGCCGTGGATGCGGCGTTTCGCGGCGAACGAGACATAGCCGCGGCGGCGCGCGCGGGTCAGCCCGACATAGCCGAGCCGCCGCTCCTCCTCGAGGGCGGCAAGCCCACCCTCCTCCATCGCGCGCTGGCTCGGAAACAGCCCGTCCTCCCAGCCTGGCAGAAACACGGTCTCGAATTCGAGGCCCTTGGCGCTGTGCAAGGTCATCAGGTTGACCATGTCGCCGGCGGCGTCGGCGGCGTTGTCCATGACCAGGCTGACATGCTCGAGAAAGCCACCGAGGTTCTCGAACTCGGCCATCGCCACGACCAGTTCCTTCAGGTTTTCGAGCCGGCCGGCGGCGTCGGGCGAACGGTCGGCCTGCCACATCGCGGTATAGCCGGATTCGTCGAGCACGCTCTGGACCAGATCGGTGTGCGAGACGCGGTCGGCTTCCGCGCGCCAGCGGTCGACCGACGCCACAAACGCGGCGAGCGCGTTGCGCGCCGCGGGGCGCAGCCGATCACCGGCAACCAACAGCCGCGCCGCTTCGACCAGCGGCAGCCGCTCGTCGCGCGCTTTGGTGTGGAGCTGCTGCAAGGTCGAGCTGCCGATCCCGCGGCGCGGCGTGTTCAGGACGCGCTCAAAGGCGAGGTCGTCGGCGGGCTGGGCGACAAGCCGCAGATAGGCGAGCGCGTCGCGAATCTCCTGGCGCTCGTAAAAGCGCGGGCCGCCGATCACCCGATAGGGCAGCGCCAGCGCGATGAACCGCTCCTCGAACTCGCGGGTCTGGAAACCGGCGCGGACCAGGATCGCGATTTCGCTCAACGCATGGCCGTTGCGCTGCAACGCCTCGATCTCGTCGCCGACCCAGCGCGCCTCCTCCTCCGCGTCCCACACGCCGCGGACCGTGAGCTTGTCGCCCTCGTCGGCCTGGGTCCACAGGGTCTTGCCGAGCCGGCCGCTGTTGTGCGCGATCATCCCCGCGGCGGCGGCGAGAATGCGCGAGGTCGAGCGATAATTTTCCTCGAGCCGTATGACCGACGCACCGGGGAAATCGCTCTCGAACCGCAGGATGTTGCCGATCTCGGCACCGCGCCAGCTGTAGATCGACTGGTCGTCGTCGCCCACACAGCACAAATTGCGCCGCGCCTGCGCCAACAGTCGCAGCCACAGATACTGGGCGACGTTGGTGTCCTGGTACTCGTCGACCAAGAGATAGCGAAACCGCCGATGGTATTCAGCGAGGATGTCGGGGTGGCCGGTAAAGAGCGCCAGATTGTGCAGCAGCAGGTCGCCGAAATCGACGGCGTTGACCGTCGCGAGCCGCTCCTGATAGCGCCCGTACAGCATGATCGCGCGGCCGTCGGCAAAGCCGTCGGCATCGCCGCGCGGCACCTTCTCGGGGCCAAGGCCGCGGTCCTTCCAGCGCTGAATGACCGACAGCAGCACCCGCGCGGGCCAGCGCCGCTCGTCGATGTCCTCGGCCTGCAGGATCTGCTTTAAGAGGCGGATCTGGTCGTCGGTGTCGAGGATCGTGAAGCTCGATTTTAGACCGACCGCCTCGGCATGGCGGCGCAGGATGCGCGCGGCGATCGCGTGAAACGTGCCGAGCCACAGCCCGTCGGCAGCGCGGCCGATCATCGCCTGGAGCCGCTCGCGCATCTCGCGCGCCGCCTTGTTGGTAAAGGTGACGGCGAGCAATTCGGACGGAAACGCGCGGCGGGTCGCGAGGATGTGGGCGAGTCGCGTCGTCAGCACGCGGGTCTTGCCGGTCCCGGCGCCGGCCAGCACCAGAACCGGGCCGTCGACGGCTTCGACGGCGCGGCGCTGCGCGTCGTTGAGCGCCACAAAATAGGGTGCCGCCGCATCGGCGGGGCGTGAGGCTACGACAGCGGGATCAGGCATCGTCTTCGAATATAGCAACGCCGCGGTCGCGATGCAGCGCCGCGCCTCGGGCCGGCAAGAGCCGCGCGACGGATGCTTGCCGCCGCGCGCTGTCGCGGCGTGAGCGGCGAATCACCCCCGTAGCATTGCCATCGGGATCGGCAGCCAGAGGTCGACGGCCATTGGAGGCTCGCGAAAAGCGGGCTAAAAGGGCGCGTGACGCTCGAAACACCGCCCCGCCCGTTGCGCATCGGGACGCGCGGCAGCCCGATGGCGCTGCGCCAGACCGAGTTGGTGCGGGACCGCTTGGTGGCGGCACATCCCGCGCTCGCCGCGGCGGGGGCTACGGAGATCGTCACGATCCGCACCACCGGCGACCGCGTGCAGGACCGGCCGCTCGCCGAGATCGGCGGCAAGGGTCTCTTCGCCAAGGAGATCGACGAGGCATTGCTCGACGGCCGGATCGCCCTCGCGGTGCATTCGCTGAAGGATCTGGAGACTTGGCTGCCGGACGGGGTCGAGATCGCCTGCGTCCTGCCGCGAGACGACCCGCGCGACGCGTTCTTGTCACCGAACGCGGCAGGTCTCGCCGCATTGCCGCAGGGTGCGGTGGTCGGCACCGCCTCGCTGCGGCGGCAGGCGCAGTTGCTGCGGCGCCGGCCTGACCTCAAGGTCGTGCCGTTGCGCGGCAACGCCAACACCCGGATCCGCAAGCTCGAAGCCGGCGAGGTCGACGCGACATTGCTGGCATTGTGCGGGTTGCAACGGATCGGGCTCGCCCATCTCGCCGCCGAGGTCCTGCCGTGCGAGATCATGCTCCCCGCCGTCGGCCAGGGCGCGCTGGCGGTCGAATGCCGCGCCGGCGACGAGCCCGTAATGCAGCTACTGCGGCCGCTGCACGATATGGCGAGCGCCGCCTGCGCCGCCGCCGAGCGCGCGATGCTGGCGGTGCTCGACGGCTCGTGCCATACGCCGATCGCGGCCCTCGCGCAAACCGACGGGGACGGTCTGACGATCGAGGGTTTGCTATTGACCCCGGACGGCCGGGCTGAGGTCCGCTCCCGAAGCGCGGGCGGGCTTGCCGACGCGGTCGCCATCGGCCGGGCTCTGGGCGAGGATTTGCGCCGGCGCGCCGGCCCTCAGTTCGGGCTCCCCTGACCGCGCTGGTCGCCCGTCGCCGAGGCTGCTAGGAGCCCCGGCGATCAAAGGCCGTTTTTCCTCAGAAAAACGCCAACGTGCGGATTTCGATGCTTTCGCGCGGCCGCGCGCCAACGGGTGTGGACGGGTCGTCAAAGGCGGTGTGAGCGGTAAACCGGGCGCGGCCATCCTTTAGCGATTCGTACACCTTGAACACCAATGCCTCGGCGGGCCGCATCCGCGGAAACCAGTACCAGCGATGCTCCGGGTTCCAGGTGATCGCCGAGGTCTGGCCGATGCGGTTGGCATAGCGCCGCTCGGTCACCACCATGTCGTCGGGCGCGAGGCTGCGCGCGTCGGCGATCGCGAGCGGCCAGCTTTCGACCGGATGGCGGATCGGCCGCCACACCTGCACGATCGCGAAGCGGCGCTTCAAGAGTTCCTCGGCCTCCTCGCCCATCAGGTCGCGCACCCGCTGCGGCCCGGACCACTCGGTATAGTCGTTGTGGACCCGGCGCACGACCTCGCGGATCTTGGCGGCCTGGCGCAGCTCGTCGTCGGCTGTGCGCAACGTGTGGTCGAAGACGACGACGCGTTTGGCGCCGGCTTCCGCTTTGATCAACGCCTCCATCTCCGGGTAGTAGACCCGGCGGATCTCGTCCTCGTCATAGAAATCGGCGACCCGGGTGTCGTGCTCGACAAACCGGAAGCCGTTCCTTTCGAGCGCGAATTCGCCCACATGGCGCCGCCCGTTGCGCAAGCTGACACGGTGCGGCTCGGAATCGCCGCCGCCGACCCGCCGGTCGGATTCGCCCGGCGCGCCGACCAGGCTCACCGGCGTTTCTTTTGTATCCACAAAATAATTGAGGGTCGCGTCGAGCGTTTCACGCTCGGTGTCGAGTTCGGCGAGCTGCACCATCGGAGGCTCCTCCACACGCTTGGCGCGATGATAGATTGGCTCCGCAGCCCGCACAACAAGGCCGGCCCGCGCCGCGGTTCCGCCGAAGAGGAGACCAGCCCCGATGCCCGTGCCGATCGATCCCGACGCCGACGCCCGCAACGCATTGCGGCTGATCGGGCCCGACCCACAGAACTGGGTCCCGGAGCGGCCGGGGATCAACCACAACGTCATGATCGTCGGCGGCGGGCAGAGTGGATGCGCGTTCGCGTTTGCGCTGCGTCGTGCCGGCATTGGCAAGGTCGCGGTCGTGGACAAAGCCGACGACGAGACCAAGGCCGGAATTTGGCTCAACACCGCGCGGATGAACGTGTTGCGCACGCCCAAAACCCTGCCGGGGCCGGAATACGGCGTCGCCGCGCTGAGCTTTCAGGCGTGGTATGAGGCGCGGCATGGAGGGGCGGCCTATGCCGCGTTCGAGCGCATCCCGCGCGCGGCGTGGGGCGAATACCTCGCTTGGTACCGGCAGTTCCTCGGGATCGCGGTGCGCTATCGGACGCGCCTCACCCGCATCGAGCCGGCTGGCGGGTGTTTCCGCCTCCACCTCGAGGTGGACGGCGCCGAACGGGTCGAGACCGCGCGCAAGGTCATTCTCGCGACCGGGTTCGACGGCGGCGGTGGGACCTACATTCCCGCGGCACTGAGCGACGGGCTGCCAGCGCGCCTCCACGCCCACACCGCCGACAACATCGATTTCGCCCGGCTGCGCGGCAAGGCGGTGGCGGTCGTCGGCGGCGCCGCCTCGGCCTTTGACGCGGCCGCGGTGGCGCTCGAAGCGGGGGCGGCGTCGGTCGACTTGTTCGCGCGCCGGGCGGTCTTGGCATCGGTTCCGGTGGCGCGCGTACGCGGCTATCCCGGCGCTTACGACAACTACCCCGAATTGCCAGACGCGGTGCGCTGGCACCAGGCGATCCGGTTTCGCCGGGCCGGCTCGACCCCGCCCGCCGACGCGATCGAGCGGGTCTTGCGCTTTCCCCATTTCCGGCTGCATCTCGCCGCTCCATGGCTTTCGTCACGCGAGGAGGACGGTCGGATCCACGCGCAAGCGGACGGCAAGTTCACTTTTGACTTTGCGATCGCCGCCACCGGCTATTTCGCCGATCCCGGCGCACGCCCCGAGCTCGCCGATTTCGCCGGCGAAATCCTGTTGTGGCGCGACCGCTTCACCCCGCCGCCGGACGAGCAGGACGACCTGCTCGGGGCGCATCCCTATCTCGGCGCCGGCCATGAATATCTCGAAAAGACCCCCGGCAACGCGCCGTTCCTAAGGGACGTCCACGTGCAGAACCCGGCCGGCTTTGTCAGCTTTGGCGTCCCGGTCGGCGACGTGCCGAGCATGAAGCGCGGGCTTCCCGCGGTCACCCAGCGCATCAGCCGCGACCTGTTCTTTGCCGACTTCCCCGCCCACGAAAAGCGCCTGACCTCGGACATCGCCCCCGAATTCCCCGAATCGCTGTACGCCGCCGCCGTGTGGCCTCGGCAGTGAGGCAGCGCCCATCATCCCGAGCGCGGCCCGCAGGCTGATTGTTGTCGCTGCGCGGCCCCGCGACGGCTGGCGGCGGGGGCCTCGCCTCCCCGGTTCATCCCTTCGGATACCAGGCGGGCCGGCGCTTTTCAGCAAAGCTCGCAAGGCCCTCGGCGGCCTCCGGAAGCCGGCGGCGCGCGGCGGCCTCGTTGACGATCCGCTCGGCAAACGCGGGCGTGCCCCGAGTGGCGGCGGCCTCGGCCAAAAGCGCCTTGGTCATCGCCGTCGCTTCGGGTGCGGCCATCAGCAGGTCGTCGACGATGCGCGCGGCCGCCGCATCGAGCCCGTCTCGAGGACAGATTTCATGGACCAGGCCGATGCGCAAGGCCTCGCCGGCGGCGAAACGTTCGCCGCTCAGCGCCAGCCGTCCCAGGACCCGCGAGCCAAGTCGGTCGACCAATAATGGGACGATCGGGGCCGCGGTGATGCCCCAGCGCACCTCGCTGATCGCAAACACGGCATCCCCGGCGGCGATCGCGATGTCGCAGGCGGCGGCGATTCCGACCCCGCCGCCAAAGCAGCCGCCATGGATCAGCGCCACTGTCGGGTGCCTGAACTGCCGCAGCCCCTCGATCGCAGCCATCGTGCGGCGCGAGAAGTCGAGATTTTCCTCCTCGGGCACGTCGCCGAGCCGGCGCAGAAAAGACAGGTCGGCGCCCGCCTGGAAGTGCCGCCCGGCGCCCCGCACCACCGCGCACCGCAAGTCCGGCACGCGTGCGAGCCGCGCGAACGTCTCGATCAGCCCGTCGATCAGCGCGCTGTCGTAGGCGTTGCCGACCGCGGGACGGTTCAGGGTCACGGAGGCTACGCCGCGCGCGTCGACCGCGCACAGCACGGTATCGTTGTCTGGCATCTCTCGCGGCCTAGCCGAGCGCGGCTCTTGCTGTCGCCCGCAACCGGATCTCCCGCAGCAGTTCTTCGACCGCGGCGCAGGCAAAGTCGAGCGAGGTTTCGTCGACGAGCCGGCCGTCGCGGATCTTGGCGGCGACCGAGGCGATGATGCATTCGCGCGCCAGCACGACCCGCGCCATCATCGAATCGAGCGCCACCTTCATGTGCTCGAGGCAGCGCGCGCCGCTCAGCGGGCCGGGCGAGATCGCCATGATCGCCACCGGCTTATGCGCCATGACCGAGGTGAAGGCCGGCCGCGACGCCCAGTCGAGGGCGTTCTTCAAGACGCCCGGGATGCTGTGGTTGAACTCGGGCGCGCACAGCACGAGGCCGTCGGTGGCAGCGATCGCGGCCAGCAGCGCCTTGACCGGCGCCGGGCGCTTTTCCCCCTCGAAATCCTGGTTGTAGAGCGGAATCGACGCCAGGTCCCAGATTGTCAGCTCGGCGACGCCGGCGAATTTCTCGCGTAGTGTTTCGAGCACCGCGTTCGAATAGGAGCCGGCGCGCAAGCTGCCCGACATTCCGATCAGGCGGGCCGGCGGCGTATTGGTCATGTTGGCTTTTCCTTGGGGCAGCAGGCAGACCGCCGTGATAGCTAATGGCGGTCGGGGCTGGCAACCGCTTCGCCGTGGCCGCGCCTACCCGCCTTGGCAGAAGGATGTTCGCGGAAATGACGTTGCGCGCTTCCCGCCGCGGCCTGGTGCCGCCGTTTATCGCGATGGACGTGTTGCGCGCGGCAACCGAACGCGAGGCGGCCGGTGCGGACGTCATTCATCTTGAAGTCGGCCAGCCCGCGACCCCGGCGCCCGTTGCGGTCCGCGCGGCGGCGCGGCGCGCGCTCGACGGCGCGCGGATCGGCTACACCGACGCGCTTGGGATCGCGCCGTTGCGCGAGGCGATCGCGGCCCATTACCGCATGCATTATGGGGTCGCGGTCGATGCCGCCGAGGTCGTCGTCACAACCGGCTCTTCGGCCGCGTTTCAGTTGGCGTTCCTCGCCGCGTTCGAGGCGGGCGACCGGGTGGCGCTCGCCGTTCCCGGCTATCCGGCCTACCGCAACATCCTGGCGGCGCTTGGCATCGAGCCGGTGTTGATCGAGGTCGGCGAGAACAGCCATTACCAGCCGACCCCGGAATTGCTGGCCGAGGCGGGTCCGCTCGATGGGCTCGTTGTCGCCAGCCCGGCCAATCCAACCGGCACGATGATCGCCCCCGCCGAGCTGGCGCGGCTCGTCGGCTATTGCCGCGAGCGCGGGATCCGCCTCGTGTCCGACGAGATTTACCATGGGATCGAATACGAAGACCGGGCGGCGACGGCGCGCGCGTTCGGGCATGAGACGATCGTCATCAATTCCTTTTCGAAATACTACAGCATGACCGGCTGGCGCCTCGGCTGGATGCTGACGCCGCCCGGCCTCGCGCGCTCGGTCGAATGCCTGGCGCAGAATTTCTACATTTCGCCGCCGGCCTTGTCGCAGATCGCGGCGGTGCCGGCTTTTGCCTGCCGGGCCGAGCTCGACGGCCATGTCGCGCGCTATCGCGCCAACCGCGACCTGCTGATCCGCGCGCTCGCGGCCGTTGGGTTGTCGCGTCACGCGCCGGCCGACGGGGCGTTCTACCTGTACGTCGACATCTCCGAGTTGACGCACGACAGCGAGGAATTCTGCCGGCGGCTGCTGACCGAAACGGCAGTCGCGATCACTCCCGGGCTCGACTTCGACCCGGTCCGCGGGGGCGGCTGGGTGCGTCTGTCCTTCGCCGGCCCGACCCAAGAAATCGGCGATGCGGCGCGCCGCATCACCGACTGGCTGAAGCGCAGCGGGTAAAGCTCGCCTCCGGGCGACCGCGGGTCGCGATCCGGCGGGCGCGCTAAAACCGCGACGGCTGATCTTCGCCCGACACGATCGGCAGCGACGGCTGCAATGCCTCGTCGGCACCGCTTTCGCCTTGATCCGACTCGGACTCGCCCATCTCGAGGTCGGCTGGGGTCATCGGCCGCGGCGCGCCGTGTTGGTTGGCGTCGCCGTTCGCGTTCATCACGCGAAAGTAATGCTCGGCATGTTGGTAAAAGTTTTCCGCCGCGATGCGGTCGCCGCTCGCCGCTGCCTCACGCGCCAAGGCCACGTATCTTTCGAAGACCTGATAGGCGTTGCCGCGAATTTTGACGTTCGGACCGTTGCTGTCGAAGGTCTGAATCCGATGCGGGAGCCGCGGGCGATTATGATGCGGGTTATTTCCGTTGTTGCGCCCGCGCGATCGCTTGTTTGGGCCTGGTCTCATGACACCTGTCTGATCTGGTGGGATCTAGCTGACTTGGTGGATCCTGCCGGACCTTGTCCGATCGCAGCGTTGTCTGTCCCCTCAACGCTCTGCGGCCGGGTATCTCGCGCGCAAGTCCACCGCGCCCCCGGGCAGCCTCGAACTTTCCACCGCCTCACCCTAGTCGGGCCGGCAGCGCATTCCAAGGCTTTTTTACTGCTCCCGACCACCCGCCTCTTTGCTCACAGCCGGCCGGGCGCTAACGGGGTTCCCGCGCGCGACGACGCAGCGCTCGATCCCGGCGAGATCGCGTTCGATCGCGTCGATCACTAGACCGCGTTTCTGCAAGACGGCCGCGACGGCCGCCGACTGCCCGGCCCCGACCTCGGCCACAAACAGACCCGAGGGTGCCAGCAGGGCGGGGAGTTGCGGCGCGATGCGCCGATACGCGGCCAGGCCGTCCTCACCGCCGTCGAGAGCGCGGAGCGGGTCATATCGGCTGACCTCGCGCGGCAAGCCGCGCAACGCTGCGGTCTCGACATAGGGCGGGTTCGCGGCGATCACGTCGAACCGCCGCGCGAGGGCGGCGCCCCAGTCGCCGACAACAAAGTGGGCGCGATCGGCGAACCCCAGCGCTTGGGCATTTTGTCGGGCGGTCGCCACGGCTTCTTCCGACAGGTCGACGCCGATGCCGCTCGCCATCGGCAGCTCGGACAATAGCGCGAGCAGCAGGCAGCCCGTCCCGGTTCCCAGGTCGAGCACGCTTTGCGGGGCCGCCCGATCGGGTAGCCGCGCGAGCACCGCCTCGACGAGCGTCTCGCTTTCTGGGCGCGGGTCCAAGGTTTCCGGCGACAACGCAAATTCGAGCCCCCAGAACTCGCGGCGGCCCAGCACCCGGCTTAGCGGCTCGCCATTCGCCATCCGACGGGCGAAGGCGAGCAGCCGAGCCGCTTCGGGGCGACAGAGCATGCGCTCCGGCGACATGACCAGTTCGATTGGACCGAGGCCAAGGACCCCGGCGGCAAGCTGGCGCGCGCGGCGCCACGGCTTGTCGCAGTCTGCTGCTTTGAGCACGCCGGCAGCTTCAGTGAGGATCGACCGCAGGGTGTCCGTCACCCTCGCCTTAGCCCTCGACTGCGGCCAGCCGAGCCGCCCGGTCCTCGGCGAGCAGCGCATCGATAATCTCGTCGAGCGCTTCGCCGCTCATCACCTTGTCGATCTTGTACAGGGTCAGGTTGACGCGATGGTCGGTGACCCGACCCTGCGGAAAATTATAGGTGCGAATGCGCTCCGACCGGTCGCCGGTGCCGACCTGGCTCTTGCGGTCCGCGGCGCGGGCGGTGTCCAGCGCCTGCCGCTCCATCTCGTAGAGCCGCGAGCGCAGCACTTTCATCGCCCGCGCCTTGTTCTTGTGCTGCGACTTCTCGTCCTGCTGGATCACGATGAGCCCGGTCGGCAGGTGCGTGATGCGCACCGCGCTGTCGGTCGTGTTGACCGACTGGCCGCCGGGCCCGCTCGCGCGGAACACGTCGATGCGCAGGTCCTTGTCGTCGATCCTGACATCGACCTCCTCGGCCTCCGGCAGCACGGCGACGGTGGCCGCCGAAGTGTGGATGCGGCCGCCGGCCTCGGTCTCGGGCACGCGCTGAACGCGGTGAACGCCGGATTCGAACTTCAGCCGCTCAAAGACGCCGCGTCCGGTGATCGACGCGCTCGCCTCCTTAAACCCGCCAAGCCCGGTTTCCGAGAGGTCGAGGAGCTCAAATCGCCACCCTCGCAGCGCCGCGTATCGCTGGTACATGCGGAAGAGTTCGGCCGCGAATAGCGCCGCTTCCTCGCCGCCGGTGCCGGCCCGCACCTCCAAGATCGCGTTGCGCTCGTCGTCGGCATCCTTCGGCAGCAAGCAAAACCGGACGCGGTTTTCCAGATCGGGCAGCCGCTCGCGCAGGGTTTGCAGCTCCTCCTCGGCAAGCGCCTTCAGATCCGAATCGGCCGACCGCGCCATCTCGGCGAGCGACGCCAGCTCTTCGCGGGCACGGCCGAGCGCGTCCACTTCTTCGACGATCGGGCTCAGCTCGCTGAATTCCTTCGACAGCTTGGCGAACTCGGCGCCGCCAAGCCCGCGGCCGCTCAACGCGTCGCGCAATTCAGCGTGGCGGCGCAGCAGTTGCTGCAGACGGGACTCGAGACCCGCTTCCATTGCTGTGCTTCAGCCCTGAAGCGCTCGCAATTTCGCGCACAAATCGGCCAAGGACAAATCCATCGGCACTTCGTTCTGTTCGCCGCTGTCGAGGTCCCGCAGGGTGACCACGTTGCGGGAGGCCTCGTCTTCGCCGATCAAGACTGCCGCGCGGGCGTTGATCCGGTTCGCCCGTCGCATGCGGCGCTGGAGATTGCCGGAATAGCTGAGATCGGCATTGCAGCCGGCGCTGCGCAACGTCTCCGCGACGATCATCGCCATTGCCTCTCCCGCTTCGCCGACCGGGACCACGGCGATCGGGCGGGACGCCGGCGGCGGCTCGGCGATCAGCATCGCCAGCCGCTCGATCCCCGCGGCCCAGCCGACGCCGGGCATCGCCGGGCCGCCCATCGTCTCGACCAGCCCATCGTAGCGTCCGCCGCCCATGACCGTGCCCTGCGCCCCGAGATCGGCGGTGACGAACTCGAACGCGGTATGGGTGTAATAGTCGAGGCCGCGGACGAGATGCGGATTGAGCCGATAGCCGATCCCGAGCCGGTCGAGCCCGTTACGCACGCGGGCAAAAAAATCTCGCGACGACGAATTCAGGTATTCCGCGAAGGGTGGCGCGCCCGCGGCGACACGCTGATCGGCCTCGTCTTTCGAGTCGAAAATGCGCAGCGGGTTGCGTTCAAGCCGCCGCCGGCTGTCCTCCGACAGCTGCGCCACATGTGCTGAGAAATACGAAATCAGCGCCCGCCGATACGCGGCGCGGCTGTCCGGATCGCCAAGCGTGTTGAGCTCCAGAACGGTGCGCTCGCGGACGCCGAGCGCGTCGAGAATGCGGCTGCCGACGGCGATGACCTCGATGTCGGCCTGCGGCTGCGCGGCCCCGATCAGCTCGACCCCGATCTGGTGAAACTGGCGAAACCGCCCCTTTTGCGGCCGCTCATAGCGGAACATCGGGCCGTCATAAAAAAATTTGAGTGGCGCGTTCTGGACCAGACCGTTCGACAGCACCGCTCGCACCACCCCCGCGGTGTTCTCGGGCCGCAAGGTCACCTCTTCGCCGCCGCGGTCGGTAAACGTGTACATCTCCTTGGCGACGATGTCGGTGGTTTCCCCGATCGGACGGGCGAACACCTCGGTAAACTCGAAAATCGGCGTCGCGATCTCGGCGAAGCCATAGAGCTCCGCCACATGACGCCCGGTATCCTTGACTTGGCGGTGGCGCCGCGCTGCCGCGGGCAAAAGATCCTGGGTCCCGCGCACCGGCTGTAAAGGCTGCATCAACAATTCTCCGCCCGCCCCGCTTGCTTTGACGGGTCGAGGCCCGAAACATAGTGAGCAAGCCCGCGCCTGTCGACGCGGCGCGCTGCCGGGCCTTTTCGGCTGCTCGTTCCTGACCTGCGGCCGATCGCCCGGATGCCGGCAGCCGCTATTGCGCCGGCTCCAGGGCTGGCTGGACGGCGTGGCGCTGCGCCTCGATTTCAGCGGCTTTTTTCTCGACCAGCTCGACGAGGTGGTCGACGATGTCGGCGTCCTTCAGCCGATGGTCGGTCAGTCCGCTGATATAGACCTGATGGGTGCCGTTGCCGCCGCCGGTAAAACCGATATCGGTTTCGCGCGCTTCGCCCGGGCCGTTGACGACGCAGCCGATCACCGAAACGGTCAGCGGCGTCGTGATGTGCGCCAGCCGCTCCTCAAGCCGCTCGACCGTCTTGATCACCTCGAATTGCTGGCGCGCGCAGGACGGGCACGAGATCACCGTCACCCCGCGACGGCGCAGGTTCAGCGACTTCAGCATTTCAAACCCGGCCTTGACCTCCTCGACCGGGTCGGCCGACAGCGAGACCCGGATCGTGTCGCCGATCCCGGACCACAGCAGCATGCCAAGCCCGATCGAGGATTTCACCGTGCCGCTGCGCAACCCGCCGGCTTCGGTGATGCCGAGATGGAGCGGGTAGTCGCAGGCTTCGGCGAGCTGCTGGTAGGCCGCGACGGCGAGAAACACGTCGGACGCCTTGCACGAGATCTTGAATTCGAAAAAGTCGTTATCCTCGAGGATTTTGGCGTGGTTCAGCGCGCTCTCGACCATCGCCTCCGGACAGGGCTCGCCGTAGCGCTCCAGCAGATCGCGCTCGAGCGAGCCGGCATTGACGCCGATTCGCATCGAGCAGCCGTGGTCCTTGGCGGCCTTGATCACTTCGCGGACCCGCGCTGACGAGCCGATGTTGCCGGGGTTGATGCGCAGGCACGCCGCCCCGCTCTCGGCGGCCTCGATCGCCCGCTTGTAGTGGAAATGGATGTCGGCGACGATCGGCACTGTCGCGTGGCGGACGATTTCCTTGAGCGCCAGCGCCGATTCCTGGTCTGGGCACGAGACGCGCACGATGTCGGCGCCCGCCTCTTCGAGCGCCTGAACCTGGGCGATCGTGGCCTTGACGTCGCTCGTGACGGTATTGGTCATCGATTGCACCGTAATCGGCGCGTCGCCGCCCACCGGCACCTTGCCGACGTAGATCTTGCGGCAGCTGCGACGGTGAATGTCGCGGTAGGGCCTAACGCTCATCCTTGACCTCGCTCGGGTGTCCCGCCCCAGGATATATAACGTCTCTACCGCACCCGAAAGGCGAGGCGAGAAGACCGCAGACCTGTTCAATCGTTAACCGCGCCGTCGGCGACCAGCGACTGCGGGTCGAGCGTCACATTGCGCACGGCCCCCGTCGGGCCGACCGCTCGTGCCGGCTTGCCGTCCACGCTCAATTCGAGCCCGCCGGCATTGCCGGCGCGCATCGACAGGCCCGGCTGGTCGGGCACGCGGTAGCTGTCGCCGGGCTTGAGGAGGCCGGTAAACAGCACGGTCCGGTCGGCGGCCCGGATCTGGATCCAGCTGTCGGCAGTGGCGTGCAGCACGATGCGCGACGGCCCCTCGGTCCCGCCATATGCGTGCGGCGACTGGCCTTGCGCTGCCGCTGGCGCGGCAAGCGCCGCCATGGGGTTCTGTGCCGTCGGGCCCGCGAATCCTGTTGCGGGAGCCGGCGTGGCCGTAGTCGCCGGCGCTGGTGGCGGCGGCACGGCCGGCACCCCCGCGGCCGGTGGCATTGCGGACATTACCGACGCCGCCGCGACCGGCGGCGGCGAAGCCGTGCCGGCGAGAGCCGGACCTGCTTTCGCGGTATCGGAAGCCGCGGGAGCTGGCCGGCTCGCAGGGACCTGCGCAGCGGGCTCGGACGCGACTGTCCGTTGACCAGGGTTCGGGCCGCTCTTGGCGCCCGGCGGCCCGACAGGGTGCGGCGACGATGGAGCCGCGGCGGCGGGAGTGAGGGCGGCGTTCGGGATCGGCCGCTCGACCTCCGCCGGCAACAGCGTCGCCGGGACGGCGCTCACCCGCTCCGGATGGGTCCGCTCGGCGGCGGACAGGTAATACCAGGTTGCGTACCCGCAGACTGTCAAAGCCAACGCCGTCAGCAGCATTCCGCCGCCCGGCATGCTGCGCTCGCCGAGTGGCACCGGAAACGCAAGATCGGGCTTGGCGTCGAACCCGGCGGTTTCGTATTTGAAGCGGCGCAGGATTTCGGCGCTGTCGAGGCCCAGATAGGTGCTGTAGGCGCGCACGAACCCGACGGCGTAAGCGGCGCCGGGCAGAAGATCGGTGCGCCCCTCCTCGATCGCGGCGAGATACGCAGGCTTGATTTTCAACCCGGCGGCCACCTGGGCGAGATCAAGCCCGAAGGCCTCGCGTTGCTGCCGCAGGGCATCGCTGGCGGACCGCATTCCCGGCGAAACCGCCGGCTGGTGCTCGGGCTCGCCCTGCGCGCGAGTGGATCTGATCCGTTGGAACAAAGCCATGTGTCACGCCCACCGCTTTTGCCAGTCCAACCAACCCGTCGCGTCGTTTAGTGGTTCCACAACTGGAGCGTTTACACTTTTTCGACCTGCCGTTGCGCATCTTACAACGCTATCGCATGGTCGTGGGCATAGGCTTCGAGCTTGGGTCTGAGGGAGTGATCGGGCCGGGCGCCGATCTCTTCTAGGTAGTCGGCAACCGCGGCCGCGTCGAGGCTGCGTATCATCGTCTTGACCGGGCCGATCGCCGTTCCGCTCATTGACAGCGTGCGGAAGCCGAGCGCGACCAGCACCATCGCCTCCAGCGGGTTGCCCGCCATTTCGCCACACATGCTGAGCGGCACGCAAGCGGCGTTCGTCTGCACGACCACCTCGCGCAGCAGCGCCAGCATGGGCGCCGACAACGGATCGTAACGGTCGGCGAGCCGCGGGTTGCCGCGGTCGCAGGCAAACAGAAATTGCAGCAGGTCGTTGGTGCCGATCGACAGAAAGTCGACCCGCCGGCACAGGCCAGGCAGCTGCCACAGCAAGGCCGGCACTTCAAGCATGACGCCGACTTTGACCGAGGACGGCGGCGTCCACCCTTCGCCGGCGGCGCGCGCGAGCTCCAGATCGAGCAAAGCCCGTGCCCGTTCGAGCTCGGAAATTTCAGCGATCATCGGAAACTTCACTTTCAAGTCACGGCCCGCGGCGGCGCGCACCAGGGCGCGCAGCTGCTCGCGCAGCATTGCCGGCCGGTCGAGCCCGATGCGGATCGCCCGCCACCCCATCGCCGGGTTGTCCTCGGCCGAGTGCGACAGGTACGGGAGCAGCTTGTCGCCGCCGATGTCGAGAGTGCGGAACACGACCGGCCGGTCGCCTGCCTGCGCGAAAACGCCGCGATAGAATTCGGTCTGGTCATCGACCGCGGGAAACGTGTCGCGGACCATCAGCGGCAGCTCGGTACGGAACAGGCCTACCCCTTCGGCGCCCGTCGCCGCGAGTTGCGCCATGTCGATCAGCAGACCCGCGTTCAGCATCAGCTTGATCCCGATGCCGTCGCGGGTGACGGCAGGGGCCGACCGCAGACTGTCGAAATAAGCGCGGCGGCGCGTGCGCCCCTCGATCGCCGCTGTTACCGACTGCCGAATGTCCTCGCTCGGCCGGATCAGGATTTGCGCGTGGTCGCCGTCGACGACGACCAGGTCGCCTGTGTCGATCCGGTCGGTGGCGCCCCCGACGCGTCCCACGACCGGTACGTCGAGCGCCCGCGCCACGATTGCGACGTGCGCCGTCGGCGAGCCCTCCTCCAGCACCAATCCCATGATGCGACGGTGGGCATAGTCCAACAGCTCGGCCGGACCCATCGCTCGCGCGACCAGAATAAATTCCGGCGGCAGCTCGGCCAGCATCGCGCCCGGCGCGGGCGCCGACAGGTAGCGCTGCAGGCGGTTGGCGAGGTCCTCGAGATCGACGAGCCGTTCGCGCAGATACGGGTCGCTGGCCTGCATCATCCGGCGGCTGGTCTCGTCGCGCACCTTTTGCACGGCCGCCTCGGCGGTCAAGCCGCCGCGGATCGCGTCGGCGATGCGGGCCACCCAGCCGCGATCGGCGGCAAACATTCGATATGTCTCAAGAATGTCGCGCGGCTCGCCGGTGCCAAGCCCGTCGCTCACCGCGACGAGCTCGTCGATCGCGTCGCGCATCGCCGCGACGGCGTGTCTCAGGCGCTCGATCTCGGCGGGGACGTCTTCCGCCACGACCTGGCGGATCAGCGGCCGCGGTTCCTGCAGCACGGCAGGGCCGATCGCCAGCCCGGCGTTAAGCCGGATCCCGGCGAGGCGAACGGGAAGCATGCCGCCGACCCGGCTTTCCGCGATTTCGAGCGGGTTGACGAGCTCGCCGCTCGCCGCCAGCTCGGCGACGATCATTGCGATCGTCTGCAGGACCTCGATCTCGGTCTCGTCATAGTGGCGGCGGCTGCGATTCTGCACGACGAGGACGCCGAGCACCCTGCCGCCGCGCAAAATCGGCACGCCCATCAGCGAGTGGTAAACCTCTTCGCCGGTCTCCGGCCGGTAGGCGAAGGCGGTGTGCGATTGCGCGTCAGCCAAGGCCAGCGGGCGCGCCGTCGCCGCGATCAGGCCGACCAGCCCTTCGCCGACGCGAAGCCGGGTGCGGTGGACCGCTTCCAGCCGCAACCCTTGCGTGGCAAAGAGCTCGAGCACCTCGCCGGCGCGCATGACGTAAACCGAGCAGACCTCGGCAATCATCTCGACGGCGACGATGCGGACGATCCGGTCGAGCCGTTCCTGGGCGGTGCCGGAGCCCGCCATCGTATCGCGAAGGCGGCGCAGCAGGCGGCGGGTTCCGCCGACCAAACCGGGGGTCTCGCTCATCTCCGCTGCCCCGGCCGCTCGGTCGCCGCAGCCCGCGGCCAGCCTTCCGGCGACAAGCGCTCGCGCCGCGCCCCCAGAACTGCGACCGCCTGGCTCACCAGCTCGCCCAAGATTTCGCTCGTCGACTGCTCGCGGGTGACAAAGCCGACGCTTTGCCCGGCCATTAACGACCCGGCCTCAACGTCGCCGTCGATCACGGCGCGGCGCAAGGCCCCCGCCCAGAAATGCTCGATCTCGAGCTGAGCCTCCTTTTGCGAGAGCTCCCCGCGCGTGAACCGGTCGATCAGCTGCCGCTGAACGTCGAGAAACCGCTCGGTCGCCGGGTTCGCCAGCGCGCGCACCGGAATGACCGGGAAGCGCGGGTCAAGCTGCAGCGAAGCGACGGCGTCGCGCGCCGCGGCGCGAATAAACGCCTGTTTGAACCGGGGGTGCGCGATCGACTCGGTGGCGCAGACCAGACGCGTCCCGACCTGAACGCCCGCCGCCCCCATCTCGAGATAGGCCAGCATCGCCTCGCCGCGTCCGATGCCACCGGCGACGAACACCGGGACTTCGCGCAGATGCGGCAGGATCTCCTGCGCCAGCACCCCGGTCGAGACCGGTCCGATATGACCGCCTGCTTCGCTGCCTTCGATGACGATCGCGTCGGCGCCCATGCGGACGAGCTTGCGGGCAAGGCCGAGCGAGGCGGCAAAGCAGAAGACGCGTGCACCGGTGTCCTTGATCCGGCGCATGGCCGCCCCGGCTGGCAGTCCGCCGGCCAGCACGACGTGGCTGACGCGCTGCGCGGCACACACCTCGATCAGCTCGGCGAGCCGCGGATGCAGGGTGATCAGGTTAACGCCAAAGTGCCGCTCGGTGAGCGCCTTGGTTCCCGCAACCTCGGTCGCAAGCATTTCCGGAGACATCGAGCCCGAGGCAATAACGCCAAATCCGCCGGCATCCGAGATTGCCGCCA
>DATMLF010000212.1:0-5376 GCA_035570595.1 Allostellaceae bacterium
ATCGCCGCCCACGATATCGCCGAAACCGGGCTCTCGGCCATCGCCGCACCGGGGACCAGACGCCGCTCTTCGCTGACAAGAACCGAGCTTTCCATGACATGCCTCCTTGCCGAGCCTAATGCCACAGCAACAGCAGGATGATGATGATCGGGATCGGTATGCCGAGCAGCCACAGCAGAACAGCACCCATGGTTGCATCCTTCGCGCAGTTTCCTGTCCGAAACGACAGCAACCGCGGCAACGTTCCGGGAACTGCCCAAAGATCCGGCAGAGCTGCGTTGCGCCAGGCGCTGCATCGCGCGGATCGCGCGACCCGCGGACGACCGGCTATTCGTCGGCGGCCGGTGGCGGTGCTGTATCGCGGCGGCGCGCGGTAACCTCGATCTCGATCTTCATGCGCGGGTCGACAAGACCGCATACGAGCGCCGTCGCCGCCGGGCGGATCGCGCCGAAAGCCTCGCCCAGCACCGCGGCGATCCGCGGCCAGTCGGCGAATTCCGGAAGATAGTAGCGTACCCGGACGACATCGCCGAGACCGGCGCCGGCCTCGGCGAGAGCTGCCGCGATGTTTCGCAATGCCTGGCGCGCCTGCTCGGCCGGGTCGTCGGCGATCGTCATTCGCGCATAGTCGAACCCCGTCGTCCCGGCGACAAACACCCATTCGCCGTCGACCACCGCCCGGCTGTACCCGGCCGCCGCCTCGAACGGCGAGCCCGACGAAATCAGCCGGCGCATGTCATGCAACTACGGGTTCGCCTGCTGTCCTCGATGCGGCGCAACCGGATGTCGAAGCGGTTACGCTGCGCGGTGGGCGCGTGCAGTTGATCAAGAATGCCGTTGAGGATTGCATCGTGGCGCAAAACAATGCTGGTCAGGACGGTCAGATCCCCGCGGGTCGCACTCTGCTCGTCGCGGATCGCCGCCAATTCGGCGAAAACGCGTTCGAACTGCCGGCCGAGGAATTCAAGGGTCACGGTTTCGGCCATGGCCGCACCATTGGGAACATGGAGCCGAATGTCAACCTAAGTAGTCTCTTGAAATATTTCGCGGCCGATCAGCAGGCGGCGGATTTCCGAGGTTCCGGCGCCGATTTCGTAAAGCTTGGCGTCGCGCAACAGGCGCCCGGCGGGGAATTCGTTGGTGTAGCCGTTGCCGCCCAAAATCTGCACCGCGTCGAGCGCCATCGCCGTCGCCTTTTCGGCGGCATAAAGGATGGCGCCGGCGGCGTCCTTGCGTGTTGTCTGCCCGCGATCGCAGGCCGCCGCCACCGCGTAGACATAGGCTTTGCAGGCGTTCATGCCGGTGTACATGTCGGCGATCTTGGCCTGGATTAGCTGAAATTCGCCGATCGGCTGGCCGAATTGCTTGCGGTCGTGGACGTAGGGGACGACGAGGTCGAGGCAGCCCTGCATGATCCCGAGCGGTCCCGCGGCGAGCACCGCGCGCTCGTAATCGAGGCCGCTCATCAACACGCGCACCCCCTCGCCCTCGGCGCCGAGCATGTTCTCCTCGGGCACCTCGCAATCCTCAAACACGAGCTCTGAGGTCGGCGAGCCGCGCATGCCGAGCTTGTCGAGCTTTTGCGCCGGGCGAAAACCCTTGAACCCCTTCTCGATCAGGAACGCGGTGATGCCGCGCGCGCCGGCCTCGGGCCGGGTCTTCGCGTAGACGACGAGCGTCTCGGCGTAATGGCCGTTGGTGATCCACAGCTTGGTGCCGTTCAGCACCCAACGGTCACCCTTGCGGTCGGCGCGCAACCGCATCGAGACAACATCGGAGCCTGCGCCCGGCTCGCTCATCGCCAAGGCGCCGACATGCTCGCCAGAGATCAGTTTCGGCAGGTATTTGCGCTTCTGCGCCTCGCTGCCGTTGCGGCGGATCTGATTGACGCAAAGATTCGAATGCGCGCCATAGCTGAGCCCGACCGAGGCCGAGGCTCGGCTCACCTCCTCCATCGCGACGCAATGCGCGACATAGCCCATGCCGGCGCCGCCATATTCCTCCTCGACGGTGATGCCGTGGAGGCCGAGCGCTCCCATTTCGGGCCACAACTCGACCGGGAAGCGGTCGGTCCGGTCGATCTCGGCGGCGAGCGGCGCCACCTTGTCCTCGGCAAAGTCGCGCACGCTCGCGCGCAACATATCGATCTCGGGGCCGAGGTCAAAGTCCAGGGTCGCAAGCCGGGTGTTCTGCATCGCCCGATGCCGTTCTCAGAATGTCGCCACGCGATCTATACGCCCGAAGAGCGGCGACAGGCCACGACGCGGTTGCGGCATGCCGCCGGCACGACCATCTCGTTCAACAGGAAACGGCCATGCGTATCACCCAGACCCGATTGACGCTCGATACCGAGCCCCGCGAGATCAAGGAGATCACCGCGGAGGTCCGGCGCTGGGTCGAGCGCCAGGAGATCGGCTGCGGGTTGCTGACCGTGTACATCCCGCACACCTCGGCCTCGCTGCTGATCCAGGAGAACGCGTCGCCCGACGTGCGCCGCGACCTCGACGCGTTTCTGCGACGGCTGGTGCCCGAGGACACGGCACTCTACCGGCACAACGACGAAGGGCCGGACGACATGCCGGCGCACATCAAGAGCATGCTGACGCAAACCCAGCTGACGATCCCGGTCGCCGACGGGCATATGCAGCTCGGCATTTGGCAGGGGATTTTTCTGTTCGAGCACCGTGCGGCGCCGCACCGCCGCTCGCTGATCCTGACCCTGGTCGGCGAGGACCGCGCGGCTCCGGGCTGATCGGCGGCGGCCCTTGCGACCCGAGTCGTAGGCGCTGTCTCAGCAGCCGCAACGGCGTGCCCGTCAACCCCGGTTGCTACTCCCAAACGGCGTTGAATTTTCCCGTGTCGTCGTTAAAACGTATGCTCACAGTGTCGACATCGCAGAGGCCGACGTTTCCCCAGACTTCCTGCCGACCGTCCGCCATTACCAACTTAATGTCGAAGCGCTCGGCCGACACGTCATAAAAATTCAATGTAATTTGATGCTGCGGCGCCAGGACCGTCGATTCGCCGAGCTGTTCGTTGCTCCACCCGTCGTCGCCGGTTTCGCGCGTATACACGTCTCTGATCGTCCACGGCGTATAGTTGGCCAAAGTAAAGGATGGGTCGCAGGCCACCGCCAGTGGAATATTAATATTAATCGATAGGAGTGCGATCAACAGCGCGCTGCAAATCCTCATTAGCCGCTCTCCCTGCGTCAACCGGAAATTTCGCGCATGCCCTACAGAGGACGCAAAAAGTATAGCACGGCACGGCCTGGCAAGAAAATCGAATTGGGCAAAGAAGCTGTGGCGGAAAAAACCGGCCGTGCTTAAATTCGCCTTGCCGGCCGCTTCGCCGGCCGCTGACGCAACCGGCCGCGACCGCCGAACGGGAGCATGGTCGGCGGCGCCGGAGCCGGCCGCGATACTGCCGAGGCGGCAACATCCGCAAGGAGCTTTTCGATGCCGAGAAATGTCGCCGTCGGGCTCGGGCTGATGGAGTTTCCGTTCGACAGCGTCGCCGGCTTCTGGCGCTGGGTCGACCTGTGCGAGGCGGGCGGCGTCGACTCGGTGTGGCAGACCGACCGCATCGTCAGCCGCGAGCCGATCCTCGAATGCATGAGCGTGATGGCGGCGCTTGCCGGGCGCACCCGCCGGCTCAAATTCGGGGTCAACGTGCTGTCCCTGGCGTTTCGCGACCCTGTGCTGCTGGCCAAGCAATGCGCGACAATCGATGTCCTGTCCGAGGGGCGGCTGCTGCCGGCGTTCGGCATCGGCAGCCCGCTCGCCCCCGAATGGCGCACCTTGAACCTCGACACCAAGACCCGCGGCCGCAAGACCGACGAGGGGCTGGAGATCATCCGCCGGCTGTGGGCCGAGGACACGGTCGATTTCGAGGGGGTGCATTACCGGTTGTCGGGCGCCTCGATCAGCCCGAAACCGGTGCAGCCCGACCTGCCGATGTGGATCGGCGGCTCGTCGGAGGCGGCGATCCGGCGCACCGCGCGCTTTGGCACCGGCTGGCAGGCCGGCGGCGAGACCCCGGACGACATCGGCGCGGTCGTCGACGCGATCCGGGCGGCGGCGCTCGCGGCGGGCCGGCCGATCGACGACGACCATTACGGCGCCGGGATTGCGTTTCGCTTTGGCCGCCCTGACGACCCGGCTCTCGAGCGGCTGTTCGAGGCTTACCGCCGGCGCACCGGCCGCGACCCGCAGCGCCATTTCGCGATCGGCGACGCCGCCGCGATCGTCGAGCGCATCGCCGCCTATGTCGAGGGCGGGATTTCGAAATTCATCCTGCGCCCGGCCGCGAAAGGCGACGCCGAGATGCTGGCGCAAACCCGGCGTCTGATCGAAGAGGTGTTGCCATTGGTCGGCACCCGGTGGCCAAGGCCGCGCCGCCGTCCCGCCGCCGCCGAGTGACCGGCGGATGGCGGCTCAGCCCGTCGGCGACGTCCGCGCCTGCGTCTTCGACGCATACGGCACACTGTTTGACACTGCCTCGGCGGCGCGGCGGTGCGCCGACGCGGTGGGCGACGAGGCCGCGTCGCGGCTCGCCGCACTGTGGCGCGACAAGCAGCTGCAATACACCTGGCTGCGGGCTTTGCAGGGCCGACACGCCGACTTCTGGCAGGTCACCGGCGAGGCGCTAGATTTCGCGCTCGATGCGCTCGGGCTTGCCGACCCGGAGCTGCGCCGGCGGCTGATGCAGCTCTACCTGACGCTCGACGCCTACCCCGACGCCGCGGGCACCGTGCGCCGGCTGCGCGACGCTGGCCTCGCGACGGCGATCCTGTCGAACGGCTCGCCGGCAATGCTTGCGGCCGCGGTCGAGCACGCCGGGCTCGCCCCGCTTTTCGATCATGTGCTGTCGGTCGAGGAGGTCGGCGTCTACAAGCCGCACCCAAAGGTCTACCAACTCGCCTGCGACCGGCTCGGCCTCGCCGCCGACGCCATCCTCTTTGTCTCGTCGAACGGCTGGGACGCGTGGGCCGCTTCCGCCTTTGGCATGCGCGCGGTCTGGTGCAACCGTTCGGGCCAGCCGCCCGAGCGCCTGCCCGGCGCCCCCGACCACGAAATCCGCTCGCTCGCCGAACTGCCGGCGCTCGTCGGCGCGTAACCCGTTAGGGCTGGAGCCGGGAGAGCAGCGCGCCCGCGGCCGCCGGCGCGCGCACCTTGGCGCCGTTGATGAAATAGATGAAGCAGTCGAGGCCCGCCGCCTGCCACTCGCGGGCGCGCGCGGCCCAGGCGTCGAGCGCCGGCGGGGCATAGCCGGCGGGCTCGTCCACGACCGAGCGGCGCAGCCGGGCATAGACAAAGCCCGCCGTGACATGGTCGAGCGCCGGGTATTTCTCGTCGTCGACCAGGGCGACCGCGA
>DATMLF010000213.1:0-2000 GCA_035570595.1 Allostellaceae bacterium
GCCTTCGCGGTCGCGACCTCAGGCCGGCCGGGGCCGGTCCTGCTCGATGTGCCCGAGGATGTCTGCCACGGCGAGCATGAGTTCAGCGCGGAAGATTTCGCGATCGACCCGACGACCTTGCAGGCCCCCGCCCGCCGCATCCGGCCCGACCATGCCGACATCGCCCGCGCCGCCGCGTTGCTCGCCCGCGCCAGGCGCCCGCTGATCCTCTCCGGCGGCGGCATCCATCTCTCGCAGGGCTACGACGCATTGCTGGCGTTCGCCGAGGCCCAGTCGATCCCGGTCGCGCACACGATGAGCGGCAAGGGCGGCATCCCCTGCACGCATCCGCTGTCGACCGGCCTCTTCGGCCGCTATTCGCGGATCGCGAACGAGCTGATCGAGGCTTCGGACTGCCTCCTGGTCGTCGGCTGCAAGCTCGGCGAGATCGCCACCAAGCGCTTCGCGTTGCCGTCGCGCCATATCCCGATGATCCATCTGGAGATCGTCGCCGAGGAGATCGGCCGCTGCCTGCCGGCCGACGTAGCCTTGTGGGGCGACGCCCGCGCCGGGCTCGAGGACCTCGCCCAAGCCCTCGCCGGCGACGTGCGCCAAACCCGCGCGGCGCGCGCCGACTATGTCGCCGAAATCCCCAAGCGAATGACGGCGTGGCGCGAGGAGGCCGCCGCCCGCCTCGATTCCGACGAGCGCCCGATCCACATGGCGCGCCTCTGCCGCGAGCTGAACCGTGCGCTCTCGGCCGACAGCATCCTCGTCGCCGACGGCGGGTTCGCCGGCCATTGGACCGGCCTCCTCTACGACACCAAGACCGCCGGCCGGCATTTCGTCCCCGACCGCGGCCTCGCCTCGATCGGCTACGGGTTGCCGGGCGGGATCGGCGCCGCACTCGCCGCGCCACAGACCCCGGTCGTCGCAATCGGCGGCGACGGCGGCTTCAACATGACCCTGGGCGAGCTCGAAACCGCGCGCCGCGCCGGCATCGGGCTCACCATCGTCGTCGTCAACAACGCCGCCTCGGGCTATGTCAAGGCGTTGCAGCACGCGATGTTCCGCGGCCGCTACCAATCCTCCGACCTCGTCGAGATGGACTACGCGGGAATCGCCCGCGCGATGGGCTGCAACGGCATCCGCGTCGAGGACCCGGGCCAACTCCCCGCCGCGCTTGCCACCGGCCTCGCCGAGCGCACCCGCCCCACCGTCCTCGACGTGATCGTCACCCGCGACCCCGCCCGCATGCTCCCCGCCGTCGACAACCGCACCGTCGAAATCAAGCAAGGCGACCGGGTGGCGTGACCAGCGACCGCCCGAAATACCTCAGGGGTTCGGCGTGCGAGTGAAAGACGAGCGCCGGACGGTCGCGGCCATGGGACGGACTGCCGCCGCCCGGCCCACATATCCCCGCGTGTTGCCGGACCGCTTATCCGGCCGCAATGCTTCGCGAGGTCGGGACCGGCAGATGCAGGCTCAGCGCGCTCCGTAATAATAATGCGAGTAATGCCGCCGCGCGTAATGGCGTCGTCGCCCGTAATAGCCATAGCGATAGCCGTAACCGTAATAGGGGTAGTAGTAAGGCCCCGACAGCGCCGCGAATGGTGCTGTGACGATCGTGGCGGCGGTGTTGACCGCCGCACCCGCGATGCAGAACGGCCAAGCCAGCGGAAAGGGCGAGCAGGGCGGATAGTAGTACTGCGCCTGAGCCGCGAGCGGCACCGCGGCGAGCCCGGCGGCAAAGGCGGCCGAAACCGCGATTTGGCGGATACGCATGCGTTTCTCCAGGTGGGACCGGTTGGTTACGATAACCGGCGGCAGGACAAAGACGCGCGAGGCAATCCCATCCCCGAGAACCGCCGGCTTGCCCTCCGCCATGGGCATGACGCCGCCAACCACACCCGAGCAGCGACCCTGCGTCGAGCGTCATATTTAGGACAGCCGCCGAGCCACCCTGGCGCACCCGACCCCGGTCGCAGCTAGTGGTGCGAACGAGACAGATGATCCCCGCT
>DATMLF010000214.1:0-9730 GCA_035570595.1 Allostellaceae bacterium
CGACGAGCTGAACAGCCCGCCGCGAGACCCCGAGCCGATCGACACCGCCGACCCGATGATCTTGGCGACCACCAGCCCGGCGAGAAAGGTGAGGCCAAAGCCGCCGTGCAGCACTTCGAGGATGCCGCCGTGGCCGCTGCCCAGCACCTGAGGAAACGGCACGGCCATCAGGCCGAGCAGCAGTCCGCCGAGCGCCGGGCGCGCCCAGCGCGGCACCGCCTGGGTGCGAAACAGGGTCTCGGTCGAGGTGACGCCCTTCATGGTCACGATGCCAAGCCCGGCGGCGGCGAGCCCCATCCCGAAAAAGGCGAGGTAGTCGGCGGGGGTCAACGCGATGTCGTGCCAGACGACAAAGATCGGATTGGACGCGAACAGGGCACGAACCACCAGCACCGCGGTCAGCGCGGCGATCCCCACCGGGGCGAGAGCCTGCAACGTGTAGCTGCCGATAATCAGCTCAAAGGCGTAAAAGGCGCCGGTCAAAGGCGCATTGAACGCCGCGGCGATGGCGCCAGCGGCGCCGCATCCGACCAGCAGGCGCACGTCGTCACGGCGCAAGCCGATGCTGCGGCCGATCCGCGAGGCCAGCGCCGCCCCGAGCTGGGTGTAGGCGGCTTCGAGCCCGACCGAGGCGCCAAACCCGCCGGACAGAATCGTCACCCATACGAGGCCGATGCTGTCGCCCATCGACATCCGGCCGCCGAACAAGGCGTTGGCTTCGATGGCGTCGACCACCTCGCGCGGGCGCCAGCGGCGCAGCATCAACGAGCTGAGCCCGACGAGCAGACCGCCGATAATCGGGACGAGCACAATCCGCGGTGCATTTATCCCGGTGACTTCGCTCAGATGCGAGCCGAACGGGACGCCGAAGGCCAAGTGTCGCACGACACCCAGCGAGATGTTGATGACCACCACGCCGAGCCCGGCGGCGATGCCGGTGGCCAGCGCCAGGACGAGCAGAAACAGCTCGCTGTCACGCAGCCGCGCCTCCCGGCGCTGGCCGGCGGACGCGAGGTCCGGTTCCTCTCTGCCGGCGGCGGATGCGATCTCGGCCACGCACCTCGGCATAGGCCGATTGGCCGGCGCTGGCAAGCGCGGGCTTGGCCGGGCTCGCGTCTAAAAGTCGCGGCTAGAAATCCCCGTTTGACCGGCGCGCGCGTCGCCGTCCGTCGCGCCTAGTGACGCGAGAAGTAGGTGCGGTAAAGCTGGTCGCGGAACGGCGCGCTGGTCTCGACCGCCGATTGGAAATCGGATTTGCCGAGGACGAAGGTGTCGAGCGGCTCGGTGGCCAGAATGGTGGCGTTGCGCGGCTCGCCGCTGATCAGTGCGACCTCGCCAAAGAAGTCGCCGCGCGCGAGCCGCGCCACCTCGTGGTCGGCGCGAACCACGTCGACCTCGCCGTCCGAGATCAGAAAGAATTCCTCGCCCGACTCGCCCTCGCGCACGATTGTTTCGCCGACCGCATAGTGGCGCTTTTGCATCTTCTCAGCGACATTGGTCAGCTGGACCGGGGTCAAGGCGCGGAACAGGTCGATCGCGCGCAGGAACTCGCAAATCCGCAGCGCGTCGTGCATCACCACGTCGGACACGATCCGGCCGTCCACCATGTGCACGAGCCGGTCGGCGGAATCGATGATACGGTAATCGTGGGTCACCATGATCACCGCCGCGTCGTGCTCGGCCGTGGTCGCCTTGAGCAGGTCGATCACCTTGCGTGTCGATTCGCGGTCGAGGGCGGCGGTCGGCTCGTCGGCGAGGACGAGGCGCGGCCCGTTGACGAGCGCGCGCGCGATCGCCACACGCTGCCGCTCGCCGCCCGACAGGTTCCTCGGTTTGTAGTCGATGCGGTGTCCAAGGCCGAGGCGGTCGAGGATTTCCATGCCGCGCCGGCGCATGGTCTCCGGCCGCTCGTGCCCGAGCTGCATCGCCATCTTGACGTTTTCGTAAGCGGTCAGCGCGTCGAACAGGTTGTGCATCTGGAAGATGAAGCCGATGTCGCGCCGCACCTCGACGAGCCCATGCGGCGGCAGTTGCGACAGGTCGCGGCCGAGGACTTCGATGCGGCCCTCCTGCACCGAGCGCAACGCGCCGATCAAGGTCAAGAGTGTCGTCTTGCCGGCGCCGGAGGGCCCGGTCATGACCACCAGCTGGCCCGGCGGGACCTCGATGCGATTGTCGAACAGCACCTGGTTGCGCGCGACCCCTTCGCCGTAGAAGTGGTTGAGCCCGTCAACCACCACGACCGGAGACGGCATGTCCGCTCCGGCGAGCGGAGCCGGCGCGGGCGCCGGCGGCTCGGCGACCATCGCGCACATCAGAACACCGCCGCCGGGTCGGTGCGGATCACCCGGCCGACCGCGATCGCCGCCGAGATCAGGCACATGCTGAGGGTTAATGCCAGGCTGACGAGGCTGATCTCAACGCTCATCCGCATCGGCAGCAACGCGATCTGGCCGATCAGCCGGTAAAGGCCAAGGCTCAACAGCCAGGCCGGAACCCACCCCGATATCCCATTCAAGGCCGCCTGCTCCAATACCACACGCAATAGATAAACCGTCGGGTAGCCGATCGCCTTCAACGTCGCATATTGCGGCAACTGGTCGGAAACCTCGGTAAAGATGATCTGGTAAGAAATCAACATGCCGACGACAAAGCCGACGATCGTGCCGATGGCAAATATCGGTCCGGCCGACGAAACGTCGGCCTGGAAGGCGCGCTCTTTCTCGATCAACTGAGCCTTCGTCATGACCGCGATTTCTGCCGGCACGGACTTTTTCAAGGCGGCCAGCACCATAGCGCGGTCGGCGCCAGGCGACAGCTTGATCAGGCCGGCCTCCATACCGGGCGGGTTGCCGGCGGCGCCGTGCATCGCCGCGGCGAAGGTCGCGGCGCTCATGACCACCGTGCCGTCGCTGGTAAAGTCCGGGCCGAGCGCGAAATTGCCGACGATGGCGACCTTTGTCCCGTTCAACTCGGATTGTCCACCCGTCCGGTCCATGCCGAGAAAGCGGCGCGCCCGGCGGTCGACCAGCACGGTGTCTTGCTGTTTCAACAGCGCCCGCCCGGCGTTTATCTCCGGAAACAGAAACACCGGCTTGTCCGGGTCAAAACCAAAGCCGCGGACCAGGTAGACCTTGCCGTCGTCGGGGTTCTTCCAGAACAGGCCGAACCAGTCGGCGTAAAGCGGCCGCGCGCTCGCCACCCCGGCGACGGCGCTCGCGCTTGCCAGCACCGAGGTGGGGATCGGGTCCTCGGTCGCGAATTGATATTTGTGCGTGCTCTGCAGGACGATGTCGGCGTCGAGCGCGCGCAGCACCTGCAGCGAGGCGTTGAAAAACGCACCTTCAAAGCCGAGCTGCATCAGCATCAGCAGCACCGCGAAGCCGATCCCGGCGCTCGACCGCAGCAGCCGGCGCTTGTTCGCGGTCAGGCTGCGCCAGGCGAGCGGCACCGGGCGTGAACCGCCGCGGCGGGCGAGCGTGGAAAAGGCGATCGCCATCGCGGCCATTCCCCTCAGAACACGTCGGCCGGATCGGCGCGCCGCAGGCCGCCAACCGCCAGCAGTGCCGAAACCGCCGCCATGACTAGCGCCGCCGCGAGCACGGCCGCGACATGACCCGGCGACATCGTGACTGGCAGCAGGGTCTTTTGCCGGATCGCGCCGTAAAGACCGACCGCAGCACCCACGGCCGGGGCAAAGCCGGCGACCGCGATCATTACCGACATCGCGGCGACCGTGACGGCGAGCGCGCCGTCGCCGTAGCCGATTGCCTTGAGTGTGGCGAATTGCGGCAGTTGGCGGGTCACCTGGGTCGAGACGATCTGGTAGACGACCATGATCCCGACGACGATCGAGATCAGCAGCCCCGATCCGAAAATCAGCCCGACCGAGGTCCGCGTCGTCCAGTACGAGGTCTCCCGCCCGGCCAGCTTCGCGCGAGTGAACAGCTGCGCGCCGGGGCCGATGGTTTTCTGCAGATCGGCGGCCGCGCGGTCGGGGTTGACTCCCGGTTTCAGCCGTATCGCGCCAAGGTTGACCTGCCCGAGCCCGCGGCGCGGAAAGAGCCGCGCGAAATTCGCCTCGTCGACGAGCGCCACGCCGAGCCCCATGAACCCGGTGCCGAGCAGGTACTGCCCGACGATCGTCTCGTTGCGGTCGTCGATTTGGACGAGCCGGCTGGTGGCGAGCGAGCCGAAGATGGGCCGCGTCGTGCTGTCGACCAGCATCGTGTCCGGCCGGGCGAGCGCGTCGCTCTGCGTGGCGATGCTGTCGGGGGTAAGCGCACCGCTCGCCGGGTCGATGCCGATCACGAACAGGTCCGGCCACGACCCGCCGACGCCGCCCTTCCATTTCGCAAATCCGAAATAGATCGGGGTTGCCTCGGCGACATCCGGCGAGGCACGGGCGGCGGCGAGCTGGCTCAAGCTAAAGACACCCGGCTGCGCCTGGTACTCGTAGTGGCTTGAAACCAGCAAGAGGTCGAACCGCATGTTGTCGTAGAGCAGCATCCCTCCCAGCGGCACCGCAAAAAACAACCCCAGCTGGATGAAGACCAGCAGGATCGCCATGAACATCCCGAGCAGCGCCAGGAGCGTGCGCCCCTTGTCGTGCGTCAGGATTTTCCAGGCAAGTGCAATAGTCACCGCTGGCGGACCCTCGAATATTGGCGCGGCTCGCGCGTCGACGCGGCCCCCTGCCGCAGCCTTGGCAGGCTGCCTCGACAACCGAGAAGCACATCCCGATGCAGCGCGCCCACCCTCGCAGGCTTACATGATCGCCGATTTCCGGTCGAGCCGATCAACGCGATTTGTAACGGAGCCACCGCTCTTTCGTCCACTCGGAGCCGGGCGCGGCCGCATTCGCTTCGAACAAGCTCGTGGTCAGCGGCGACTGCAGGTAAAAGCCGTCCGGAACGCTGGCGGTCCGCGCTGTCGTTCGGTCTCGGGCCGTCTGGCGCATTGGCCGGGTTCAACAAAATCGAATATTCGGATTTAGCCAATATACGGCCTGCGAAGACATACCACGTCAAAGCATCTGGCCGCCGTCGACCGCGATGTTCTGGCCGGTGACCCAGCCGGCGAACGGCGAGGCGAGAAAGGCGGCGACGCGCGCCACTTCCTCCGGCCGCCCGAGCCTGCCGAACGGGATGCCGCGCAGGATCGCGGCGTAAAGGTTCGGGTTGTTGTTCTTTGCGCGCTCCCAGGTTCCGCCCGGAAATTCGATCGAGCCCGGCGCGATGCAGTTGACGCGGATGCCCTTGCGCGCAAACTGGGCGGCCGCCGTCTGGGTGTATTCGAGGATTGCTGCCTTGACGGCCCCGTAAGGCGGGGTGCGCGCCGAGGCGCGGAAGCCTGAAATCGAAGAGATGTTGATGATGGCGCCGGCATTCGATTTTTCGAGGTGGGGCAGGGCCGCCCGCGTTGCCCGCACGGTCGCCATCAGGTCGACCGCGATGCTGACTGCCCAGCCCGCCTCGTCGTCGCTGCCGCCAAAACCCGACGCGTTGTTGACCAGAATGTCGATGCCGCCGAGTGCGGCCGCCGCCGCGTCGACATAGCGGGGTATCGCGGCGCCGTCGGCGAGATCGCAAGCCGCGGCATGTGCGGCATGCCCGTGCCGCGCGATCTCGTCGCGTGCGTTTGCCAGCGCCTCGGCGCCGCGCGCGCAGATCGACACGCCGGCCCCGGCCTCGGCGAAAGCCAGCGCGATCGCGCGCCCGATGCCGCGGCTGCCGCCCGTCACCACCGCCCGCTTCCCGGCCAGGTCGATGTTCATCTTTTCCTCCTCCGCCGTCCGCTGCTTCGGGCGATGATCTTCGCTGCCTTCGGCCGCGGCGTCGAGCGCGTCGCGACCGGCTTGCCCCGACCGCCGTCCGGTCCGATGCTGGCCCGAGCGATCACCGCAGAAAGGGGGGCGCCATGCCGACCCAGTTTTTGATGCTGCCGCCGCAGAACGAAAAGACGCGCGAATGGGGTGCGCGTCTCGCCGCGGCGCTACCCGAACTCGAGGTCGTCGTCGCCGAGGACCCGGCCCGCGCTGAGCAGACGATCGCCACCGCCGAGGCCGCCTTCGGCACGATCCCGCCGGCATTGCTTCGCCGGGCGCGCCGGCTCAGGTGGCTGCAAGCGCCACAGGCGGCGCCCCCCGCCGGCTATTACTATCCGGAGCTGGTCGCGCACCCGGTCGCGATTACCAATTTCCGCGAGATCTACAACGACCACATCGGCACGCATGTGATGGCGTTTGTGCTGGCCTTCGCGCGCGGGCTGCAGCGCTACATCCCGCAGCAGTTGCGCCGCGAATGGAAAAAGCCGGCGCAGAACGAGGGCGTCGTCCACTTGCCGGAGGCGACCGCGCTGATCGTCGGTGTCGGCGGGATCGGCAGCGAGATCGCGCGGCTCGCCGCGGCCTTTGGCATGCGGGTCGTCGGTGTCGACGAGCGCCGCCGCGAAGCCCCGCCGGGGGTCGCCGAGCTGCACCGCGCCGACGAATTGGATGCGCTGTTGCCGCAAGCCGACTTCGTGATCCTGACCGTGCCGCATACGCCCGAGACCGAAGGCTTCATGAACCGCACCCGCTTTCAGGAAATGAAGAAGACCGCGTTCTTCATCAACATCGGGCGCGGGTTGACGACGCGGCTCGACGACCTCGCGGCGGCGATCGAGGCGGGTGAGATCGCCGGCGCCGGGCTCGACGTGTTCGAAGAGGAGCCGCTGCCCGCCGACCACAAGCTATGGACGCTTCCCGGCGTGCTGATGACGCCGCACACGGCGGGTTACGGCCCCTATCTCGACGAGCGGCGCTACGAGATCATTCTCGACAATTGCCGGCGGTTCCTGGCCGGCCAGCCGTTGCGCAACCTCGTCGACAAGTCCCGCTGGTTCTAGGGCCGGTGGACGCGAAGTTCAGGTCCCGCCGATCGCCGGGCCGACGCCGGGGCGGCTACTCCGCGGCGCGCACCCCAAGGCCGCCCGGCGCGGTGCGCGGCCGCCGGCCTTTTACCCCGATCACGGTGACGATCGCGGCCAGCACCATAAAGCCCGCGAGCGCGTAGAGCCCGTCATCGAAGCTGCCGGTGCTATCCTTAATCCAGCCGACAATGAATGGCCCAAAAAAGCCGCCGAGATTGCCGACCGAGTTGATCAATGCCATGCCGGCCGCGGCGGCGGTGCCGGTCAGAAAGCTCGAGGGCAACGGCCAGAACGGCCCCTTCGAGCCGTAAAAACCGATTGTCGCGAGGCACATCGCGGCGAGCGCCCAAAAGCTGCGCCCGAGCATTCCCGCTAGAACCAACCCGAGGGCGCCGACAAGACAACCGAAAAACAGGTTCCAGCGCCGCTCGCCCATCCGGTCGGAGGCATACCCCCAGACGATCATGCTGACCGTGCCGACGACATAGGGGATCATCGTCAAAAACCCGGTTTGCAGGTTGGACACGCCCATCTGCTTGATGATCTGCGGCACAAAGATCACGAGCCCGACGCTCGCGGTGACGACACCGAAATAGATCACGGCAAGCGCCAGCACCCGGATATTGGTCAAGGCCTGGAACAGCGTATAGGTGCGCACCGCCTCGAGCTCGCGGCGCTCGCGCGCCAATTCGGCGGTCAGCCAGTCCTTTTCTTCCGCCGTCAGCCAGGCCGCCTCGGTCGGCCGGTCGCGCAGGTAGACGAGCAGCACAAACCCGAGGATCAGCGCCGGGATCGCCTCGGCGACAAACACCCACTGCCAGCCACGAAGGCCGAAGACGCCGTCGAGCCCCAGGAGGCCGGTCGAGATCGGCCCGCCGAGCGCCACCGAGACCGGCGTCGCCACGGTGAACCAGGAGATCATGCGGCCGCGGTGCCGCATCGGGAACCAGGAGTGGAAATAGAACAGGATGCCGGGGAAAAAGCCGGCTTCGGCGGCGCCCAGCAGAAAGCGCAGCGCCACAAAGCTGACCGGCCCGTGCACAAACGCCATGCCGCCCGAGAACAGCCCCCAGGTGACCATGATGCGGGCAAGCCAGAAGCGCGCGCCGACCCGTTCGAGGACGAGGTTGCTCGGGATCTCGAACAGGCAATACCCGCCGTAGAAGGCGCCGGCGCCCAGTCCGAAGAAATAGGCGCTCAGCCCCAAATCCTTGTTCATCGTCAGCGCGGCGAAGCCGACGTTTACCCGGTCGAGGTAGCAGACGAACATGCACAGGACCGAAAACGGCAGCAGGCGCAGGTAGACCTTGCGCATCACGCGTTGCTCGATCCTGGTGTCCACCAAATTTCCTCCTTTGCCCACCTGCGCGGCAGGAAGCTATTGCCGGCGCGGTCGCCGAGAAACACCACGGAACGCAGGCCAGCTTTGCGCTGCCGGGCCGATGCGCCCTACCGGAGCGAGCGCGATGAACGATGTTCCGATGGTATGCGGCGCACCGAGGCTCTCTCGCCTCGATCGCCGGCTAGCCGCTGGCGGCGTGGCAAATGGCCGGGTCGGCAAAGGCGAAGTGCGCGAGGATCTCGGATCGCGGGATGTCGTGCACGACAAAGACGAGCCGGCTGCGCCGCTCGCGCCCGGACCGATCGGCATGCCCGTCGCCGGCCGGCCAGCCGGCCGGCCAGTCGTCGAGCCATTCGGGGGCAAAGATCGCGTGCTGCGCGCCCTGCACCACCGCCGGCCGCTCCGGGCGGTCGCAGAACCGCACGATGCCCTTCACGCGCAGGAGGTCGTTGCCGCGCTCGCGGGCGAGCCCGCCCAAGGCGCGGGCGAAGTCGAGCCGGGTGAGCTCGGCGCCCAGGCTGATCGCAAAGGCGTCGATGCCGTGGCTGTGCACGGCGGCGGGCATCGCCGGGAGCCGCGGCGCCGCGCTGCTCGACGCGCCGAACAACAGCGCGCCGGGGTCGTCGGCTGCGCGCGCCGGCACCCGCGGTGCGTGGTCGTTGAGTCGGTCGAGCCGCGCGCCGAGATCAGGCCCGAGCGGGGCCAGGTCGGTCTTGCTGATCACGAGCGTGTCGGCGAGTGCCGCCTGCCGCGCCGCCTCCGGGAACCGGTCGAGGGTCTGCGCGCCGGCAACCGCATCGACAAGGGTTACGACCGCGGCAAGGCGCAAGCAGTGGTCGAGCATCGCGTCGGCGCCCAAGGTGTAGAGGATCGGGGCTGGGTCGGCGAGGCCGGTGGTCTCGACGACCAGGCGCCGGAAGCTGCGGATCTCGCCCGCGGCGCGCCTGTCGAGCAAGCTTCGAAGTGTGCGGGCGAGGTCCTCGCGGACCGCGCAGCACAGGCAGCCGCCGGGCAATTCGACGACGCTGCCCTCGACAAAGTCGACAAGGTGATGGTCGATCGCGATCTCGCCGATCTCGTTGATCACGACGGCGGTGTCGGCAAGCGCCGGCGAGACGAGCGCGCGGCGCAGCAGGGTCGTCTTGCCGCTGCCGAGAAAACCGGTCAGCACCGTCGTCGGCACGGCTTCGGTTTCGGGCATCCTCGTTAACCACCAAAATCGCCATGGACGGCCCGCGATCGTTTCACGCGCCGCAGGGCGCCGCAAGCGCCGGCGGGCATCGCGCGAAAATTGCTGCGGAAGCGATTGCATTCTGTGGTCTGCGTCAGCATCATGACGGCCATAATTGCTCGGCATGGTTGGTCTGGCGGGCGGGGAAATGCGGGCGGTCTTGTGTCGAGCACTTTGAGCGGCGGTCCCGCTGCCCCGGACGCGGACACGCTGCTCGCGGTCTCCGGCGTATCGAAACACTTTGG
>DATMLF010000215.1:0-17362 GCA_035570595.1 Allostellaceae bacterium
GATCGGTGAAATCGAGGCGATGCAGGTCGGCGACGACCTCTATGACGCGAAGGTTCGGGTCCTTGAGGAGCTGGTAAAGCGTCACATCCAGGAAGAAGAAGAGGAACTCTTCCCGGAGCTCGTGTCGGCCAAGATGGACACCAAAGCCGTCGGGCGGGAGATCGCCGAGCGCAAGCAAGAGCTGATGGGCGAAACAAAGGCGTAGTGGCCCGATTTGGACCCCGCTGACCCCATCGACGAGCCGTCCGACAAAGTCGAGCATTTCGGCGAGAGCACGCCGCTCAAGCGCCCCGGCCAGCAGGCGGAGTTGGCGCCGGCATACGTCCTGCTCGCTTCCGGTGACGGCAGCTATATCTCGGGCGCGATGGTCCCGGTCACTGGCGGCCGGCCGATGCTGTGAAAGTGTCCGCGGCGGGGCCGAGCCGCCACAGCGGAATTGCCATCGTTGCACTTGTGGCCCTCGCCTAACCGCCGCCGAATACGCCGGCCCAGGCTGGCCGCGAGGCGGCGCAAGCGCACGGGGCGCGCGCCCGCCGTCGACGGGCGGGGCGTGACACGCCGTCGTGCCGCTCTCCCCTTTCGCCCGCTCACGGCGTATGATCGCGGTAAAGCTGGAGCATCGTGAAGCCATGGCGGACGGACCTCGCTACGACGACGACTTCTATGCCTGGACCCAACACCAGGCCGCCGTCGTGCGCGCGCTGCCGGTGACCGACAACCGCTTCGACCGCGAGCATGTCGCCGAGGAGATCGAGGATTTGGGCAAGAGCGAGCGCGACGCCGTGCGCAGCCAGATCCGCCGCGTCATCGAGCACCTGTTGAGGCTCGCCTACTCGTCAGCGGAGCAACCCCGGCTCGATTGGATGGACACGATCGACGTCGCTCGCCAGATTCTCGCCGACAAGGTCGCGGCAACGCTCCGGCGTGATTCCGAAGCCGGCTTGCCCGGACTTTACGCTCAGGCGCGCCGCCAGGCGGCACGCAGCCTCCGGCGCCATGACGAGGCCTCCGCGGCCGACGCCCTGCCGCAAGCCAGCCCCTATTCGCTCGACGACGTCTGCCGCGAGGACTGGTATCCCGAACGCCCCGGAGCAAAGCGATGACCCGCGATTTTGTCGGCTACGGCGCCGAGCCGCCCCACGCCGGATGGCCTGGCGAGGCGCGCGTCGCCGTTAATTTCGTGATCAATTTCGAGGAGGGGTCGGAACTCTCCTATCCCGCCGGGGACGGTGTCTCCGAAGGCGGCTTGACCGAGATGATCGGGACCGATCTGGGGGTCAGCGGCCGCGATCTCGCCGCCGAGAGCATGTTCGAATACGGGGCCCGCGCCGGCTTCTGGCGGCTGCACCGTATCTTCACCCGCTTTCAGGTGCCGGTGACGATCTTTGGCTGCGCCCGCGCCTTCGAGGCCAACCCGCCGGCCGCCGCCGCGATCGCCGCCAGTGACTGGGACATCTGCAGCCACGGTTACCGCTGGACGAACCATCCGGGGTTGCCGGAAGACGAGGAGCGCCGGCAGATTGCCGCCGCCGTCGAGTTGATCCGCAAGACCACCGGCAAAACCCCGCTCGGCTGGTATTGCCGCTACGCGCCGTCAGAAAATACCCGGCGGCTGCTCGTCAAGCATGGCGGGTTTCTCTACGACAGCGACACCTACAACGACGAGCTGCCCTATTGGGTAAAGGTCGGCGACACGCCGCATCTCGTCGTCCCTTATTCGCTGACCACAAACGATTCGAAATTCGGCCGGGGCGTGTTCGGCTCGGGCGAGGATTTTTTCGCCTTTTTGCGCGACAGCTTTGACGTCCTTTACGAGGAAGGGGCCGACCGCCCGCGCATGATGTCGGTCGGGCTGCACATGCGCCTGACCGGCCATCCCGGCCGCGCCAAGGCGCTGATCCGCTTCATCGAATATCTGAAGAGCCACGACCGGGTGTGGATCTGCCGCCGCGAGGACATCGCCCGCCACTGGATCGGCCGCTTTCCCCCTCGGGCTTAGGCCGCCCCGCGCACCAAGCTGCTCGCCGCGCGTGCCCGCCGCCGATTCGGCTGAAGCGGCGCCGCGGGAGGCGCTGGGCGGGCAGTGCGGCGTGCCGGTGCTCGGCGATTGTGCCGCGACCCGCTTAAGTAACCGAACCGTTGGCACCCCCCTGATATCCAAAGCTCGTTAACAGATTTTTGCGATTTTAATTCGCGCCGCGGTGAGCGTCTCTTCCCCGGATGGGCTACGAAAGCATTTGTATAATACCCCCGTATGGCCCAAGAATAGAAATTAAGCTTTTCAGAAATAATCGCAGACGCCTCGGTGACCGTCAGCTGAACCACGGTCGATCCGCGAAAAGCCCTCAATCGAAAAAAGGCGCCCAGCGGTTGACAAGCCGAATTCATCCTGTTTAGCTTGGGTTGTTCCTCCCTGTCTTACCCGGACAGCGCGACAATAATCCGGGGTGACGCCAGTCTGCATTCCTCAGCCCATCCAATACATCGGGATGGCGGCGGGTCCGCCGCGCCCCGGTGCCGGAATGCCCCAACGAGAAGGAGACGCCGGCGGATGCCCCTGCGTCAGACGATCGGTATTTCCCTTGCACTTTTGATGGCGACGACGGGTGCGATGGCCAAAGCGCCCGAGAAGAGCACCGCCTATCATCCGGCCACCTCGCCCAACGCCGAGCCCGCCAAATCCGCCGGCCGGTCCGGCAAATCGCGGTCGGCGCAACGGGCGGCGCATTTCCGCTGGCCGTCGCGGCTTGCTTTTCACCGCGGCGGTCGGACGCGCTACCGGCAGGCGAGTTCTGACGCCGCGGAGGCCGACAGCGCCGTGCCCGATCCCAACTGGGGGCCGATGCACTCGACCGGCTATCAGGAGATTGGCGCGGCGGCTTGGTACGACCTCGTCGGGTCGCGAACCTCGAGCGGCGAACGTCTCGACACCGACACGCCGACCGCGGCGCACCGCTCGCTGCCGCTCGGCTCGTGCGCCAAGGTCACGAGCCTCGACACCGGGCGCTCGGTGATCGTCAAGATCAACGACCGGGGGCCGTACAGCCGCGGTTTTATCATCGATTTGTCGCCGCGCGCGGCCGAAGAGCTCGGAATGAGGCACGCCGGCGTCGCCGCCGTGGCGGTCGAGCCGGTCGCGCCCGGTGCCGCGCCCGGCGGCGCGGCGGGCCCAACGGTCGCCGTCTATCGGGAGCCGGCCGCGACCGCGGCTCGCTAGGCTCGTCTCCGGCTCAAGCCACCCCTTACCCGCCGCGGCGGCCAGCGATCGGGACGCTGCCCGGTTGGCCATCGACGGATAAGACAGCACGCCGGCCGGCGCCAAACTCCGCCATACTCAACCGAACGAATTTCTGGTTTCCTGCGTCGGGCCGCGTGCTTTCTCAACCGACGCGGCATCGAGGCGCGCGAGGCTGCGACGGTAAGCGCCTTCCGTCGCCGGCGCGAGCACGGTAAATTCGTCGGCGAAGATGGGGATGCACCTTTGATCGGCGCGATTATCACACCTCGTTGGCGCTGAACGACATCGTCCGGAGCGCGGAGTTGGCCATGGTCGCTTTTCCCTATTTTCGCCGTGCTGTGGCCGCCACCCGCGAGGCGGCCGCCGGCGCCGCGGTTCGCCCCCGGCGCGGGAAGTCGATCGGCCGCATGTTCAGCGCCGCAAACATCTGGTTTTGGGCGATCGTCGGGGTGCCGACGCTGATCGCCGCCGTCTATTATTTCGGCATCGCCTCCAACCTCTACATGTCCGAGGCCGATTTTGTCTTGCGCGGCCCGGGGACCGTAAAGTCCATGGGCGGCCTCGCAAGCATGCTCCAGAGCAGCTCCGGCGGCGAACAGCCCGGCCGCGACGAGGCCCTGATCGTCCAGCGGTTCATCATGTCGCGCGACGTGGTCCGGTTGCTCGCGCAGCACGACGATCTCTATAGGGTGCTCGACCGGCCGGAAGGCGACGTCGTCTCCCGGTTCCCCGGGATGCTGTTTTGGCGCAACGATTTCGAGGCGCTCTACAAGGCCTATTCGCGGTTCGTCGAGGTCGACATCGACGGCGAGACCGGGGTCAGCGTGTTGAAGGTCAAGGCCTACCGCCCCGAGGACGCCCAGCGCATCGCTCAGGCGCTGGTCGGCTACAGCGAACAGCTGGTCAACGAGTTGAACGACCGCACGCGTCAGGAAGCGTTGCGTTCCTTTCAAAACGAGGTCGAGCGGACGCAGCAGCGGATCGCCGGGATTCAGGCGCAGTTGACCGCCTACCGCATCAAGCAGCAGATGCTGGACCCCAAAACCGCCGCCGAGGGGCCGCTGGCGCTGCTCAAGGTGTTGAACGAGCACCGCGCCACCGCCGAGGCCCAGCTTGCCGACACGATCAAGAACTCGCCGAGCAGCCCGCAGGTGATGCTGTTGCGCACTCGCGTCGTGTCGCTCGACCGGCTGATCGCGGACGAGCGCACCAAGATCACCGGGGACGGCAATTCGGTGGCGGTGGCCCAAACCGAATACGAGCGTCTCGACGAGGCCCGCAAGCTCGCCGAGACCGAGCTTGCCTCGGCCTACAAGTCGCTCGAGGCGGCCCGGCTCGACGCGCAGCGCCAGGAGCTGTTCCTCGCGACCGTGGCGCAGCCGAACCTGCCCGACTTCCCGCTTTACCCCAAGCGCGTCGTTTCGTTCTCGATGGTGCTGGCGACCTGTCTGCTCGCCTACGGCATCGCTTGGCTGTTGGTCGCGAGCGTGCGCGAGCACGCCGCCGCCTAGCCGCGAGCTGGGACCCGCAACCAGCGGCGCACGGATCCGCGCGGATGATCAAGGTCACTCGCGTCTGCAAGGACTATCCAAAGGAAGGCGGCGGCAACCGCCGGGTCCTGAGCGACGTCTCCTTTGATCTGACGCGCGGCGAGAAAATCGCAGTCCTCGGCCGCAACGGCGCCGGCAAGTCGACGTTGATCCGCCTGCTTGGCGGCATCGAGCTGCCGAGCAGCGGCACCATCGAGCGGAGCATGTCGATCTCGTGGCCGGTGGCGCTGGCCGGCGGCGTCCACGGGATCCTGACTGGCAACGACAACATCCGGTTCATCGCGCGGGTCTATGGCAAGCCGTTCCAGGAATTGCGCGACTATGTCGAGGACATCGCCCAGCTCGGAAAATTCCTGTCGGAGCCGGTCCGGACCTATTCCACCGGGATGGCTGGGCGGCTCAATTTCGCGCTGTCGCTTGCCGTCGACTTCGACTGCTACCTGATCGACGAGGTCATCGCCGCCGGCGACCACGGCTTCCAGGTCCGATGTCACGAAGAGCTGTTCGAAAAGCGCGCCGACCGGGCGCTGATCCTCGCCTCGCACGTCCCCGAGATCGTTCGCAGCTATTGCTCGCGCGCGCTCGTCCTGCATCGCGGGCGGGCCAAGATGTTCGATGACCTTGCCCTTGCGCTCGACATCTACAGTGCCTTTTGACCGGGTGGCGGCGGGGATCTCGCCGGCGGAGCGGTCCGCGGCCGAGGCACCAATCGCGGCGCCGGTCGAAAGCCGGCCGGCGCAGGGGCGCATTTTCTACGACGGCTTCAACCTGGCGCTGCCGCAGGGCACCGGCGTGGCGACCTATACCCGCATGCTCACCCGGGTCGTGCGCGACCTTGGCTACGACATCGGGATCGTCTACGGCTCGCCGCAAACTCCGCCAAAGGACCGGCTGCTGCGCCAGATCATATTTTTTGACGAGAAGCGGACCGTCAAGACGCCGCTCTCCCGCCAGGTCTTCGATTTCGCCGCGGACGCGCTCTACGGCTTTGCCGCGGTCCGGCCGCTCCCGGTCGAATTCGACGGCGTTGTCGTGCATCGCCAGTTCGAGGCCACTTGGCCGGCGCCGCACCGCGCCTTTGCCGCGCGCCGCCTGTTCGCCAGCGCGCGCGCCCATTTCGCGCGGACGAACCGGTTCGCCAACCTGATCTTCGACCCGAAGCCGGACATTTTCCACTGCACCTACCCGATGCCGCTGCGCGCCCGGTCGGCCTGCAACGTCTACACGATCCACGATCTCGTCCCGCTGCGCCTGCCGTTTACGACCCTCGACAACAAGCGGCAGATGTACCGGCTTCTTAAAAAGATCGCGCGGCAAGCCGACCACATCGTCACGGTCTCGGAGAATTCGCGGCGCGACATCGTCGAGCTGTTGGGCGTCGAGGAGTCCCGCGTCACCAACACCTACCAGGCGGTGCACTTCCCGGACGCGTTTTGCGAGCGCCCCGACGAGACGGTCGCCGAGCAGCTGGGGGGCTCGTTCGGTCTCGACTTTCGCGAATACCTGCTGTTCTTCGGTGCGCTCGAGCCGAAAAAAAACGTCGGCCGGCTGGTCGAGGGCTATTTGTCCTCGGGGGTGGAAATTCCGCTGGTGCTGGTCACCGGCGAAGGCTGGGACAACGAGGCCGAAACCATGCTGATCACCGAGATGCGCGAGCGGCAGCGCGTCGATGCGCAGTCGAACGGCCGCAAAAGGCGCTCGGTCCACCGCTTCAACTACGTCCCGTTTTCGCTGCTCGTCACGCTGATCCGCGGCGCGCGGGCGGTCGTGTTCCCGTCACTCTACGAGGGGTTCGGGCTGCCGGTGCTGGAGGCGATGGTGCTTGGCACCCCGGTTGTCACCTCGCGCGAATCCTCGGTGCCGGAGATCGCGGGCGACGCGGCCCTGCTCGTCGACCCCTACAGCACCGACGAAATCGCCGCGGCAATCCGCACAATCGTGGGCGACGCCGATTTGTGGACCGAGTTGGCGCGTCGCGGGCGGGTGCAAGCCGCGAAATTCTCGGTCGAGCGCTACCGCGACCGGGTCGCCGAACTCTATCGCGCCCTCGCCTGAGCCGGTCGCGGTTCGCGGAGGAGGAGATCGCTCGAATGCGGGAGCTGTTGCGGAGCTTGGCAATCCAACGCCGCGTCCTTGGCGCGTTGATCATTCGCGAGACCTACAGCAAGTTCGGCCGCGAGAATCTCGGTTTTGCCTGGGTCTTTGGCGAGTTCCTGGTGTTCGGCCTGCCCGTCATCGCGATGTGGCATTTTCTGCGCGGTCGTTACGAGCACGGCCTGTTGGTCGTGTCGTTCGTGTGGAGCGGCTATCTGCCGATCATGCTGTTTCGCCACATCGGCAGCTACATGATCCACGCCGTGCGGCTGAATATTTCATTGTTCTATCACCGAAACGTGACCCCGTTCGACGCCGTCGTCGCGCGTATGGCGATCCAGGTGCTCGGCAATTACGGCGCTGGTGCGTTTTCCTTTTTTGTTTTTTACGCTTTCGGGTTGATGGACTGGCCGCGCAACATGCCGCTGTTTTTTCTCGGCTATTTTTACATGACGTGGTGGTGCATCGCGGTCGGCCTCGTGATCGCCGCGTTCAGCGAGCGCACCGTCATCTTCGAGAAGGTGTGGGCGCCGGTGTCGTACATGTATCTGCCGGTCTCCGGATTTTTTTACATGGCCGACTGGGTGCCGGCCCGCGAGCGCGAGATTTTGCTCGCCGTGATGCCGGCGCTGCCGAGCTATGAGATGATCCGCGGCGGGCTTTTTGGCCCGGTCGTCCGGGTCTATTACGATGTCCCCCAGCTGACCTTTATCCTCGCCACGATCACCCTGTTCGGGCTGCTCGGTCTGCGCGACGTGCGCCGCTACATCATCAGCGAATAAGCGGCGACAACCGAAGCCCGCAACAGCCTGTCGCGGCCGGGTCGGGCTTCTCAGGGGCTCGCGCGCGTTAACGCCGATCTCGGGCACGCGTCCGCGCGTTCGCATCGATCGAACGGCTCGCCGCTATGGCTTCCCGTCCCGCCGCCGCTGCTTTACGATCGTCGCCGTTGGGCGATGCCGCAGCGGAAATCAGATGAACGACGCCACCGACAACATCATCGTCGACACCGCGACGCGGATTTTTCGCGATCTGTGCGCGCCCGCGACGGTCAACGACGCCGAGAGCGGCGTATGGCCGAGCGCGCTGTGGGACGCGCTCGAGGAGTCGGGGTTGCCGCTCGCCTGGGTGCCGGAGGAGCTGGGCGGCGCCGGTGCGGCGATGGCCGACGGGTTTGCGGTGCTGCGCGCCGCCGGCCGGTTCGCGGTGCCGGCGCCGCTCGCCGAGACCTTGATGGCCGGGTGGCTCTTGGCGCGCGCCGGGATCGAAATGCCGGCGGGGCCGATGACGATCGCGCCGGTGCACGCCGATGGGAACATCGGGCTCACCGGTGACGGAACGCTTCGCGGCCATGCCCGCCGGGTGCCGTTCGCCCGCAACGCCGTGCACATCGCCGTGCTCGCCCGTCGCGGCGACGAGCGGGTCGTGACGCTGGTCGCGGCCGCGGGCCTGCCGACCGCCCACGACAAGAGCCTCGCCGGGGAGCCGCGCGACACCGTCACCTTTGACGGCGCCGTCCCCGTCGCGGTGCGGCCCGCTTCGGTGGACGAGGACATGATCCAGCGGCTCGGCGCCGCCGTGCGGCTGCAGCAGATGGCGGGCGCCCTCGAAACGATCTTGGAGCAGTCGGTGCAATGGGCGCTCGACCGCTCGCAGTTCGGCCGCCCGATCGCGAAATTCCAGGCGGTGCAGCACAACCTCGCGACCCTAGCCGGCGAAGTCGCCGCCGCGGGTGCCGCCGCCGACCTCGCCGCCGAGGCCTGCGCCGGCGCCGATCTCGGGGCGGCAGGGGTGGCGATCGCCAAGGTGCGCGCCGGCGAGGCCGCCGGTGCGGGCGCCGCGATCGCCCATCAGGTCCATGGCGCGATGGGCTTTACCTACGAGCACACCCTGCACCATGCGACGCGGCGCCTGTGGAGCTGGCGGGAGGAGTTCGGCAACGAGGCGGTATGGGCGACCCGCCTCGGCCGGATGGTCGCGGCCCAAGGTGCGGACCGGCTGTGGCCGTTTATCACCGAGGATATCTGATGCCGCCAAGAAACCTGGCGTCTACCGAATATTTGTCGTCATTCCCGCGAAAGCGGGAATCCAGGCCAAGTTCGAAATCTGCCCTGGTCCCTCGCTTTTGCGGGGGCGACCCGCCAGCCGAGAGGCCCCGATGAGCACCAGCTTTCGTTTCGACCCGGTCGAGCTGCCGCCCGAAGCCAAGGAGTTGCGGCAGGAGGTGCGCGCCTTTCTGCGCCACGAGGCCGAGGCCGGGACCTTGGCCGCGCATAGCGGCAAGGGCGGGTTCTCGCGCGAATTCAGCCGCAAGACGGGCGCGAGGGGCTGGATCGGCATGACCTGGCCCAAAAAATACGGCGGCCACGAGCGCTCGCAGCTCGAACGCTATGTCGTGACCGAAGAGATGCTGGCGGCGCACGCGCCGACGCGCGCCCATTCGACCGCCGACCGGCAATCGGGCCCGGTGATCCTGCGCTACGGCCAGGAAGAGATCCGCCAGAAAATCCTGCCAAAGATCGCGGCCGGCGAATTGTGCTTTTGCATCGGCCTGTCGGAGCCCAATTCCGGTTCGGACGTGTTCGCCGCCTCGACGCGGGCGACCAAGGCCGACGGCGGGTGGCTCGTCAACGGCCGCAAGATCTGGACCTCCAACGCGCACGAAGCCGACTACATGATCGCGCTGTTGCGCACCTCGCCCTCGACCAAGGAAAACCGCCGCCACGGGCTGACCCAGTTCCTGGTCGAGATGAAAACCCCCGGAATCACGACCCGCCCGATCATCAACCTGACCGGCGGCCATGATTTCAACGAGGTCGTGTTCGACGACGCCTTTGTGCCCGACAGCCACCTGATCGGCGAGGTCGACATGGCGTGGAAGCAGGCGACCGACGAGCTCGCCTACGAGCGCAGCGGCCCCGACCGCTGGATCGAGACCCTATCCGCGCTCACTGAATTCGTCCGCGTCGCCGGCGAGGAGCCGAGCGAGCGCGTGGCCGAAGGCATCGGCCGCCAGGTCGCCCACCTCGCCACGTTGCGCCGCATGTCGCTGTCGGTCGCCGGCATGCTGCAGGCTGGCAAGACGCCGGCGGTCGAGGCCGCCGTCGTCAAGGACCTCGGCAACAATTTCGAGCAAGCCTTGCCCGACAAGGTGCGCCTGTTGGCGCCGCCCCCCGGTGATGCGCAACCCGACAGTAACGACGACCGCTTCGAGGAGGCGCTGCGCTACACCACCCTGATCGCGCCCAAATTGACGATCCAGGGCGGCACCCGCGAGATCCTGCGCGGCATCATCGCCCGCGGCCTCGGGCTGCGCTGACGCCGATGCCCGACCTTCGGCCCCTCTTGGCGCCCGACAGCATCGCCGTGATCGGCGCGTCCGCCGACACCCAGACCCTGCGCGGCCGGCTCACCCACGCCTTGATCGGCCACGGCTATCAGGGCCGGATTTATCCCGTCACCCGCAGCCAGAACGAGGTGCTGGGCCTCAAGGCCTATGCCTCGGTCGCCGAATTGCCCGAGCCGGCCGACCTCGCGGTCATCCTGGTGCCGGCGGCGGTGGTGCCGCGCACCCTGGACGAATGCGGCGCCCGCGGTATTCGCGCCGCGGTCGTCATCAGCTCGGGCTTTGCCGAGGAGAGCGGCGAGGCGGCGCATGCCCGCGACATCGAATTGCGCCGGATCGCCGAACAGCACGGGATCCTCGTCTGCGGTCCGAATTCGGAGGGGCTTGTCAACCCGCTGCAGCGGGTCGTCGCGACCTTCAGCCCGGTATTTCACGATCCCACTCGCCCGTTGCTCCCGGCGACCCCTCACGGCCGGCCGATTTCGGTCAGCTGCCAGAGCGGCGCCTTGACCTTCGCCTTTCTGAACCGCGGGCGCGACCGCCAGTTGCGCTTTAGCTATCAGGTCAGCGCCGGCAACCAGACGATCCTCGAAGCGCACGACTATGTCGACTGGGCGCTCGACCACGGCGGCGCCGACATCTTTCTGCTCTACCTCGAGGCGATCCGCCGGCCCGACCGGTTTCGCGCCGTCGCCGACAAGGCGGCCGCGGCCGGCAAGCCGCTGATCGTCGCCAAGGTCGGCCGCTCCGCCGCCGGCCGCCGCGCCGCCGCCTCGCATACCGGCTCCTTGGCGCATGCCGGGGTGATCGACGACGCGATCTTTCGCCATCACGGCATCATCCGCGGGGAAGACCTCGACCACATGCTCGACGTCGCCGCCGCGTTTGCGTTCTGCCCGTTGCCGGCGGGCAACCGCGTCGCAGTCATCACCGGCTCGGGCGGCAGTGCCGTGTGGATGGCCGACATCCTGTCGGCGCACGGCCTCGAGCTCCCGGTGCTCGAGGACGACATCCAACAGCGCATCCTCGAATTGCTGCCGTCCTACGCCTCGGCGCAGAACCCCGTCGACGCCACCGCGCAGGCGATCCATGAGGTCGGTTATGCCCGGCTCATCGAAATCGTCCGGCAATCGCAGCGTATCGACACCATCCTGTTGATCGGGTCGCTCGCCAACGAGGCGACGGCCGCCGGACATGCCGAGCAGCTGGCGCGGCTCTCGGGGCTGCATGACAAGCCGGTCCTGCTGTGCACCTATACCGGAGCGTCGCCGCGCGCCATGGCTGCTTTCGCCGCGGCCGGGATCCCCAGCTACACCTCGATGCCGAGCTGTGCCCGCGCGATCCGGGCACTTGTCGACTACGCGCGCTTTCAGGCGCGGCTGCGGCGCCCGCCGCCGGCTGTCACCATGCCCGCCGTGCGCGAAGCGGCGGCCGCGGCACTCGGCGCCGCCGGCCCGGTCCTGGCCGAGCACGACGCCAAGGCCGTTCTCGCCGGCTACGGCATCCCGCGCCCGCCCGAGGCGCTGGCGACCTCCGCGGACGCCGCCGTGGCCGCCGCCGCCCATATCGGCGGTAGGGTGGCGCTCAAGGTGCAGTCGCCCGACGTCACCCACAAGACCGAGGCCGGCGCGGTGGCGCTGGGACTCGCCGGCGAATCCGCGGTGCGCGAGGCCTATGCCCGGGTGCTGGCGGGAGCCAAGGCGGCCCACCCGGCCGCCGTGATCCACGGGGTGCTGGTGCAGCGGATGGCGCCGCCCGGGATCGAGATCATTCTCGGCGTCAGCCGCGACCCTGATTTCGGCCCGATGCTGATGGTCGGCTTGGGTGGCATCCACGTCGAGGTGCTGCGCGACGTGGCCTTTGCGCCGGTGCCGATCGGGCCCGACGAGGCGCTCGCACTCGTTGCCGAACTGAAGGGTGCGGCGCTGCTCGACGGCGTGCGCGGCGCGCCGCCCGCCGACCGCGCGGCGCTCGCCGACCTGATCGCGGCGCTGTCGCGCTTTGCCGCGGACCACGCCGAAGCGATCGACGAGATCGACCTGAACCCGGTCATCGTGCACGCGCAAGGCGAGCGCCTCAGCTTCGTCGACGCGCTGATCGTCAAGCGCCGGGAGTGACGCAAGTTACCGCTTCGCCCTCACCTGCCTCGCTGCACTCCGGTATCCTCTCTCGCCAGCGGGAGACGCGGAAGGCCGGGTGGGTGAGGGCCTTTGGGGAGATCGCCGAATGACCGAAAGCCCGTCCTATCGCGAGATCGGCGTCAGCCGCGACGGCCACGTCGGCACCGTCGAGATGCGCCGGCCGCCGCACAATTTCTTCGACAGCGCGCTTGTCGCCGAAATCGGCGAGGCGTTCGAGCGGCTCGACGCCGATCCCGACTGCCGCGCCGTCGTCTTTGCCGCCGAGGGCCGCTCGTTCTGCGCCGGCGCCGATTTTTCCAAGCGCATGGACACCGGCACCGTCTCCGAAGGCACCCGCAGCGCCGCCGGCCGGCATTTGTATAAGGAGGCGATCCGCCTCTTCCAAACAAAAAAGCCGATCGTCGCCGCGGTGCAAGGGGCGGCGGTCGGCGGCGGGCTCGGCCTGGCGCTCGTCGCCGATTTCCGCGTCACCTGTCCGGAGGCGCGGTTCAGCGCCAATTTCAACCGGCTCGGCTTTCACCCGGGGTTTGGCCTGACCGCGACCCTGCCGCGGCTCGTCGGCGCCCAGCAGGCGGCGCTGCTGTTCTACACCGGGCGTCGCATCCCCGGCGACGAGGCGGTTCGCATCGGTCTCGCCGATCGGTTGGTGGCGCAGGCGGAGGTGCGCAGCGCCGCCCAGGCGTTGGCGCTGGAAATCGCCCAGTCGGCGCCGCTCGCGGTCGTCTCGACGCGCGAAACGGTGCGCCGCGGGTTCGTCGACGCGATCGAGGCCGCGACCGAGCGCGAGCTCGTCGAGCAGGACTGGCTGCGCCGGACCGAAGATTTCCAGGAGGGCATCAAGGCGATGGCCGACCGGCGCCTGCCCGATTTCCGCGGCCGCTGAACCGCGCCGCCGCCCTGACCCCGCTGGCCCTGACCATCGGCGGATGTGCGCATCCCAGTCGCGGCCATCAGTCGCCCGCCCGCGCTCGTGCGAACGTTCAGGTCGCGAATTGCTCCTTGAACACGCGCTCTTCGAGGTTGGCGTCGTGGTCGAAGAGCAAGGTCATCGCGATGTCGCGGTTCTCGTGGATCTCGACGCTGACGACATCGCGCGCCTCGGTAAAGTCGGCGACGGCGCTGACCGGGCGCTTGTCGGTTTCGAGCGCCTCGATGCGCACCTGCGCCTCGTGACGCAATAGCGCGCCGCGCCAGCGCCGCGGCCGAAACGCGCTGATCGGGGTCAGCGCCAGCACCCCGGCGCCGAGCGGGATGATCGGTCCGTGCGCCGACAGATTGTAGGCCGTGCTGCCGACAGGGGTCGCGACCATGATGCCGTCGGCCATCAGTTCCTCGATTCGCACGACCCCGTCGACGATGATCCGCAGCTTTGCTGCCTGGCGGCTCTCGCGCAGCAGCGACACCTCGTTAAAGGCGAGGGCCCGCTGGCGAACCCCGTCGAGCGCGCGCGCCACCATTTCCAGCGGGTGCAGCACCACCGGCTGGGCGAGGGCCAGCCGTTCGAACAGCCCGTCGGGATTGTAGGCGTTCATCAAGAAGCCGACGCTGCCGCGGTGCATGCCGTAGATCGGGACTCCCTGCGGCAAAAACCGGTGCAAGGTTTCGAGCATGAAGCCGTCGCCGCCAAGCGGCACGACGATCTCGGCTTGCTCGGGGGCGACACACGGATAGAGGCGGGAGAGTTCCGCCAGCGCTTGCTGCGCCGCCTCGGTGTCGGCCGCCACGACCGCGATCCGGGGGGCGCGGCCGGGCGGCGGGAAGGCCGCCGTCACCCGCCGGTCACGCTCATGTGCCGGGCGACGGCGGGGCGGCGATGGCGACGGTCGATGATGAAATCGTGGCCGCGCGGCTTGCGGCTGATCGCCTCGGCGATCGCCGCCACCAGCGCCTCGTCGCCTTCGGACTGGCGCAACGGCGTGCGCAGGTCGGCCGCATCCTCCTGGCCGAGGCACATATAGAGGGTGCCGGTGCAGGTCAACCGAACGCGGTTGCAGCTCTCGCAGAAATTATGGGTCAAGGGCGTGATAAAGCCGAGCCGCCCGCCGGTCTCGCGCACGGTCGCGTAGCGCGCCGGGCCGCCGGTGCGGTAGTCGGTGTCGTCGAGCGTCCAGCGCTGCTCCAGCCGCGCGCGAACCAGCGACAGCGGCAGATATTGTTCGAGCCGGTTCTCGCCGCCGATGTCGCCCATCGGCATGACCTCGATAAAGACGAGGTCAAACCCCTGGTCGCCGCACCAAGCGACGAGGTCGTCGAATTCGCTGTCGTTGACGCCGCGCAGCGCGACCGTGTTGACCTTGACCGCGAGCCCGGCCTCCTTGGCCGCGCGCAGCCCGTCGAGCACGACAGCAAGCTGGCCGCGGCGCGTGATCGCGGTGAACTTCGCCGGGTCGAGCGTGTCGACCGACACGTTGACGCGTCGCACGCCGCAGTCGCGCAATTCGCCGGCATGGCGGGCGAGCTGGCTGCCGTTGGTCGTCAGGGTCAATTCGTCGAGCGCGCCGCTCGTCAGATGCCGGCCGAGTGCCCGGAACAGGGTCATGATGCCGCGCCGCACCAACGGCTCGCCGCCGGTCAACCGCAATTTCCTGACGCCAAGCCGCACAAACGCGCTGCACACCCGGTCGAGCTCCTCCAAGGTCAGCAGCTCGGCTTTTGGCAGAAACGTCATCTCTTCCGCCATGCAGTAGACGCAGCGGAAATCGCAGCGATCGGTGACCGATACGCGCAGATAGCTGATTTTCCGTCCAAACGGGTCGATCATGTCATGCTCATGTGTGGCGTTGCCCGCCTCTTTATGAAGATAGGGAGGCGACCCGGAAATGTCGCCCCCGATCGCGTCACGGCGTGGCGGCACAGGGCAGCTTGGTCGGCTCGAGGGGAAACCAGTCGCCCAGGATCTGCTCGACCGTGTACGCTGTCTTGCATATTCGCGCGAGTGTCTCAGACGAGATGTCCGCGTACTTCTCAAGATCTCGGACGGCCTTACGCGATCCCCGCTTCATCTCCGCGATGATGGCGGCGCTGATCTCGTTTTTCAGGCTAGGGCTATCTTCGAGCACGGCCTCGATTTCATTTCCGGCGCGTCAATCAATTCGATCCAGCCCGATCGAGGGCCGATCGCAGCCGAGTTTTCAAGCTTCAACAAGTGCTCGATAATCCGGCGGATCTGGCTCTTCAGTTCCCGTAGCTGCGAGATACCCAAACTCTCGATCTCCTCGGCCGGATTCTCCCAATCGAGTTGCTGGTTGGAACCGCCACGAGCCACAGAGCGGAGGCCGTTGGCCTGCGTTTTCGACCAAGGACGAAATCCCGATTGTAAAGCGTCTTAGCGTCCGACATTTCGGCACTCCCGGCTTCCGCCCTCAAAGATGGGATGGCCCGGTTGCGAACCCGACGACTGCGCCAGACAGGTCGCCGGGTTGCCCGCGGCTGCGGTCGCGATTGCGTCGCATCCCGTGAGCTGCGGTGGACAAGCAGCAGCGTTGTGCCCCCGCAGCGGGGATGCCTCACACGTGGGCACCTTCCGTTTTGAGGATGACAGTGCTCGTCTTGAACCGAACGCCCGCCCGTCCCATCATGCCCTTATGCAGGAATTCACCGTCCGCCCGCAACCCGACGACCCGCGGCTGACCCGCATCGTCGCCGGGGTCGACCATGAGGGCCGCCCGGTCGAGACCGCCGTCGTCATGGAACGGCCGCTGACCTTGTTTCTGAACGGCCGCGAGATCGTGACGATGATGACGATCGGCGACCACCCCGATTACCTCGCGGTCGGCTATCTGCTGAACCAGAACATGCTGCGGCCCGAGCACCGGGTGACCGGCATCGACTACGACGAGGAGCTCGAAACCGTGGTCGTCCGCACCGACCGCGAGACCGACTTCGAGGACAAGCTGCGCAAGAAGACGCTGACCTCGGGTTGCGCCCAAGGCACGGTGTTTGGCGACCTGATGGAAAAGTTCGACGAGGTGCGCCTCGACCCGCGCGCGGTTTTGCGCACCTCGTGGCTCTATGCGCTGACCCGCAAGATCAACACCGCGCCGAGCCTCTACCTCACGGCAGGCGCGATCCACGGCTGCGTCTTGTGCGAGGAGGACCGGCCGCTCCTTTACATGGAGGATGTCGGCCGGCACAACGCGATCGACAAGATCGCCGGCTACATGCACCTGAACGGCGTCTCGCCCGCCGGCAAGCTGTTTTACACGACCGGGCGGCTGACCTCGGAGATGGTTATCAAAACGGTGCAGATGGGGATCCCGATCCTGATCTCGCGCTCGGGGTTCACCGCCTGGGGGGTCGATCTGGCGCGGCAGGCCAACCTGACCTTGGTCGGGCGCGCCAGGGGCAAGCGCTTTGTGGCGCTGGCCGGCGCCGAGCGCATCGTTTTCGACGGCGACCCGCAGGCGGTGGATGACGAGCATCCGCGCCTCGCCCGCAAGGCGAGCCGTGCCGAGGATACGGCGTGACGACCGTCGGCCTGTTGCTCGCCGGCGGCCAGTCGCGGCGGATGGGCGGCGGCGACAAGGCGCTGCGGCTGCTCGGCGGGGTGCCGCTGCTCGACCGGGTGGTCGCGCGGCTGCGGCCGCAGGTCGAAGCGCTCGTGCTCAACGCGAACGGCGACCCTGCGCGGTTCGCGCGCTACGGCCTGCCGGTCGTCGCCGACAGCGTCCCCGGCTTCGCCGGGCCGCTCGCGGGCGTGCTCGCCGGCCTAGACTGGGCCGCGGCACATCATCCAGGTTGCGCCTTTGTCGCGAGTGTCGCGACCGACGCGCCGTTTCTGCCGGCGGATCTGGTCATTCGGCTCAGGCAAAAGCTTGACGAGACCGGAGCCGAGCTTGCCTGCGCCGCGTCGGGTGGCCGCGACCATCCGGTTTTCGGGCTGTGGCCGGTGCGGCTGCGCGACGAGCTGCGCCGCGCGCTCGTTGAAGAGGGGGTGCGCAAGATCGACCTGTGGACCGGGCGCTACCGGCTCGCGACGGTGCCGTTCTCCGTC
>DATMLF010000216.1:0-3550 GCA_035570595.1 Allostellaceae bacterium
CGGCTGGGGCCGCTGATCGACGTGCTCGACGGCGCCTGACGCAAAGCGACGCGATCGGCCCCGGCATACGAGCCCGGGCTGATGCCCGCAGTGTAAAGAAAGCCGTCAAAACACCGAGGTCAGCGCGATTTCCGGCTGCGGCGAAACAGGCCAAGACCGAGAAGCGCGCTGCCCAGCAAGCCGAGCGGGCCCGGCTCGGGGGTGGGGATCGGAGTGGGCTGCACGTCCACCAAGGTGAGGTAGAAAGCGGCCGGCGAAAAGCTGGTTCCGGCGGTGCCGCCGAAAAGCCAGGGGTGACCGAGATACGACAGCAGCTGGTCGTTGACGTTGAAGGTGTAGGAGGCGCCTCCGGTCAGCGGGGCGGTGAACGTGCCGGTGCTGAGGGTCGGCCCGCTGACCGGCTCGGGACTGGTAAAGCCGAGCGAAACGCCGTCGAGAAACACCTGATAGCGGTCGCCGACGAGGCAGCAATCGTCGACCGTCGCGACCAAGGTTCCGGTTGACGGGGCGACAAACGTGATCGGGCCGCTAGTCAGGCCGCCGACCGCTCCGAGCGGGCCGAGGCCGGTGCTGCCCGGCGGCGAGGGCGTCGCGGTCGACGCGAAGAGCAGCAAATTCGTGTAGGGCGGGATCGGCTCGGTGCCGGCCTTGGCGTTCCCCGAGACGAGCCCCAACAGGGCGGCCGCGGGAAGAACGGTTTTATTCATGCGAATATCCCTGATTGGCGCGGCCCAATGTTCAATTTAATCAACATCGCGGCTTAGCAAATATCGTACCAAGTGGAAAAATGCGCTTGGTCCCAGTGATCTAGAACGCGCTCCAGAAATTTTTGGGACGCTCTGTAAGAGATTCCGACAGGTTGGCGCGCGCCGGCTCGGCACCGGGTTACCCTAATAGCGACTGGATGTCCAGCTATTCGCGACTATAGATTGAACTACCCGACTTTTTGACGTGTTGACGCGACTTGCTGGTTCGCCGCCGCCGCCGCTCCCCGGCTAAAAGCCGTCCCGGAGCCCGGCAAGAACTGTAAGGTTTATCGACACATCCGGCCCCAGAGGGTCGGTGTCGGCTTAGTGCTTGACCTTCGAGTAGGGCAGGATCGGGTCGCCGGCTTTGTACTGGTCCGGCCACAGCACCGTCTCGCCTTTGCCGTTGCGGAAATCGTCGAGCTTGGTGCCGGTGATGTTTTGAAACTGGACGGTCATGATCCGCGACTTGGCCCATTCGCCCTTGCTGCCAAAGGCGACGTCGCCGACCACGGTCTTGAACGTGGTCCCGTGCAGGTATGCGGCGATCTTGTCCTGGTCGAGGGTGCCCGCCCCCGTGACCGCCGTGCCGAGGACCTGCAGATCCGCGTACGCCCACGGCGCCAGGTAATAGCCGAGCGGGTCGACCCCCTTCCCCTTGGCCCGCGCCTGGTATTCCGCGAGGAACTCCATGACCCCCGGAAAGCGCAGCGCCGGCGCCGGCAGCCACCAGTCGAAGGTGATGATGCCGTTCAGCATCGGCCCGAGCGAGGTCTTGATCGAGGTGCTTTGCGGACCCGTCAAATTGCCGCCAAAAATCTTGGTGTCGAGCCCCAGCTCGTGGACGCTGCGGATGATGCCGACGCTGTCGGGCGGATAGGACGAGATGTAGACGATGTCGGGGTTTGTCGCCTGGATCGCGCGGATGATCGGGCTGAAGTCGGCGGTCGTCGGCGGGTAGTTGCGGTCGTAGACGACCTGGAGCCCGGCTTTTTGCAGGTTGACGCGGGCGCCGTCGGCGGCGTTGCGGGTGGCTTCGCCGTCATCCACGGCGAGCGCGATTGTCTTCAGCCCGAGCTTGTCCTTTTGGGCCTTCACAATGTCGAAAAAGCCCTCGGAGATTGCCGGACGCGGATCGGGCCCCACCGGCAGCATCGAGAAGTATTTCGGATACCGGAACTCGTCGTTGATGTCGAGCGCGAACAAGCCAATAAAGGCCATGTTGTGCGCGATGACGACCGGCATCGCCGGCGCCGCGATGTTGGTGCCATAGCCGGAGACGACGAGGTCGACTTTGTCGACGTCGAGCAGCTTTGTGTAGATCCCGGGGACCAGCGACGGGTTGGTCTGGTCGTCATAATAGTCGAGCTTGACCGGGCGGCCGAGCAGCCCGCCCCTTTTGTTTGTGTCGTCGGCCCAGATCTGCATCGCCAGCAGCGCCGAGGTGCCGTTGACCGCGAGCCCGCCGGTCAAGGCCATGCTGAAGCCGATCACGATCGGGGCGCCGGCCGGCTCCGCGGCCGAGGCCGCGACGGGCGCGGTCGACACGCAGGCAAAGGCGATCGCGATTGCGGCGGCGGCCGCCGCCAGGCTGGACACCCTGCGGCGGCCGACGAACCCGCCCTTGCGAAACATGCGTCCCCCCACGGCCGTTACCGGAGGCACGATACGACCATTTCCGGCTCCTCCTCGGCAACCGCAAATTCATTCCCTTACGCGGCCGGCGCGCTGCGGTCGAGAAAGGCGGGGGCTCAGCCTCGCTCGGAGGATCGCCGCCGCGCCGCGACCTCGGCGCGAACACCGCTGCCGGTCATCAGCATCTCGGCGGTGTAGGCCAGGATCGCGCCGATCGTGCAGACGACGGCAAAGCCAAAGGTGAAGAACAAGGCCGAGGCTACCGTCGCGTCGCGCAATGCTCCGACAAACAGGGTCAGCACCGAGGCGCAGGTCGCCGCCGCGCCAAAAGCGGCAAGAACAACCGCGGCGTCGAGCGCCAACGACCGGCGCCGCAGGCGGGCCAGCTGCAACGCCAGGACCGCGACCTGCTCGGGCTCGGAACTCTCCATCTCCTTGCTGATCTGGTCGACCCGGTCGGCGACGCGCGCGAGCCGGGTCGCGAACACGTTGAGCAGGGCGCCGATGCCCGACAACAGAAATACCGGGGTCAACGCCAGCTGGATGATGTGGGCGACCGTGTCGAGCGGTGCTGTGGAGGCGATGACAGGAGGCATGGCGGTCGGGTGGCTCGGCCGGCTGCGGCCGCGCGCCCATGTTGCGGGCGGTTTGCCGCGAGGGCAATTGTGCTGTCGAGTTGTGCGGCGCCTCGGCTTCTCTTACAGCGAGGAGGGGGAGACGGCCGCCGCTCAGCCGGGACCGGCGAACGGCAGTCGGCGGAACAGACCGCAGAACAAGGCGAGATAGGCGCCTTGAAACAGGGCGGGCAGCAAACGACGCCGCCAGCCGGTCAACACCGAGCAAATAACCGCCGTCGAGCGGTCCAAACCAAGTCATTCCGGGCCCGCCTCTAACGACTAAAGCCCGGCGCCTCCGACGAGTTGGGCGGCGACGACCTTCTCGTAGGGGACATCGCCGCGCAGAATGCCCAGGTCGCGGGCGAACGCATTCATCCCGGCGACGAACTCGCGCGAGATCGCGGCGTCGTAATAAGGCAGGTCGCGGCGCACCAGCTCGGCGATCAGCGCCGCCGCGTCGGCCGGGAACAATTTGCGCCCGACCTCGGCGGCACGCTCGGGATCGGCTTTGAGCGCCGCCTGGGTTTTGACCAAGGCCCGCACTGCCGCCGC
>DATMLF010000217.1:0-2757 GCA_035570595.1 Allostellaceae bacterium
AAATCTCTTTTTCTTACAGTAAGTTATGGAGAAAAAAAGACCGTCAGAGGCCACTCACACTCTGACGGTATCGGACGAAATCAAAATTCGCAATAGGCAAGCGCACCGTCAGGGAGTCCGTCAGCCGCGATCTCTGCCGGCCGATAGTCTCCGAACGTCCTTGGACTATTTTATTTTGTTTATCAATGAGTTGCGTAGGTTTATAGGACGCTGTGGGATACCCCCGGAAGGGCCACAATCATTCCCACTCGATGGTCCCTGGCGGTTTTGAGGTTATGTCGTAGACGACGCGGTTGATGCCGCGCACCTCGTTGATGATGCGGGTGGCGGCGCGGCCGAGAAATTCATGCGGGAACGGGAAGGTGTCGGCGGTCATCCCGTCGGTCGAGGTCACCGCGCGTAGGGCGCAGGCGAAATCGTAGGTGCGCGCGTCGCCCATGACGCCGACGCTGCGGACCGGCAGCAGCACGGCAAACGCCTGCCAGATCGCGTCGTAGAGCCCGGCGTTGCGGATCTCCTCGATAAAGACCGCATCGGCCTTGCGCAGGATCTCGAGCCTGTCGCGGGTGACCTCGCCCGGGATGCGGATTGCCAGGCCCGGCCCCGGAAACGGATGGCGTCCGACCAACCGCTCGGGCAGGCCGAGCTCGCGGCCCAATTCGCGCACCTCGTCCTTGAACAATTCGCGCAACGGCTCGACCAATTTCAGCTTCATCCGCTCGGGCAGCCCGCCGACATTGTGATGCGACTTGATCGTGACCGAGGGGCCGCCGATGGCGCTCACCGACTCGATCACGTCGGGATAAAGCGTCCCCTGCGCCAGAAACTCGACGTCGCCGAGCTTCTGCGCCTCCTCGTCGAACACATCGATAAAGGCGGCGCCGATTCGCTTGCGCTTTTCTTCGGGGTCGGTGACCCCGGCGAGCCTCGCCAAAAACAGCTCTCCGGCATCGCGATGGACCAGCGGAATATTGTAATGCCGGCGGAACAGCTCGACGACCTCCTCGGCTTCGCCGGCGCGCAACAGGCCGGTATCGACAAAAATGCAGGTCAGCTGGTCGCCGACCGCCTCGTGCAGCAATGCCGCCGCGACCGCCGAATCGACCCCGCCCGACAATCCGCAGACGACGTTGCCGTGCCCGACCCGTTCGCGGATCCGTTCGATCGCATCGACGCGGAACAGAGCCATCGTCCAGTCGCCGCGGCAGGCCGCCACTTGGTGGGTGAAATTGCGCAGCAGCTCGGCGCCCTGCGGCGTGTGCGCCACCTCGGGATGAAACAGAAACCCGTAAAACCGGCGCTCGTCATCGGCGATCGCGGCAAAGGGCGCGGCTTCGCTCGCCGCCACCGCGCGGAAGCCGGCCGGCACCACGTCGACCTTGTCGCCGTGGCTCATCCAGACCTGGGCGCGCTCGCCCTTGGACCACAGCCCGTCGAACAGGAGGCAGTCGTCGAGAATGTCGACAAAGGCGCGGCCGAACTCCTGATGCTCGCTCAACGCCACTCGGCCGCCCAATTCGTCGCACATCGTCTGCATGCCGTAGCAGATGCCCAGCACCGGCACGCCGAGGCGAAACGCGCTCGCCGGCGCGCGCGGTGCTGCGCCCTCGGTCACCGAGGCCGGTCCACCCGAGAGGATGATCGCGCGCGGGTCGAAGTCGCGCACCTGGTCGTCGCCGATCGTGTAGGGGTGGATCTCGCAATAAACCCCGCTCTCGCGCACCCGGCGCGCGATCAGCTGGGTCACCTGGCTGCCAAAATCGAGGATCAGGATGCGGTCGGGCATGGCTTTCAGCATCGAATGAAACGGATTGCTTCGTCGCTCCGCTCCTCGCAATGACAGTATCTCATTGTCATTGCGAGCACAGCGAAGCAATCTCAGGATTAAAGGTCGGGTCTGGGGCCATCGCTGGCTTGCGCTCGAAAATCGCGACGAAGAAGCCGTCGGTGCCGTGGCGCGCCGGCGTCAGGAACAGATAGTCCTCGCCGCTGGGGGAGGTGCGGCCGATCGTTTCCGCCCAGGCGCGCGCGGCCGGGAGCAGCGCGAAATCGGGCGAGCCGGCCAGAAAGGCTTCGGCCTGCGCCGCGTCCTCCTCGCGCAATAGCGAGCAGGTGGCGTAGACGAGGCGGCCGCCGGCGCGGACGAGGCGCGCGGCGCTGCGCAAGATCTGCTGCTGGAGCAGGATGAGCTCGGCCAGGTCCTCGGGCTGCGAGCGCCATTTGGCGTCGGGGTTGCGCCGCCAGGTCCCGGTGCCGAGGCAGGGCACGTCGACAAATACGAGGTCGAAGCCGCCGGCGTGGCGCTTGACCCATTTATCGTTTTCGCTCGACAGGACCCGGCGCTCGACATTGCCGACCCCGGCGCGGCGCAGCCGCAAGCCGGCGCGTTCGAGCCGGCGGGCCGAGACATCGCAGGCGACGAGCTTGCCGCGATTGGCCATTCCGGCCGCCAACGCCAGGGTCTTGCCGCCGGCGCCGGCGCAGAAATCGACGACCCGCATGCCGGGCCGCGCTCCGGCCAACAGGGCGGCCAGCTGCGAGCCCTCGTCCTGCACGTCGAAGAGCCCGTCCTTGAATGCCTTCAAACCCGACAGCGGCGCCCGCGCGGCTAGCCGCAGCCCGAGCGGCGACCACGGCGTCGGCTCGGCCGCGACCCCTTCGGCGGCGAGCACCCGGCGCACGGTCTCGCGGTCGGCTTTCAACAGGTTGACCCGCAGATCGACCGGTGCGGCGGCGTTGAGCGCAGCCATTTCGCGT
>DATMLF010000218.1:0-17264 GCA_035570595.1 Allostellaceae bacterium
TATGGCCACAGCCGAATGCGCGAGTGGATCTTTGGCGGGTTCACCCGGCACGTGCTGCAGAGCGCGGCGGCGGTGCCGGTTCTGATGGCCCATTGACGAAGCGGGTTGCGACGGAGCGGGCGACGACGGCGGCAACAACACCATCTGTCACGGCGTTTGGGTAGGAGGCGCCGATTCCTTTTCGCTTGATTGATGGAGCCGCCAGGTGGCCACTGAGTATGGAGCGAGTGAGTTCGGCTCCGACTCTTCGCCCGTCGACGCGACGGGCGCGCTCAGATTCGTCAGCGTACCTTAAGGATTTCGCGATGCAAGCGCGCGAGTTTATGACGAGGGATCCGGTTACCGTCTCTGCCGACACTCCGACTCCCGAGATCGCCCGGCTGCTTCTTGCTCACGGGATCAGTGCCGTGCCGGTTGTTGATAGCGGCGGGACGCCGCTCGGCATGGTCAGCGAGGGCGATCTGCTCGGGCGTCGCGAGGCCGACCGTGAAGCGCGGCGTGATTGGTGGCTGATGCTGCTGGCAGAAGGGGAAGCGCTTCATCCGGACTTCCTTGCGACCCTTCGGAACCCACAGCTCACAGCTCGAGAAATCATGTCCGCACCGGTGGTCAGGATTACCGAAACCACCGAGGCCTCCGAGATCGTCGATCTCCTTGAGGAATATCGGATCAAACGGGTTCCGGTGGTGCGCGACAATCGCATTGTCGGAATTGTCAGCCGTGCCGATCTGCTTCGCGCCTATGCCGCCGAGCACTCGGCGGCACCCAGTCCGAACCACAGCTCCGGGCGGCTGGGGCTGGTCGGCGACATCATCGGCACGATCGACGCCCATTTTCGTCACAAGGATAATAGGGTGGTCGCACGCTCGCCGCACGAGACGCAGCCCACGGCTGCGGAGGCTGGCCTGACGGTGACGGATTTTCAGGCGCTAGCCGCCGATTCCGAGCATCACAAGGTCGAGGATCAGCAAGAGGCGCGCCAATCCGCAGCGGAGCAACGCCATCAGCGCGTCAAAGAGCTGATCGATCACCATATTGCCGACGAAAGCTGGCGATCCTTGCTGCATCACGCCCGTGAGGCGGCTGCGCATGGCGAGAAGGAATTGATGCTACTGCGCTTCCCGGCCGATCTGTGCACCGACCGCGGCCGGGCGATCAACGCACCGCTGCCGGACTGGCCCCAGACCTTGCGCGGCGAGGCTGCCGAGATTTATCTGCGCTGGGGACGCGATCTGAAGCCGGGCGGCTTTCACCTGACCGCGCGGGTGCTGGACTTCCCAGGCGGCTTTCCCGGGGACATCGGCCTTTTCCTGGTCTGGGATTGATCGTCATAACTCTGATCGGATCCCTTCGGGCAGCAAACGCGGAAAGCTCCGACCGTGAGAATCATCGTGCCGGTCGACGGGTCGGCCCCAGCAACCCACGCGGTCGTGCATGCGCTGTCGCTCGCCAGGAACGCCCAGGACGCCGAGATCCTCCTCGTCAATGTTCAGAGCCGAGAGACCATCGAGGTCTCGGATGTCGCGGCAGTAATCTCCGCCGATGCCGACCGGGAGGCTGCGGCTCGCCAGTCGAAGAAGGCTCTGCGCCGGGCGATCGGGCTGTGTCGCGAAGCCGCCGTGAAATTCGAGGCGCGGGCCGAACTGGGTCCGGTCGCCGAAACGATCGCGCGGCTCGCGCGGGAACTCAAGGCCGATCAGATCGTGATGGGAACACGCGGGCTCGGTGCATTGCGCGGACTGGTTCTCGGCTCGGTCGCCACCAATGTCATTCATCTCGCACGCATCCCCGTGACCCTCGTCAAGTGAGATCGCCTGATGAACCAAACGCGCCGCAGTGGCCCTACGGCCGCGCAAAACGGCAGCACCTCCGCCGCCCAACCGCTGTCGCCGGCCCAGCTCGAACTGATCGACGCGTGGTGGCGGGCGGCCAACTATCTGTCGGTCGGGCAGATCTACCTGCTCGACAACCCGCTCCTCGAGCGCCCGATCGAGCATGCCGACATCAAGCCGCGGCTGCTCGGCCATTTCGGCACTACCCCCGGCCTCAATTTCATCTACGTGCACCTGAACCGGGTGATCAAGGCGCGCGACCTCGACGTCATCTATATCTGCGGCCCCGGTCATGGCGGCCCCGGGATGGTCGCCAACACCTGGCTCGAAGGCACCTACAGCGAGCTCTATCCGAGCATTTCGCAGGATGTCGAGGGGATGCGCCGACTGTTCCGCCAGTTCAGCTTTCCGGGCGGCATCCCGAGCCATGCCGCCCCCGATACGCCGGGGTCGATTAACGAGGGGGGCGAGCTCGGCTATTCGCTGTCGCACGCCTATGGCGCGGCCCTCGACAATCCCGGCCTGGTCGCCGCCTGTGTGATCGGCGACGGCGAGGCCGAGACCGGGCCGTTGGCGACCTCGTGGCACGGCAACAAGTTCCTGAACCCGGCGAGCGACGGCGCGGTGCTGCCGATCCTGCACCTGAACGGCTACAAGATCGCCAACCCGACAATTCTCGCGCGCATCCCGCGCGAGCAGCTCGAAAGCCTGTTCCTCGGCTACGGATACAAGCCGCATTTCGTCGAGGGCGACGAACCGGCGACGATGCACCAGTTGATGGCGGCAACCCTCGACCGGGTGCTGGACGAGATCGCCTCGATCCAAAAGGTGGCCCGATCCGGCGCCGACATCGTCTGTCCGCAATGGCCGATGATCATCATGCGCACCCCCAAGGGCTGGACCGGGCCAAAGACCGTCGACGGGCTAAAGACCGAGGGCTACTGGCGCGCCCACCAGGTGCCGATCCCCGACATGGCCACGCCCGAGCACGTCAGGCTGCTTGAAGACTGGATGCTGAGCTACCGGCCGCAGGAATTGTTCGGGCATGACGGCCGGCTAAAGCCCGAGATCGCAGCGTTGGCGCCGGCGGGCGAGCGGCGCATGAGCGCCAACCCGCACGCCAATGGCGGGCTTTTACGGCATGAGTTGGTGATGCCGGACTTCGCGGATTACGCGGTCACGGTTGCCCAAGCGGGGCAAACCGACGGCGAGGCGACGCGGGTCATGGGCGTGTTTTTGCGCGACATAATGAAACAGAACCATGACTTTCGCCTGTTCGGCCCGGACGAGACGGCGTCCAACCGACTCTCGGCGGTGTTCGAGGTCACCGACCGACAATGGATGGCCGAAACCCTGCCCGAGGACGACCATCTGTCACGCCGCGGCCAGGTCATGGAGATCCTCAGTGAGCATACCTGCGAGGGCTGGCTCGAAGGCTACCTGCTGACCGGCCGGCACGGTCTGTTCAACTGCTACGAAGCCTTCATCCACATCGTCGATTCGATGTTCAACCAGCACGCCAAGTGGCTGAAGGAGTCGCGCGAGATCCCGTGGCGGCGGCCGATCTCGTCCTTGAACTATCTGTTGACCTCGCATGTCTGGCGCCAGGACCACAACGGCTTCAGTCATCAGGATCCGGGGTTCATCGACCACGTCGTCAACAAAAAGGCCGACATCATCCGGGTCTATCTGCCGCCCGACGCCAATACCTTGCTGTGGGTCACCGACCACTGCCTGAGAAGCTGGGACCGGATCAACGTGATCGTCGCCGGCAAGCAGCCCTCGCCGCAATGGCTCGACATCGACGCCGCGGTCAAGCACTGCGACGCTGGGATCGGCATCTGGGAATGGGCCAGCAACGACCGCGGCGCCGAGCCCGATGTGATCATGGCCTGCGCCGGCGACGTGCCGACCCTCGAAATTCTCGCCGCGGTCGACCTGCTGCGCCGCCATGTCCCGGACCTCAAGATCCGCGTCGTCAATGTCGTCGACCTGATGACCCTGCAGCCGCACGAGGAGCACCCGCACGGGCTGACCGGCCACGATTTCGACGCGTTGTTCACGACCGACAAGCCGGTCATCTTCGCCTATCACGGCTACCCGGCCTTGATCCACCGGCTGACCTATCGCCGCACCAACCATGCCAACATCCATGTGCGCGGCTACAAGGAGGAAGGGACGACGACGACCCCCTTTGACATGGTGGTGCGCAACGACCTCGACCGGTTTCACCTTGCGAGCGACGTGATCGACCGGCTGCCCAAGCTCGGCTACATGGCCGCCTACGCCAAGCAGGCGATGCGCGACAAGCTGATCGAGCACAAAGAGTACATTGCCCGCCACGGCGACGACATGCCCGAGGTCAAGAACTGGCGCTGGCCGGCTGCGGCAGGCGGCGGCTGACGCGCGAAGCCAATGCGAGAGGTTGAACGATGCTGACGATCCCACTCGAAAAGCTCGCCTACATCGTCGAGAAGGCGCGCGAATACGATGCCGAGGTGCCGGTCGACCCGGACGCCGCCGACGGCTCGAACGCGGCCGACGACGACGAGCGCCAGATCTTGCTCGACACGCCGGACAATCCGACGGCGCAGGAATTGCGCGACGCGATCGAGGGGCTGAACCTCGACGAGCGCGAGGAGCTGCTGGCGCTCTTGTGGTTGGGGCGGGGCGATTACGACGCCCAAGGCTGGCGCGAGGCGCTGCGGCAGGCGCGCGACGCCGCAAGCTCGACCGAAGCTGACTACCTGCTCGGCACGCCGTTGCTCGGCGATTACCTCGAAGAAGGTGTCGAGGCTCTCGGGCTGTCGCTCGAGGAGTTTGACCGAGGCTGACCTCCCGATGCCCTACCGGAGCCTGGCCGTTTGCCGCCGGCCGCGCACCGGCTGCCGCCCCACGCTCAGGAAATCTTTCGATCGGCATTCAACGGCGCCTGGCAGACCTATGCCGACCGGGAGGCGAAAGAGCAGGAGGAGCTGGCCTTTCGCACCGCCTGGTCGGCGGTCAAAAAGCGTTATTGCAAACGCGGCGATACCTGGGTGCCAAAGAGCCCTTGATGGCGACGCGCGTAAAGCGGCGCCTCTCCGGCGGCGCGCCGTCGCGCGTTAATCCCCGCCGCCAAAAGATCGGCAAGGCCGGCCGCGATTAGCAAACGAGATTAGCCAACGTAATATGGACGCCTTTTTGATTAGAAACGGGACGGTTGTCCGACGCAAGCCGCCTAAAATCTGTTGATTTGGCAGTATAGTTTCGGATAATCACTTAACGAGTGAGAAGTCGGGTATGGCTTCTCATGCCCGAACCAAAAAAATTGCCGCTTTCGGACAGAGCCGTGCTCGATGCCGCGCGCAATCTTCAATGAAGAGGCGTTCCGCAAACACCGGGACGCCACTCGGCGGGTTCGGCACCGCCCATCCAAACGTCGCCGAGCGGGCAGGGTCGGCCCCCGGTTTTGCGGCGGACCGGCGTCGGCGCGGCCATCGCGTGCAACTTAGCCCCGATTGCCCGCCGTCGAACGCCAAACCCGAGCCCGGCCGCACAACCAAATGACCTTGGAAGCAGGCGCGGTGTCGCTTGCCGGCCGCCGCCAGGCGACCGTCGCGCTGATGATCGCGACCGCGATGCAGGCGTTTGACGCGACGATCGCCAATGTTGCGTTGCCCCAACTCGAGCATGGCTTTGGCGGCGGCGTCGATCTCGGCTCGTGGGTCATGACGAGCTATCTGTGCGCTTCCGCGGTGACCGCGATCATGACCGGCTGGCTGCGGCGGCGATGGGGCGCACGCCGGGTATTCTGCGCGGCGGTCGCGCTGTTTGTCGCCGCCTCGCTGTTGTGCGCGGTCGCCACCAGTTCGGATGCGCTGATCGTTTTTCGTCTGATCCAGGGTGCTGCGGCGGGTGTCATCCAGCCGCTGTCGCAGGCGATCATCCTCGACATTCACCCAAAGGCGCAGCACGGCCGCATGCTGGCGATCTGGGGGGCTACGATCATGGCCGGCCCGATGCTGGGCCCCGTGCTTGGGGGGCTTATCACCGATCTGTCGTCGTGGCGCTGGATCTTTGCGGTGAACGCACCGATCGGGGCGGTCGCGCTGTTGGGGGTGGCCGCGGTCCCGTCGGCCACCGAAGCCGCCGGCGCCGGGCGGATCGACGGCGTCGGCATCATTATGCTGGCGGTCGCCACGGCTTCGCTGCAACTGGCGCTGCAGCGCAGCATCGGCCGGCTCTGGCCGCCCTCGCCCGAAACGGTCGCCGCGGCGGGCCTGGCGATCCTCGCCTGGGCGACAATCGCGATTCAAACCCGCCGCGCGCGTTTTGGATTGTTTCGCTTCGAGATATTTCGCGACGTCAACTTCGCCGTGGCGGCCCTCTATAATTTCCTCGTCGGCGCGGTGTTGTTCACGACCATCGTCTTTGTCCCGGCGCTGGGCGAAGGGCCGCTCGCTTGGAATGCCACGCAAGCCGGGCTGGCGATCTCCCCGCGCGGGATCGGGACCATGGCGATGATGCTGGGCGTGCGCCATGTGATCGACCGCGTCGATCACCGCATTTTGTTGGGGTTGGGCTTGGCAATCACCGCCGGCGCGCTCGGCTTTATGGCGCACGTCCCCGCGGAGGCTGGGGGGACCTGGCTCGCCGCCGCGAGCGCGGCGCAGGGGGTCGGCGTCGGGTTGCTGTTCACGCCGCTTAGCGCGCTCGCCTTTTCGACCCTTGCGGCGGACGAGCGGACCGACGGCGCGGGCGTCTACAATTTGGCGCGGCAACTGGGTTGCGCGACCGGGGTCGCCGCAATGACGGCGGTGCTGCAAGCGCGCATGCACATCCGCTTGGGCGAGCTCTTGCGGCTTGCCGGCAGACCCGGCCTATCGGCCGTCGGGATGCACCAAGCGGCCTCGTTCGGCGCGTACACCGATTGCTTCCGGGTCCTGGCGCTGATCGCGCTGGCGATGCTCCCCGGCGTCCTTCTGTTTCTGACGATCCGGCGCGACGCCCCGGCGACATCGGGCGTGTAGCTTGCCCAAGCGAAAGTCCGCGAACGGCGAGAGGCCCCCCCTCCCCTCACCCGGGTCGCGGCGGCTCGATTCGCGTACCGGGCTCGCGACCGGCGATCGCCAGGTCCGGCGCCTGGACCGGCAGGACCACACGCACCGCCGTCCCCGCGCCCGGACGGCTGCAGATCGCCAAGGTCCCGCCATGCGCCTCGACCAGACCCTTGGTAATCGGCAGACCGAGACCCGTACCCCCGTAGTTGCCGGTTGTTGCGGGCTTGGCTTGACCAAAGGGCTGCAGCGCACGTTCCTGCTCGTCCTCGTTCATGCCGATGCCGTGGTCCTCCACTTCGATCGCCGCGGTCCCACCATGCTCGGCGGACACCGTTACAAACACCTTTTCGCGATCTCTCGAGAACTTGATGGCGTTCGACAATAGATTGAGAAAAATCTGTTTCATGGCCCGCTCGTCCGCCCAGATCACGACCGGGTCGTCGACCGACCGCGAAATCAAGTCGATGCCTCGGGAGCTGGCGCGCTCGCGAACGATGCGGATGACCTCGCTCAGCACCTCCTGCAACACCACCGATTGCTTTGCGAGCTCGATCTTGCCCGCCTCGATCTTCGACATGTCGAGCACGTCGTTGATAATGGAAAGCAAATGTAGGCTGCTCGAATGCACGTCAGTAACGTATTCGAGATACTTTTCGTTGCCGATCGGCCCAAACAGCTCCTGCGAGATGATTTCGGTGAAGCCGATGATGGCGTTAAGCGGGGTGCGCAATTCGTGGCTCATGTTGGCGAGGAACTCGCTCTTGGAATGATTGGCGGCCTCCGCCTGGCTGCGGGCCTGCCGGAGCCTGCGCTCGGCCGCCCTGATGTCGGTCACGTCGGAGTAGATCGACAGCACCGCCCCATCCGGCATCGCGCTGCGTCGGATCTCCAGAATTCGGCCGCTCGGGGTCACTCGCTCTTTGGTCGTCGGCACGTCCCGGTAAAACTGATCGAGGCGCCGAGCGGTCTCCGCCACCGGGTTCACGTCGCCGAACGCGCCGGCTTGCGCCTGGCGCATCAGGATCTCGCTCAACGGCAGGCCGACCGGGAGGTCGGGCGACAGGCCGAGAAACTCGCAAAACCGCGAATTGCGCACGGCGAGGCGCCGTTGCGCGTCAAAGACGCTGAGGCCTTCGTCGATACTGTCGAAGGTGTTCTGCAACAGCCGGTTCTGCCTTGTGAGCAGGCCCTCGCTGCGGCACAGCGGGCGCGCGCCGACTTGCCGGCGCCGAAAGCCGTGCAGCATCCGCCGGGCGAGGCTGACGGCGGCAGCCGCCAACCACCCGAGCCGCGACCCCGCATTAGCCACCGCGGCTGCCCGAACGTGCTGCCGCCCTCGGCCACGAGCGCATCCCTGCCGCACCTCCCTGACGGCGGCGTCGAAAGCAGGTCGACAAGACAATGGAAACCCGGTCCAACCGCACCTCCGCTGCACCCGCAGACCCCTTTTGCCAAGCCGCGATCCGCCGCGCGCATTCGGGCTCGGCCGCTTACCGTGCAACGACCCAGTAATCCCCGGATTGGGCTAAGATTTCTTAAACCCGGCGGCAGCTGCCTCAGCGGCTGAGATCGGTCGGAGTTATCGCCGGCCCGCTCGCGCCGTCCGACGTGCGACATCGCCCGCCCGCGGCGCTCACCAATCTGCCGTTTCGGCGTCGGCGAGGGCGCCGACGGTGACCGGCTTGAACGGCGCGCGCGGCCGCCAGGTGCCGATCTCCGCGATCGGCTTGTCGAGCGCATCGGCGAGCACGGCGGCCACGACCGGCCCGCAGACCCGGCCCTGGCACGGCCCCATCCCACAGCGCGTGAACGCCTTGAGCTGGTTCGGGCCGGTGGCGCCCAGCCGCGCCGCACGACGGACATGGCCGGCGGACACCTCCTCACACCGGCAGACCACAATTTCATCGTCATCGGGCGCGAGGACCGATCGCGCCGGGCGGTAGAGTCGATCGAGAAAATGGCGCAGCGCGCGGTCGCGCCCGAGCGCCGCCCGGATCGGCTGAGCGCGCCGGTCGCGCTCGCGCTGGTCGATATGGCCGAGCAGCATGGCGGCGTCGAGTGCCGCAAGCTGCCCCGAAAGGCGAGCCGCGTCGGCGCCGGCGATGCTGCCGGCGTCCCCCGCGACCGCGATGCAGGGGAGGCTGGTTTGGCCCCACGGGTCGAGCGCCGGCCGCCAGCAGAGCTGGTGCTCGTCCCAGTCGTGACGCAGCTGCAAGGCAAGGCCGACTTGGACGTTCGGGATGACTCCCTCGTGCAACAGCAGGTGGTCGGCGGCGATTTCACCGCCGTCCCACACCACGCGCTCGAGGCTTTCGCCGCCGATCGCGTGCAGCCCGCACACGCCGCGCCGTACCGGCACGCCGGCCGATCTCACCGCGAGGATCGTCAGCAGGCCCTTCAGCAACGGCCGCACCCCGGCCGAGCGCAGCGGCAGCGCCCCAAGCGCCTGGCGGTAGTTCGCGGGCGGGGTCGTCTCGAGGATCACCGCTGGGGGCGCCCCGGCGCGTACCAGCTGCTGCGCCACGAGATAAAGGAGAGGCCCCTGCCCGGCCAGCACCATCCGGCCCTCCGGGACGAGATCCGCGGTTTTCAAGAGGATTTGGGCGGCGCCGACGGTTATCACCCCGGGCAAGGTCCAGCCCGCAATCGGCACCGGCCGTTCGATTGCCCCGGTTGCGAGCAGGATACGACGGGCGAGGATCGTCTCGGTGCGGCCGGCGGCGGCGACGTAAAGCCGGCCTTCGGGCTCCACGTGCCACAGCCCCGTGCCGGGCCGGTACTCGACCCTGCTCGCGCGCAACGCGGCGGCGAGCGGCGCGCCGGCAAGGTAATCCGGCCCGAGCGGGGAACCGGGGCGGGCGCGCTCGACCGCGCGGTAGATTTGCCCGCCGGGTGAGCCCTGCTCGTCGACGAGCATCGTGTCGAGCCCAAGCTCGGCGGCGAGAGTGGCGGCCGCGATGCCGGCAGGGCCCGCCCCGACGATCGCAAACTCGACCCTGGTCATGGAGTCGGGTCGATGTGGCGCGCCCCGATTTGGCGGCGGATCCGCATACCGGCTTGCGCTTCGACCATGCAGCTTTGCCGGCCGGGCACCCCGTCGATCTCCGCGAGGCAGTCGAAGCAGACCCCCATCATGCAGTAGGGCGCCCGTTTCGAGCCTGAGACCGGCGTTTCGCGGATGCCGCGGAAGCCGGCGGCGAGCACCGCCGCGGCGGCCGAAGCGCCTGGCGGGACATGCACGAGGCGGCCCTCGACAATGACCGGCACGGTCGCCGGCATGGCGTCAGGACGCGGTCGGAACATCAAAGCGCCTCGCCGAAAACAGGTCGAGCGACGGGTCGAGCCCGCCCGCCGCGATCATCGGCGCAAAGAGGTTGGCATGGGCCGCCGCGAGCGTGACGCCGCTGTGACAATTGGCGGTAAAGGCGCCGGGAAAGCGCTCCGACTGGTCGTAGATCGGCAACCCGTCGGGCGGCATCACCCGCAAAGCCGCCCACGCCCGGACGATCTGCAGGTCGCGCAGCCACGGCAGCGAGAGCACCGCGCGCCGCGCGATCGCCTGCATGACCGCGGGCTTTTGGCCGGTGTCGAACCCGACATCCTCCTGGCTGTCACCGAGCATGATCGTGCCTTCGACGGTCTGCCGGATCGTCGTGGTCGGCAACCCCAGCAGCGGCCGCGCGCGCTCGGTGACGAGGATCTGGCCGCGCTGCGGGCGCACCGGCGCGTCGAGCGCGAAGAGCGGCGCCAGCCCGGCATTGCCGAGGCCGGCGGCGAGCACCACCCTCGGCGCCGCTATGTCCCCGTTTGCGGCAGATATTCGAAAGTCGCAGGGGGCGGCGGCAGCCTCATGCACCGTCGTGTTCGGCAGGTAGCGCCCGCCTTTTTCGACAAAGCCCTTGTGCAGCGCGTGCAGCAAAGCGAGCGGGTTAGCGTGGCCGTCGTACGGCGTCCACGAGGCGCCGCTTACCGCCGGGCCGATGCCGGGCAGCATGCCGGCCAATTCATCGCGTTCGAGCATGCGGTACTCGAACCCGAAATTGCCCGACTGCCGCTGCATGCGCTCCATCCGCCGCCGGCGCTCGTCGAGCTCGTCCGCGCCGAGGCAGAGATGCAGGCCGCCCGGTCGGCGATGACCGACCGCAATACCGGTCCGGTCTAGGAGCTCGGCCGCGAGCTCCGGCCACTCCTCGGCCGAGCGCCTTGTCCAGCGCTGGTAATGCGGCGCACCGTCGCCTTTGCTCTGCACCCAGACCAGGCCGAAATTGCCGCGCGACGCACGGAACGCGACATCGCCCTCGTCGACGAGCGCGGTCGCGAGCCCGGCGCGGCCGAGCCCAAAGGCGATGGCAGAACCGACGAGCCCGCCGCCGACCACGATCGCGTCAAAGCGCTCCACCCGATTCCCTCTGCGGCAAGCGGCCTCGCCGCTGCGAGACATCTTTTTTACAGTGGCGCGCGAATAGTAGCATGAGGCATTGAGTCTGGCGAACCGGGGAACACCGGCGAGGTTATCCGTTCGCTCGCATTTGAGGGGGCACCGGCCGAAATCGATGAGTTTTATCGGCAGAATAGTAACGAGCGCGCTGGAGCTTTCGTTTGGCGGCCCGCTCGGCGCGCTGCTCGAGCGCGCCGCGGACCACGTCGTTCACCGGCACGGCCATGGCCACGACGACGTGATCGCCGACCCACGCCGAACGGTTGCCTTTACGATCGCGGCGATAGCGCTTGGCGCCAAGATGGCGCGCGCCGACGGCGACGTGACCCGCGACGAGATCGCCGCCTTTCACGAGGTCTTCCAGGTTCCTCCCGGCGAGGAGGACCATGTCCGGCTGGTTTTCGACCTCGCCCGCAAAAGCAGCCACGGATTTGAAAGCTACGCCCGGCAGGTCGGGCGTCTGTTCGCGGGCGACCAGATTGTGCTCGAGCATCTGCTCGACGGGCTGTTTCACATAGCGCTCGCCGACGGCGGGATCTGCGCTGCCGAAGACGCGTATTTGCGCGAAGTGGCGCGCCAGTTCGGCTTTGACGGCGCCGACTATGCCCGCATCCGCGCGCACCATGTCGAGCCCGACGAGACGGGCGGCGAGGACGCCTACGCGATTCTAGGGGTGAGCCCCGGCGCGGCGTTTGGCGAGATTCGCCTCGCCTACCATCGGCTGGTGCGCGAAAGCCATCCCGATCTCGTCATGGCGCAGGGCCTGCCGCCCGAATGCGTGGCGTTGGCGACCGCCAAGGTGGCCCGGATCAACGCCGCCTACGACCGGTTGGCCCGACACGGCGAGAGCGCGGCGCCCGCCGGATGACCCTCTTTGCAGTGCGCGAGCGGCCGTCCGCCAATCACGCCGCGCGCGGCGAGCCGCCGCGCATCGACATGCTGGTGCTGCACTACACCGGCATGCAAAGCGCCGCGGCGGCGGTCGACCGGCTATGCGACCCGTCCGCTCGGGTCAGCGCCCACTATGTCGTCGATGAGGACGGCGCGGTCTGGCGGCTCGTGCCCGAGGCGAGGCGCGCCTTTCACGCCGGGGTGTCGTGCTGGGAGGGCGAGCGCGACCTCAATTTCGTGTCGATCGGCGTCGAGATCGTCAACCCCGGCCACGACTGGGGCTATCGCCCGTTTCCGGACGCGCAGATGGCGGCGGTCGAGCGGCTCTGCCATGACATTCTGTCCCGCCATCCGATCCCGGCCCACCGCATTGTCGGCCATTCCGACATCGCGCCCGACCGCAAGACCGACCCCGGCGAGCTGTTCGACTGGCCGCGCCTCGCCCGCGCCGGCGTCGGGATCTGGCCGGAGCCGGGCGGCGCACCGAAAATACGCGAATTCGATCGGGCGAGCGCCCTCGCCGACCTCGCCGACCTCGGCTATGGCGTAACACCAAGCGGCGCGGGCCTTGCCGTCGCGGCCTTTCAGCGGCGCTTTCGCCCGGCGCGAGTGGACGGCGTGATCGACCACGCAACCGCCCTACGCCTGGCCGAAGTGCAGGCGGCGTTCGCGCAGGCCCGCGGCGCGGCGCGCTAACGCGAAGGTCCGCGTCAATTGAGCCGCGACGGCGCGCGCCGCTGCGGCTGCCGCTGGACGATCTGGCCGGCATGGTGATGGGCGAGCCGCCACGCCCCGTCTTCGCGGACAAAGAAATTGCTGGCGGCGAGGGTGCCGCCGTCGAGCTCCTCCTCGCACAAGACGAGCGCCGTCTCGCCAAACAGCAGCACGCGCTCGTCGAAGCAGGCGACCCGCGGTGCGCCAGGACTGGACAGGATGCTGGCCCAGCTCGACATGATCGCCTGCCGGTCGGTCAGCGCCGTCCATCCCGGGTGCAGGCAGGCGACCGGCGGCTGGCGGGCCCACAAAGCGTCCATCGCCGCGATGTCGCGCATCGTGAACGCGCGGTAGAATTCGAGATTCGCCGCAAGAACGGCGTCGCTGTCGGTCATGGCGAGCCCAGGCTGGTGAGGTTTGAGCCTACGACTTTGAACGGCCCCTCGCCAGCCGCTTTGCAGGGTTGCGTTTGACGAAAGCAACAGCAACCTGATGCATATTTTTTAGGCAGTACAGCCGCGCTTCACCGCAGCGCCGACATCCCCCGCGCTCCCCGAGCTTGGCCTCGATCTTGCTCGTTTGCTCGCATACCGGCCCCTTTGGAGAGGCCAGGTAATCGCGCAAAGGGGAACCGATGAACGTGCTGAAGACGCTGTGGCGCGGGGCGGTCGCGGCGGCGCTGGTCGCCGCGACGGGTGGCATGGCGGCCGCCCAGAGCCAGGACACGATCAAGATCGGCGTGTTGCACTCCCTGTCCGGGACGATGGCGATCAGCGAGTCGACGTTGAAGGACACTGTCCTGATGATGGTCGACAATTTGAACAAGAGTGGCGGGCTTCTTGGCAAAAAGGTCGAGGCGGTTGTCGTCGACCCGGCGTCGAACTGGCCGCTTTTCGCCGAGAAGGCGCGCGAGCTTCTGACCAAGGACCGGGTCGCAGTGGTCTTTGGCTGCTGGACCTCGGTGTCGCGCAAATCGGTGTTGCCGGTGTTCGAGGAGCTGAACGGACTGTTGTTTTACCCGGTGCAGTACGAGGGTGAGGAAAGCTCCAACAACGTCTTTTACACGGGTGCTGCACCCAACCAGCAGGCGATCCCGGCGGTCGAGTACCTGATGAGCGACGAGGGCGGCGCGGTCAAGCGCTGGGTGCTCGAAGGCACCGACTACGTCTATCCCCGCACCACCAACAAAATCCTCGAGGCGTTTCTCAAGTCGAAGGGCGTCAAGGACGAGGACATCAAGATCAACTACACGCCGTTCGGCTATTCGGACTGGCAGAGCGAGGTCGCCGCGATCAAGAGCTTTGCCTCGGCCGGCAAAAAGACGGCGGTGGTCTCGACGATCAACGGCGACGCCAACGTCCCGTTCTACAAAGAGCTGGCGAACCAGGGGGTCAAGGCGTCCGACATCCCCGTCGTGGCGTTCTCGGTCGGCGAGGAGGAGCTCGCCGGCATCGACACCAGCAACCTCGTCGGCCACCTCGCCGCCTGGAACTACTTCCAGTCGCTGAAAAACCCGACCAACACGGCCTTTATCCGGGAGTGGCACGATTACATCAAGAACCCCAAGCGGGTGACCAACGACCCGATGGAGGCCACCTATATCGGCTTCAAGATGTGGACCCACGCGGTCGAGCAGGCCGGGACCACCGACGTCGACGCCGTGCGGCAGGCGATGTACGGCCAGAAGGTCAAGGCGCCTGACGGCTACACCGTCGTCATGAACACCAACCATCATCTCTCGAAGCCGGTGTTCATCGGCGAAATCCAGCCGACGGGCCAGTTCAACGTGGTCTGGAAAACGACGGGCGTGATCAAGGCGGACGCCTGGAGCCCCTATCTCGCCGAGGACAAGGGCAAGGTGGCGGACTGGACCTATCCCTGGGTCTGCGGCAACTGCACCACGCCCAAATACAAGGACTGAGCGAAGCGCAAGCGGTCTTGACCGCCCGATTTGCGGAGCGCCGCCGGCATCCATCGGCGTCCTCCGGCAAACCCGAAAGCACCCGGTTGTGCAAGGTCGCCCGATGATTGTCCGCCGCTTTCGCCTCGCCGGGGTGGTTCTGGTCCTGCTGGCGATCGCAGTGCCGGCATGGGCCGACGATTTTTCGACAACCGTCGAGGGGTTGGCGACTGACGGCTTCATCGCCGAGGAGCACGCGGTGGCCGCGCTCGCCACCCTCGGCGACACCCGGGCGGTGGCGGTGCTCGAGGCGTTGCGCGATTCGCGGCTGCTGAAGGCCCCCGACGGCCGCGTCGTGATCTCGGAGACCGCGGGGGACAAGCCACGGCTTGTCGATGCCGTGACCGGGGCCCCGGTTTCCGGGCTCGACCCCGACAGCCTCGACAACGTCCTCGTCAACGACCGGCTGCGCGGCGACATCGACGGCGCGTTGGGGACGCTGATGCTGGTCAGCCCCAACCCCGCCGAACGCCTCACCGCCGCGCGCGATGCGCTGGGTCACCCCTCGGCGGAAACCGCGGCGCGACTGACCAAGGCGCTCGCCGTCGAGAAGCAATCCGACATACGCGCCGCGATGCTGGAGGCGCTGTCCGCGGCCCGGCTGTTTTCTGGGACCGCGGCGCAGCGCCTCGCCGCGGTAAGCGCATTGGGGAGCACGACCGACCCCCAGATCCGCGGCCTGCTCGACCGGCTGCGCGGCGAGCCCAACCTCGATCCGGCGTTGCGCCATGCCGCCGACGCCGCGGTCGAGGCGATCAACCGGCGGCTGCAGCTCGTCGGCATTGTCGCCAACATCTTTGAGGGCGTCAGCCTCGGCAGCGTGCTGCTGCTCGCCGCGATCGGGCTCGCGATCACCTTTGGCGTCATGGGCGTCATCAACATGGCCCACGGCGAGATGATCATGCTCGGCGCCTATTCGGCTTTTGTCTGCCAGGAGGTGTTCCGCGCCGCTTTGCCGCCGTCCTGGTTCGACGGCTACCTTGTCGCCGCGGTGCCGGTCGGGTTTCTCGTCGCGGGTGGGGTCGGCGTCGTCCTCGAACGCTGCGTCATCCGCTTTTTGTATGGCCGGCCGCTGGAGACCTTGCTCGCGACTTGGGGCATCAGCCTGATCCTGCAGCAGGCGGTGCGCTCGATCTTTGGCGCGCCCAACCGCGCCGTCGCCAACCCCGGCTGGATGACCGGCGGCTTCGACGCGATCGGCGGCTTCGTTGTCACCTGGAACCGCCTCTACATCATCGTCTTCTGCTTTATCGTGCTCGGTGCTCTGGCGCTGATCCTGAACCGGACGACCTTCGGTTTGCAGATGCGCGCCGTTACCCAGAACCGGCCGATGGCCTCGGCGATGGGGATCCGCACGGCACGGATCGACGCGCTGACCTTTGGCCTGGGCTCGGGGATCGCCGGCATGGCGGGCGTCGCGTTGAGCCAGATCGGCAACGTCAGCCCAAATCTCGGCAGCATCTACATCGTCGACAGCTTTCTCGTCGTCGTATTCGGGGGGGTCGGCAGCCTCTTCGGCACTCTCGTCGGGGCGCTGTCGCTCGGCATCGTCAACAAGCTGATCGAGCCGGCCGCCGGCGCGATCCTCGGCAAGGTCGTCGTCCTGGTGGCGATCATCCTCTTTATCCAGCGGCGGCCGCGCGGCCTTTTCGCGCTCAAGGGCCGCACCGCCGAGGCCTGAGCCGTGCTCGCCCTCCACCACGACAAGGGTGCCTGGGGAGCGGGCTTCTGGGCCGGGTTTGCCGGCGTCGCGATCGTGCTGCTGGTCGGCGTGCCGGCGCTGAACCTGCTGCTGCCGCCGCACTCGGCGCTCGCCATCCCCGACTACGTCGTCCCGCTGCTCGGCAAGTATCTGTGTTACGCGCTGCTCGCCCTGAGCCTCGATTTGATCTGGGGCTATGCCGGGATATTGAGCCTCGGCCAGGGCGCCTTCTTTGCCTTGGGCGGCTATTGCATGGGCATGTATTTGATGCGGCAGATCGGGACCCGCGGCGTCTACGGCAACCCGCTGATCCCGGATTTCATGGTGTTCCTCAATTGGAAAGAGCTGCCCTGGTACTGGTGGGGTTTCGATCATTTCTGGTTCGCGGCGGCGATGGTGCTGCTCGTTCCCGGGATCCTCGCTTTTGTTTTCGGGTGGCTCGCCTTTCGCTCGCGCGTCACCGGCGTCTATCTGTCGATCATCACGCAGGCCATGACATACGCGCTGATGCTCGCCTTTTTTCGCAACGACATGGGGTTTGGCGGTAACAACGGCTTGACCGACTATAAGGACATCCTCGGTTGGGACGTGCATCTGCCGAGCACGCGGCTCGGGCTTTACATGGCGACGGTGGCGGCGCTCGGGCTTGGCTATCTCGTTTGCCGCTTTATCACGGCCTCAAAGC
>DATMLF010000219.1:0-2198 GCA_035570595.1 Allostellaceae bacterium
TTTGCCGGGGCCGAGGACGGCATCTATAAGAGCGGCGACGGCGGGCAGAGCTTCGAACGCCTCGATTCGCCGATGAACAAGATCGACGTGTGGAAGATCGCCTTCGATCCCGGCGACCCCGACACGATTTTTGCCGGAACCAGGCCGGCGGCCTTGTTCCGCTCCAGGGATGGCGGGCGGCACTGGACGCAACTCGCCGTCGACATGGTCGAGGACTGCCCAAATGTCGGAGTGCCGCGGGTGACCGCGCTGAGCGTCGACCCGTCGGACCCTCGCATCGTCTGGGCCGGGGTCGAGGTCGACGGCGTGCGGCGCAGCCTCGACGGCGGCGACACCTGGACGCGGGTCGCCGGCGGGCTCAGCGACCCCGACATCCACGATGTTGCGGTCCGCGGCGCCGGCAACGCCAAGACGGTGCTGACCAGCACCCCGCGCGAGATCTTCGCCTCGACCGACAAGGGCGAGAGCTGGCAGGGGCTCGGCGTCGGCAAGCAGTTCGGGCTGCCCTATTGCCGCGGCCTGGCATTGAAGACCGACGACCCGGACACCGTCTTTGTCGCCACCGGCGATGCGGCGGTCGGCAGCACCGGCGCAATCCAGCGCTCCAAGGATGGCGGCCAGAGCTGGCAGCGCGCGGAATTGCCGGTCGAGCCGAACTCGCCGATCTGGGCATTCGCGACCAACCCGGCCGATCCCGGCTTGGTCCTCGCCTGCAGCCATTACGGCGAGCTCTATGCCAGCCATGACGCCGGCGATCGGTGGAAGAAGCTGGCCCGCGAGTTCACCGAGATCCGGGCGCTCGCCTGGACGCCGAACTAGCTGGCCTTTCGCCGGGGCCGGTGCTAGATACCGGGCGCTGATTGCACGCCCGCAGGAGAGGTCGCGCCCCCGACGCAATCGGGGACGCGGCGCCGAAGGAGCAACCGCCCCGGAAACTCTCAGGCAAAAAGGACTGCGGGCGGAAGGGCGCTCTGGAAAGCAGCGGGCGGGCATCGCAGCCCGTCCGCTCACCGAAGGAGTAAGCCCGCCTCCACCCGACTCGGGGTGGGTGTGGGTGAATCTCTCAGGGTCCACGACAGAGGGGGCATAGGGGACGCAGTTGCGTCCGCTCTCTGTCGGAGGTGCCCCGGGTGCCTGCCCAAGACGCCGTGCCCGCCCAAGACGCCGCGCCGCTCAGGCGCACGCCGCTCTACGACCTCCACCAGTCGCTGGGCGCCCGGATGGTGCCGTTCGCCGGCTACGAGATGCCGGTGCAATATCCGGCCGGCATTCTGGCCGAGCATCTGCATACCCGCGCCCAGGCCGGGCTGTTCGACGTTTCGCATATGGGCCAGCTGCGTTTGGCCGGCGCCGATCCGGCTGCGGCGCTGGAGGCGTTGGTCCCCGGCGACATCCGCGGGCTCGGGCCGATGCGCATGCGCTACACCCTCTTACTCAACGACGCGGGCGGCATCCTCGACGACCTAATGACAACCCGGCTGATGACGACCCGGCTCGGCGACGGCTTGTTCGTCGTCGTCAACGCCGCTACCAAAGACGCCGATCTGGCCCATTTGCGCGCGCATCTCGGCGCCAGCGCCACCGTAGAGCCGCTCGATGACCGGGCATTGCTGGCGCTGCAGGGACCGGCTGCCGCCACCGTGCTGGCGCGGCTCGCCGGCGGCGTTGCCCTGCTGCCGTTCATGAATGCGGCCGAAATCGTGCTCGACGGGCGGCCGTGCCTGGTCACCCGCTCGGGCTACACCGGCGAGGACGGGTTCGAAATCTCGCTCGGGGCGGCCGACGCGCCGGGATTGGCCGAGACCCTGCTGGCCGAGCCCGAGGTGATGCCGATCGGCCTCGGCGCCCGCGACACCTTGCGGCTCGAAGCCGGGCTCTGCCTCTGGGGCCACGACATCGACGACACCACGACCCCGATCGAGGCCGACCTCGCCTGGACCATTGGCAAAAGGCGGCGCGCCGAGGGCGGCTTTCCCGGCGCCGCGATCATCCTGAGCCAACTCGCCCGAGGTGCGGCGCGCAAGCGGGTCGGCATCCGACCCGACGGCCGCGCCCCGGCGCGCGAGGCGACGCCGATCGCCGATGGCGCCGGCAACCCGATCGGCCGGGTCACCAGCGGCGGCTTTGGCCCTTCGGTCGGCAGCCCGATCGCGATGGGTTATGTCGAGGCCGCCCACGCCGCCGACGGCGCCGCCTTA
>DATMLF010000220.1:0-2281 GCA_035570595.1 Allostellaceae bacterium
CTGCTGGCCGACATCGCCGCGGCGGAGGGTTGCGAGCTTGCCGGCGGCACCGCCAAGCCGGGCAGCGCCTATGTCGGCGCCGATCTTGGCGAGCTGGCGGGGATCGGCCGGATCGGGCTCGGCGCCGGCAACGCGCCGGGCCAGCTGATCGGCGACAGCGATGTCGTCATCGAATTCTCGACCCCCGCCGCGACCGCGTCGCACGTTGCCCTGGCCGCCGAGCAGGGTACGCCGATGGTGATCGGCACAACCGGTCTGTCGGCGGCGGAAACCGCGGCGCTGCGCGAGGCGGGCATGCGCATCCCGATTGTCTGGGCGGCGAACACCAGCCTCGGCATCAACTTGCTCTTGGGGCTGGTCGAGCAGGTCGCCGCGCGGCTGGGGCCGGATTGGGACATCGAGATCATGGAGATGCACCATCGCGGCAAGGTCGACGCGCCGTCCGGCACGGCACTGGCGCTCGGGCAGGCCGCGGCCGCGGGCCGCGATGTCGTGCTCGATCAGGTCGAGCAGCGCGCCCGCGACGGCAGCACCGGTCCGCGCCGGCGCGGCGACATCGGCTTTGCCGCCCTGCGCGGCGGCGACACCACCGGCGACCACCACGTGATCTTCGCCGGCGCCGGCGAGCGGCTCGAACTGATCCATCGGGCGACGACCCGCGCGATCTATGCCAAGGGTGCGGTGCGCGCCGCGCGCTGGGTCGTCGGCCGCCCGCCCGGGCTCTATGGGCTCAAGGAGGTGCTGGGCCTTTAATCCGTTTGCCAGGCAAGTGAGGCGCGCCAGCGGGAGAGTGCGTCGCGGATCGTCGCGGCGAGCTCGCGCCGCGCGGCGGGTGCGAGGAAATCGCCGATTGCCAGAAACCGCCCATGCGAGGCGACAAACAGACGGTTGCGGTCGGGGTCGCGCTCTTCGAGCACGACCCGCAGCCAGAACGGCTGGAATTGCCACACCCGGCGATTGCCGCGCACGCTGATGCGCTCGACGGTAAAGGCGTCGCCGGCGAGGCGCAGGGTTTCGCTGCGCCGCGCACTGCGGTAGTTGAGGCGGAAGGCGAGATAGATCAGCGCCACGTCGAGCCCGAAAAAGCCGGTCACCGGCCACGCGCCGACCGACACGAAACCGATGCCGACGGCGAGGCTGACGAGCCCGAGAACCAGCATCATCGCGTGAAAGCCGCGCGGCGGCAGGCTGCGGTGCGGCAGCAGCACGCGTTCGAAAACGAGACCTCCGAGGGGCGCGGGCATTTCCGCGCAGGCAGGGGGCAGGGCCATCGCAGGCGAAAACTTAGGGCGAGGCCGAAATCGGGTAAAGCCCGGTGATCGCGTCGCGCTGTTTGCCGGCGGCCCGCAGCACTTTTACACTGATGCCCGATGCGCCTGATGTCGAAACGCGAAATCCGGGAATTCTATCGGCGGCTCGCCGAGACCCGGCCGATCCCAAAGACCGAGCTCGAATTTATCAACCCCTTCACGTTGCTGATCGCGGTCGTGTTGTCGGCGCAAGCGACCGATGCCGGCGTCAACAAGGCGACCCCGGCGTTGTTCGCGCTCGCCGACACGCCGCAAGGGATGTTGGCGCTCGGCGAGGAGCGGGTGGTCGAGCTGATCCGGACGATCGGCCTGTTCCGCACCAAGGCCAAGAACGTCGTCGCCCTGAGCCGGATCCTGGTTGAACGCCACGATGGCGTCGTGCCGCGCGACCGCGAAGCACTCGAAGCGTTGCCGGGGGTCGGGCGCAAGACCGCGAATGTGGTGCTGAACGTCGCCTTTGGCGAGCCGACGATCGCCGTCGATACGCACATCTTTCGCGTCGGCAACCGCACCGGGCTGGCGCCCGGCAAAACCCCGCTGCAGGTCGAGATGGCACTCGACGCGCGCACCCCCGCTACGTTCAAGCGCTATGCGCACCACTGGCTGATCCTGCACGGGCGCTATGTGTGCAAGGCGCGCAAGCCCGAATGCCCGACCTGCGTCGTCGCCGATTTGTGCCATTACAAGGCAAAAACCGGCCCGGCCGAATTGATCGCGGCGCGCGCCGCCGCGGTCCCGCCCGCAGCGCCCGCCGACCCGCCGCTCGCCGATCCGCCGCTGGCCGCGCCAGAGCCCAGGCGGCGCCGGCGCCGGGCCGCAGCGATGGTCGAGAACGGCGAAATCAGCCCGCGGCGCGGACGGCCGTCACGTCCGGCATAGCCTCGCCCGTCTCGCCGGCCGGCTGCGCCTGGATGTCGCCCGAAATCTGCCCGCCGCATTCGATTTCGATCTGGCCGTAGCGGATCGTCCCC
>DATMLF010000221.1:0-52046 GCA_035570595.1 Allostellaceae bacterium
AAGCTGGTGAAGGTGAAGGGCGCCCGACCGCGCGGTGCTGTGCGGAACGTCGCGAACTCGGGCTCGGCGCCCTCGTGCATTGCCGCGTAGAGATAGGCCGAGTCGGCCCCCAGCCCGCCGAGCCTCGCATGATAGGCGCAGACGACCTGGCCGGACTTCGCGTCGGTGTAGCTGGCCGCCTGGGCCTCAACCGTTTGCTCGAGCTTGCCGTCGAGACGCCCGAGCACGACGCGGGGATTGCGAACCGGCTGCAGCGCGTGCCAGGACACCACGATCTCGGACGACGCATCCGCGCCGAACTGCAGATGCAGCCCGGCAACCGGAGGCGTCGCCAACGGACCGGGCGATGGCGGTGAGAGAGGCGACGAGGCCGCGGGAGGCAAGGAGGGAGCGGGAGGCAAGGAGGGAGCGGCCTCGGCGTCGGTGGCTCCGAAGAGGGGTGCGGCCACCATGGCGCCTCCGGCGATGCCGGCGGCGGCCATCAGCCTGCGGCGGCTGAGGTCGAGGTTGAAACCGATGTCTTGCGTGGTCATGGCCGAAACCTTGCCCCAAGGTTGATAGGCAAGGCTATCGCTACTCGGTGACAGTTCGGCGAAACCGGTGTCAGGCCGGCAGGCCGGGCTCTTCCTGCAGGTTCGTCACGCGTCCCCCTCTGGTCGCCTCGGCGCCGAGCTCGCGGTTTCGGCTGCCGTCGCCGCTCGATCTTAGGTGCTTTGCGGCGCGCCGGCAGGGGATTAAGCTGGCGCAGAACCAGCGGAGGAACAAGCCTTGACGATGATCGACATGCATGCCCATTGGCGGCCCGCCGCGGTCGCCGACGCCCTGCGCGCCCGTAACAGGGAGCCGCGCATCCTGCGCAACCCCGACGGCGCCGAGGTGCTGAAGTCGGGACGGATGGGCGAAGAGCCGCTCGCCACGGCGTTCGACGACGTCGACTTCCACCTCGCGCGGATGGACCGCCAGGGGGTCGAGACGAGCGTCTTGTCGCTGCTCGGGTCGTTCTGCTGGATCGAGGCGCAGCCGCTCGACGAGGCCGGGCCATTGTGCCGGAGCGTCAATGACGGGCTCTCCGCGATCTGCCGCAAGCACCCCGGCCGCTTTGCCGCCTACGCAGCACTGCCCTTGACCGACATCGCCGCGGCGGCCGCCGAGCTCGATCGGGCGATGGGGCTGCCCGGCATGATCGGCGCGCAGATACCTGGCAACGCCTTCCTGACGCGCAAGGACGCCGAGGCGATGCGCCCGGTGCTGGAGGTCGCGAACCGCCGCCGCGCGGTGTTGTTCATCCACCACGGGCCGCGGCCGGGCGACGCGTTCCCCAAGGTCGCCGGCGACACCGACAACGCGCGGCGCCGCAACGGCACCCTCGACATGCAGGCAAGCCTGTCGTCGGTCATGGTGACGTTGTGCCTGACCGACTACCTCGCGGACTACCCGGACGTGATGGTCCACGTCCACAATCTCGGCGGCAATCTGCCGTACGAGGTCGAGCGCATGGACCACCGCTGCCTGCTCGACACGCCGCAGGAGGAGCTGCCGTCGTCGCGCTTTCGCAGGGCGCGGGTGTACGTCGACTGCAATTCGTTCGGCCCGCGCGCGATCGAGGCAGGCGTGCGGCTCTACGGCGCCGACCGGATCGTGTGCGGCACCGACGGCACTGAGTTCGGCTGCGACTGGACGCGAAAGGCGCTCGCGGAAGCCGAGATCGGCGAGGATGCGCGCGAGCGGATCCTGCACGGCAACGCCGCCACGATGCTGAGCCGCGCCGCCCGGGCCGCACAGCCCGCAGCCGCCGCCGACTGATCCTTCGCCGCCCGGCCGCGGCGGCATCAGCCGCCGGCCGGTTTCTCCGCGAGGCCAGCGATCATCGCGCGGCGGCTTTGGCGAGGCGGCCGAGACAGTGCTAGGCTCGTCGCCCGAAGGGTCGAGGAGGGACGCATGGGCCAGGCGCTGAACGGCATTCGCATCATCGACATGACGCACAACCAGGCGGGGCCGGCCTGCGCCCAGATCCTGGGGTTTCTGGGCGCCGACGTGATCAAGCTGGAGGAGCCGAAGGGCGGCGATGTCGCGCGCCGCAACATGCGCGACCGTCCGGACACAGACAGCCTCTTTTTCCTGCTGTTCAACGCCAACAAGAAAAGCCTGACCCTTAACCTCAAGACCGCGCGCGGCAAGGAGTTGTTCCGCGAGCTTGTCGCCAAGTCGGACGTGCTGCTGGAAAATTTCGGGCCGGGGGCGCTCGACCGGCTGGGCTTCGGCTTTGCCGCGCTGCACGAGGTCAACCCGCGGCTGATCTACGCGACGATCAAGGGGTTTGGCACCTACGGCCCCTATCGCGACTACAAGAGCTACGAGCCGATCGCGCAGGCGATGGGGGGTGCGATGAGCATCACCGGCTTCCCGGAGAACCCCCCGACCTTTGTCGTGCCGGCGATCGGCGATTCCGGCACCGGCATGCACATGGCGATCGGCATTCTCGCGGCATTGCAGCAGCGTCATGCGACCGGCCGCGGCCAGCAGGTCGAGGTGTCGATGCAGGATGCGGTCGTCAACTTGATCCGGGTCAGCCTGCGCGACCACCAGCGCTTTGGCGAGGCCATGCCGAGGCGCGGCAACCAGATGGGCCGCGGCATCCCGAGCACGACCTATCCGTGCGCTCCAGGCGGCCCCAACGACTACGTCTTCATCACCGCGCAGCAGCAGATGTGGCCGGCTTTCACCGAGGCGATCGGCCGGCCGGAGCTCGCCCGCGACCGGCGATTTGCCAACGAGGAAGCGCGCTGGGAGAACCGCACCGCGCTGAACGCGATCATCACGGGCTGGACGCGCGGCCGCTCGAAGCACGAGGTCATGCAGCTTCTTGGCGCGGCGGGTGTGCCGTGCGGCGCCTGCCAGGACACCGGCGAGGTGTTGGCCGACCCGCACTTGCGGGCGCGCGACATGATCGTCGATGTCGACTATCCGACGCGCGGCACCTACCAGACCGTCGGATGCCCGGTGAAATTGTCGGAGTCCCCGGCGGCGGTGACCCGCCCGCCCGAGCTCGGCGAACACACGGCCGACCTGTTGCGCGAGCTCTGCGGGCTCGATCCGGACGAGGTTCGCCGGCTGCGCGACGACGGCGTCGTCTAACCGACTCTTCGGCGCTCGAAGTCGTGGATGGCGGCGTCGAGCCCGGCCAAGCCGAAATTGGAAAGCTTATTCTACCATTTTGAAAAGCGGGGATCAGGGATCGCTGTCGATTTTCCCAGATTCATTTCGGCCTGAGGCAAGACGGCGGAACTGGGGGAGGCCCATGGCCGTATTAGGCCTATTGTCGTAGAAAACTGTTGGCTGGCACCAAATTACTTTAATGCCTCTGTAGAATCAGGAAGTTATTTTCCTATCTACAATGGTGGCATTTTTTGAAAAAATGTTATCTCTAGCCGATGAAGCGGTATGTCGCGGTCGGCTGGGCCAGAAAAGGACGGCTATATGCCAAAGGAACATCGGTTATGACGGAGCGTCCGGTGGAACTCGATGAGCATCGCGGCATGGCTGCTCAGACATTGACCGAGCTGCGCCGGCGTCTTCACGAGGTCCAAGCAGATCAGACCGCCTTACGGCAACGCCAAGACGAATTCGAGCGCTATGCCGTTGCCGCGCCGTCGGCGACCTGGCCCGAGGCTGCCGCAAAGGCGCGATATCTGATCCAGCTCTTCGCCGCTACGCCCGAAGCGCGGGACCCGCGCCGCCGTGAGTTGATTGCTAAGGTGCTTGACGAACTCACCCGACTTTCCGACCAGTCGGGTTCGATGCCGGCGTCATCGGATACACCCAAATAACCCCGGGTCGGCGGCGCCGCCCAGGCGCCCTTACGTCGGCTTGGCTTGGTGCGTGGCCCCCGTGAACCGCCGACCGTTAGCGTCATGGTGGCGATGCGCGCCGACCGTCAGCGCATGCAGAGCCGCTGCGTCGCCAACAGCTTCTCAGTATCTCATGGAGGCTGTTGCCCTTAAGAAGCTTCGAGCCGACCGCGCGAAAAATTAGGCCCCTTTTGGTGCGCAACCAAGCTGCCGCAGGCCGGTGTTCACTACATGACCGCCCAACTCTTCCAGCTTGTCGCATTGCCGGGGCTAATCGGCTCCCTGATGCGGTTTCCGTACACCTTCGCGGTGCCGCGGTTCGGCGGGCGGAACTGGACGATCGTCAGCGCGAGCCTGCTGTTGATCCCGACCTCTTTGCTCGCGTTCTTTTACCCGGGCCGGATCAAGGGCTGGGCGGCCGGCAGCAACATCGGGGTCAGCACGGTGCAGTTGCCGACGCCGATCCTGGTCGGCTTCGGCTGGGTCAGCCTTTATCTCGCCGCACCGCTCGGCGCCAAGGGGCTTTACCTGCAAAACGCCGGGCTGATATGTGGCTGCCGCTGATCGCGATCGCGATCTACGGGGCTGCCCGCCACATGAACAACCTGCGCACCGCGCGCCCGACCTTCCGCGACCAGCTGGTCATCACCCGGCGCAAGCACACCTGGGCCATTTCCTGGCTTTGTGTCGGCACGTTCGGCTCGTTCATCGGCTATTCGGCGGCATTTCCGCTGCTGATCAAGACGCAATTTACGGCGGTCACGATTCCGTCGCGTTTCTCGGGCCGCTGGTCGGCTCGGTCGCCCGGTCGCCCGGCGGCCTGCTCGCCGAAAAAATCGGCGGCGCGCGCCTGACATTTTGAATTTCGTCGCGATGGGCGGCGCGACGATCGGCGTCATGTATTACGTCGACATCGCGAGCTTCCCCGGTTTCCTCGCGATGTTCCTGGTCCTGTTCATTACGACCGGCGTCGGCAACGGCTCGACGTTTCGGATGATCCCCTCGATCTTCCGCGAGGAGAAATTGCGCGAGGCGGAATGTGCGGGCGAAACCGCGCGCGGCGGCGCTGAAAGCGGCCGGCACCGAGAGCGCTGCGGTGATCGGCTTTACCTCGGCGATTGGTGCGTGCGGCGGGTACGTGATCCCACGCGCGTTCGGCGCCTCGATCGCCAGGCGATACTTGGCGCTCGAGGTCTTCCTCTTATTCTACGCGACCTGCGTCGCCGTTACGTGGTGGTACTACCTGCGCCGAAGCCTTTTCGCCCAGCGCTCGCCGACGAGCCTCGCCGAGGCGTGGGTCTGAGGCAATGATGATCGCCGCCGCCGATGCGGACAGCCGATCGTGACCGGCCAGCTTTTCGCGAGAGCGGCGGGCGACCGGCGCGCGGCCGCAACTGGCTGTTTTTCGGCAATCCACGGCGCGCCAGCGATTTCCTGTTCGAGGACGAACCGACTGCCTGTCATCCGCGACGGCCTGCTCGACCGGCTCGACGTCGCCTTCTCGCGCGACCAGCCGCACAAAATCTGTGTCCAGCACCGCATGCTGGAACAGGCAGCCGACCTATGGGCGTGGATCGAGGGCGGCGCCTATTTCTATGTCTGCGGCGACGCCGAGCGGATGGCGCGCGACGTCGACCGCGGCCTCGCCTCCATCGTCGCCAAAGGAAGGCGGCATGGACATGGCCGGCAGCAAGGCCTACCTCGCCCGCGACGGACACTACGTTCGCGACAGTCTATTGACCGGCGCCGGGTGGTGCCTCAGCCTGACCGCGCCATCAAGGACGACGTATCGACGAGCATGACCCAACCATTGCAGGGGCGGCGGATTGCGCTGCTCGAAACCCGCGAGGCCGACCGGTTGGCGGCGATGCTGCGCGAGGAAGGCGCCGAAATCGTCGCTTGCCCGGCTGTGGCGATTGTCCTTCCCGCCGACCCGGCCCCGGCGCTCGCCTGGCTCGGGCGCTTTGTCGCCGCGCCGTTCGACGATCTCGTCCTGTTGACCGGCGAGGGGCTCGACCGGCTGCGCGATCTCGCCCGCCCGGCCGGCATCGAGCCGGCATTTATCGCCGCGCTCGGCCGGACGCGCACGGTCTGCCGCGGCCCGAAGCCGGTCCGGGCACTGCGGGCGCTGGGGCAGCAGCCGCAATTGCGCGCCAGCGAGCCGACGACGGACGGGGTCATCGCGCTGCTCTCGGGCCTCGACCTGCGCGGCCGGCGGGTCGGCGTGCAGCTTTACCCGGAGGCCGGCAACCGGCTTGTCGCGTTTCTCGAACATTCGGGCGCCGTTCCCGACCCGGTGACGCCCTACGAATACGCCGCGCGTGCCGCCGATGCGGCGATCGTGGCGCTGATCGACCGACTGGCCGCCGGCGCGGTCGACGTCGTCGTGTTGACCAGCGCGCCGCAAGTCCGGCGCCTGTTCGACGTGGCGGAGGCGCACCGCCTGACCGAGCGGCTGCTCGCCGGGCTCCATCGCACGACGATCGCCGCGATCGGGCCGGTGGCGGCCGAGGCGGCGGCGCGGCGCGGGCTCACGCCGGCGATCATGCCGAGCGGGAGCTATTTCATGAAGCCGTTGGTGTCGGCCATCGCCGCCGCGATGAACGCAACGGCTTGATGAGACTTAGCCTTCGATAAACGCCAGCAGGTCGGAATTGATTGTGTCCGCTTCGGTCGTCGGCATGCCGTGCGGGAAACTCTTATAGGTTTTCAGGGTTCCGCTTTTCAGCAGCTTATGGGACAGCGGCCCGGCCGCGACATAGGGCACGATCTGGTCGTCTTCGCTATGTAAGACCAGCACGGGGACGGTGATCTTCTTCAGGTCTTCGGTGAAATCGGTCTGCGAAAAGGCGACGATGCCGTCGTAATGCGCCTTGGCGCCGCCCATCATGCCCTGGCGCCACCAATTCTGGATGACCGCCTCCGAGGGTTTGGCGCCCGGCCGGTTGTAGCCGTAGAACGGCCCCGCCGCCACGTCGCGATAGAATTGCGAACGATTGGCGGCAAGCTGCGCCTGAAAGCCGTCGAACACCGCCTTGGGAAGCCCGTGCGGATTGGCCGCCGTCTTGACCATCAGCGGCGGCACCGCGCTGATCAGCGCCGCCTTGGCTACGCGGGTTTCGCCGTGCCGCCCCAGATAGCGCGCCACCTCGCCGCCGCCGGTCGAATGGCCGACATGGATGGCGTTGTGGAGGTCGAGATGTGCCGTCAGAGCCGCGAGGTCGTCGGCATAATGGTCCATATCGTGGCCGTCGCCGGTCTGGGCCGAGCGGCCGTGGCCGCGGCGGTCATGGGCGATCACGCGATAGCCGTGATTGAGGAAGAACAGCATCTGCGCGTCCCAGTCGTCGGCCGACAGCGGCCAGCCGTGGCTGAACACGATCGGGTGCCCCGAGCCCCAATCCTTGTAGAAGATCTCCGTGCCGTCCTTGGTAGTAATGGTGGGCATGTAACCTCCGGCGAACGGGGATGCCTGCCGTTCCAACTGAACTAAAGCACGTCCAACCTGCTGCCGCCGGTTATTTTCGCCCTGCAGATTGATTGGCGCGTGCGATCACGCGGCGCGGGCGTCCTCGCGGATCATCGCCGCACCCTTTTCGCCGATCATGATGGTCGGCGCGTTGGTGTTGCCGGTGGTCACCGTCGGCATCACCGAGGCATCGACGACGCGCAGCCCGGCGACACCGCGCACCCGCAGCCGCGAGTCGACGACCGCCGTCGGGTCCTCGCCCATCCGGCAGGTGCCGACCGGGTGGTGCAGGTTGGTGCCGTCGCGGTGGACAAAATCGTCGAGCGCCTGCCGCGAGCCCTTGTCGGCGCCCGGCATCGTCTCGGCGGCACTATGCCGGGACAGCGCCGGGGCGGCGAAGATCTGCCGGGCATGGCCAATGCCGGCCAAGAGCACGTCCACGTCGCTCGCGGCGGCGAGGTAGTTCGGCCGTATCGCGGGGCGCTCCAGCGGGTCGGCGGACCGCGCCATGATCGTGCCGCGGCTGTCGGGCCGGGCAAGGCACACCGCGATCGTCATGCCCGGCTCGCGCTCGAGCCGGCCGTAGCCGCTCGGGTGGTAGCTACCGGGCGTGAACAGCAGCTGCAGGTCGGGGCTCGCCAGCCCCTCGCGGCTCTTGCAGAACACCATCGCGGTCGTCACGCCAAAGGTCAGCGCCCCCCGGCCGGTCGCGGCGTAGCGACCGATCTCGCGCACGAGCTTCGTGCCGCGCGCGAGCTCGTTGACCGACACCTGGTCCTTGACCCGGTGCGAGACGCGGGCCGCGAAATGGTCGGAGAGGTTGGCGCCGACCCCGGGCAGGTCGAGCACGATCGGGACCCCAATCGACTGCAGAAAGCTCGCCGGGCCGACCCCGGAGACCTGCAACAGATGCGGCGAGTTCACCGTGCCGCCGCACAGGATGACCTCGCGCGCCGCCACGACATGGTCAATCTGGCCGTTTCGGCGAAAGGCGACGCCGGTGCAGCGCCGCCCGTTAAAGCCGAGGCAGGTCGCGACCGCCTTGGTGATAACCCGCAGGTTCCGGCGGCGACGCGCCTCGGCAAGAAAGGTCCGCGCGGTCGAGCCGCGAAACCGGCCGCCGCGCGTCATCTGCGAATAGCCCACGCCTTCCTGGGTTGCGCCGTTGTAGTCGGGGGTGAGCCGGAAGCCCGCCTGTTGCGCCGCTTCGACAAAGCGGTGGGTCAGCGGCAGGATCGTGCGGTACTCCTCGACGGGCAATGGCCCGCCCTTCGAGCGGTATTCGGGGTCGCCGGACGCGTAGTTCTCCGATTTCTTGAAATAGGGCAGCACGTCCGCATAGCTCCAGCCGCGGCAGCCCATCTGCGCCCAGCCGTCGTAATCGGCCGGGTTGCCACGGACGTAGAGCATGCCGTTGATCGAGCTGGTCCCGCCCAGCACCCGGCCGCGCGGCCAGTGCAACGCGCGCTCCCCGATGTTGCTCTCGCGTTCGGTGTAGTAGTTCCAGTTGACCAGCGGATTGGCGCGCAGGCGCAACGCGCCGGCCGGGATGTGGATCATCGGGTGCCAGTCGCGCGGGCCGGCTTCGAGCAACACGACCTCGGCGCCGCCCTCGCTCAGCCGGTCGGCGACGACGCAGCCCGCCGATCCGGCGCCGACCACGACATAATCGGCGCGCAACTCGCTCATCGCAATTCCCCAACCCGCGAGACAATCGCCGAATCATGGCGAGCGAACGCAATCTCCGCAACCGTCCCGCGCCAAGCGCGGTGGCGCAAACGCGCTCAGCTTCCCCGAGCTCGCTGCAAATCACTGGCAAACACGCGTCGCGGAGACCGGCCGGGCGCCGATACGCGCTATTTCACGCGTGGAGCGAACCCCGTAGAAAGGGCGGCGGGGAGGATCGGGGACGAATGGATTACGACAGCTGCCGCAGCCTGCCGGCGATGTTCTTCGAAGAAGCCGAGCGGCAGGGCGACAAGCCGTTCCTATGGGCCAAGGACGGCGACCGCTATCGCCCGCTCGGCTGGACGGAGGCGGCGCGCGACGTGCGGCGGCTGGCGCGCGGCCTCGCGGCGCTCGGCGTCAGGCAGGGCGACCGGGTCGCGCTCGTCGCCGAGAACCGGCCGGAATGGGTCATCGCCGATTTCGCGATCATGAGCGCCGGGGCGATCACGGTGCCCGCCTACGTGACCAACACCGTCGAGGACCATCGCCACGTCTTCGCCACCAGCGGCGCTTCCGCGGTGATCGTGTCGAGGCCGCCACTGTCGGCGCGCGTATTGGCCGCGGCCAATCAAGTCCCCACCATGCACAGCGTCGTCGCAATCGAGCCCGCCGCGGGCCAGGCGAGCGCCGTCGACCTGATCTCGTGGGGCGACGTGCTGGCGCGGGGCGACGCCGCACCCGACGACTTGGCCGAGCGCGTTGCCGAACTGGCTCCCGACGACATCGCCTGCCTGATCTTTACCTCCGGCACCGGCGGCGCGCCCAAGGGTGTGATGACGACCCACCGCAACATCCTGGCGAACTGCCGCGGCGCGTTCCGGCTGCTCGAGACCCTCGGCCTCGGCGACGAGGTGTTCCTGAGCTTTCTGCCGTTGTCGCACTCCTACGAGCACACCGCCGGGCTGATGTTCCCAGTCTCGATCGGGGCGCAGATCTATTTTGCCGAGGGGGCCGAGACGCTCGCCGCCAACCTTCTCGAAGCGCGGCCGACGATCATGACCGCCGTGCCGCGGCTCTACGAGACGATGCACCGCCGCATCATGCTCGGGGTCGAGCGCAAAGGAAGAGTCGCCCGCAAAATGTTCGACCAGGCGGTGGCGATCGGCCGCAAGCGCGCGCTGATGGCGCGGCCCGGGCTTGGCGAGCGGCTGGTCGACCCGCTCCTCGACCGCTCGGTGCGTGCCGGCCTGCGCCGACGCTTCGGCGGCCGGCTCAAGGCGATGGTCTCGGGCGGGGCGGCGCTGAACCCGGAGATCGGCAGCTTTTTTCTCGCCCTCGGGGTGCGGCTCTTGCAAGGCTACGGCCAGACCGAGGCGGCGCCGGTCATCGCCTGCAACGTGCCGTCGCGGATCAAGATCGACACGGTCGGGCCGCCGCTCGACGGCGTCGCGGTGCGCATCGCCGAGGACGGCGAGATCCTGGTGGCCGGCGACAATGTCATGAAGGGCTACTGGAACGACCCGCAGTCGACGGCACAGGCGCTTGTCGACGGATGGCTCTACACCGGCGATGTCGGCGAGATCGACGAGGACGGCTGTATCCGGATCACTGACCGCAAGCGCGACTTCATCAAGAATTCGGGCGGCGAGATGGTCTCCCCGGCGCGGGTCGAGGGCTATCTGACCCTGGAGCCGGAGATCGCCCAGGCGATCGTGTTCGGCGACCGCCGGCCCTATCTCGTGGCGGTGCTGGTGCCGGACGCCGAGTTCGCCGCCGGGTTTGCCGATGCAAACGACGGCCCCAGGGAGATGGCGGCGCTCGCGGTGGATCTCCGGTTCAGCAAGGCGCTGGGCACCGCGGTGGCGCGCGTCAACCGCGGCCTGGCGCCGATCGAGCGGGTGCGCCGCTTCGCGATCGCGAGCGAGCCGTTCACGATCGCCAACGGGCAGATGACGCCGACCCTGAAGGTCAAGCGCCACGCGGTTCGCGACGCCTATGGCGCGGCGATCGATTCGCTCTACGACGGCAAGGGCATCGCGGCGTAAACGGCCGCCGGGCGGTTTGTTGGCGCGTCGCGACCGGTCGCGGGAGGGCGCGAGCGGCTTGCCGGGCTTACTCCATACGCTGGCGCACGATCTCGGCGAGCAACGGGTTGAACTGGTCCGCGGCCTCGTACTGCACCCAGTGGCCGGCGCCGGCGATGACCTCGAACCGCGCCTCGGGCTGGAACGAGCGCAAGGTGCGCGCGCGCTCGTCGAGATGCGGGTAGGCGGTGGCGTCATGTTCGCCCCAAATGCCGTCGAGCCTTGCCTGGACAAGCGGCAGCGCCCGGACAAGCGTGTCGGCGCGCGAAAAGCGGCGGCTTCTGACCCGGCCGCGCGGCGCGTTCTGCGACTGGACATAGACCGCGAGGTCGTCGATCTTGGCCGGGTCGGCGATCATCAGCGCGCCGAGGTTGTGGCGGTGCGTGGCGAGCGCTTCCGCGGTCGTGGCGCCGGCGGGCACGCGCTGGAGATCGGTTGGCTGGCGGGCAAGGCCGAGGCCGTTCGACCCGACCACGGTAAAGGCGCGCACCCGCTCGCCGAGCTGGGCTGCGACATGCCCGCCCAACACGCCGCCGAACGAGAAGCCGGCGAGATGCAGCCGCTCGCTGCGCGGCAGCACGGTGTCAAGCCCCTCGACGAGGATGCGCGCCAAGCCTTCGGCGGTGTGCGGCTCGGGCGGGGTCGCCGACTCGCCGAGCCCGGGCAGGTCGGGGGCGATCACCATGAAATCGCGCGACAACGGCAGCACGTTGCGGATCCAGTGCGTCCACGACCCGTAGCCGCCGTGGAGCAGGGCGAGCGGCGGGCCCGCGCCCCAGATATGCCAGACCATCATGCCGTCGCCGCACGGCGTCTCGACCCGCGCCGCCTCGGCCGCGACGCCCTCGACAAACGCGATGGTTTCGTTGCTGATCTCGGGCACTCTTCGCCTCTGCCGGCAGTTCCGCCGCAGGCTGATATCCGGATTTGCGCGCGCCGCCTAGCCCCCCGTCGCGCGGCGGGATGGAACGCCGCTCGCCCGGTCCTGTTCAGCCGTCGTAGGCCAACCGTGAGAGGCAGGAGAGCCGCACATGGCAAACCACCGGGGACCGCGCCGCGACAACGGGTGGTTTCTGGGGGGAATACCTCAATCCGCGCGATTGAACTGACTATATGACGCAAAGCGGCCACCGCGGCGCCGCCGCTCGGAGCACAGGATGCCGGAACGACAATTGGAAGCGTTGATGTGGGCGCAAGCCTGTGAGGCGATGGAGCGCGCCGAGCGCCTGCACCGCCAGTTCTTTCATCGCGGGCACGCGACGCCCTATTGGGAAGCGCCGTGCGACATCTTCGAAACCGACGACACGTTGACCATCTTGATTGCCCTACCTGGGGTCGAGGTCGACCAGATCAAGGTGACGATGAGCGCGGGCGTGCTGATGGTCAGCGGCGAGCGGCCGTTGCCGCAGCAAATGGCGAAGGCGCGGATCCACCGCCTGGAGATCCCGCACGGCCATTTCGAGCGGCGGATCGAACTGCCGCCGGCCCGGTTCGAGATTTCCGGCCGGCATCTCGCCAATGGCTGCCTGATGGTGCAGCTCCACAAGCTGTGACCCGTGCAGCGAGCACCACCTGCCTTTGCCGCCATCGCCTTTCCCGAGGAATATTCGGTATGCCACTCGAAGAACACGAACTGCGCACCGCCGAAGCCAATGCCCCGCCGCCCGCCGGCGCCATCGAGCAGGCGCTCGCAGGGATCCCGGCGCTGCCGGCCGACGCCCTGATCCTGATCCCCACCCGCAGCTTTGTACTGTTCCCCGGCACCGTGCTGCCGGTGACGCTCGGCCGCCAGCGCTCGGTCGCCGCGGCGCAGGCGGCGATCCGCCTGAACCGGCCGATCGGGCTCGTCTTGCAGCGCGACCCGGCAACCGAGGACCCGATCCCGGTCGACCTGCACCGGATGGGCACCGAGGCCAACGTCTTGCGCTATGTGACGAGCCCCGACGGTCAGCACCATGTAATCAGCCAGGGCGACCGGCGCTTTCGCATCGTCGATTTTCTTGACGGCTACCCGTTTCTGGTGGCGCGGGTCGAGCGCCTGACCGAGCCCGAGCTCAGCAGCAAGGACATCGAGGCGCGGATGCTGCATCTGCGCAACCAGGCGATCGAAGTCTTGCAGCTGCTGCCGCAGACCCCCGTCGAGCTGGTCAACGCCGTGCAGTCGGCCTCCTCGGCGTCGGCGCTTGCCGACCTGATCGCCAGCTTTATGGACATCACCCCGGCCGAGAAGCAGGAGATCCTCGAAACCGTCGACATCGGCAGCCGGCTCGACCGGGTCTCGGCGATGCTCGTCTACCGGATCGAGGTGTTGCGGCTGTCGCGCCAGATCAGCGAGCAGACCAAGGAAAAGATCGACGACCGCCAGCGCGAATTCCTGCTGCGCGAGCAGATGAAGACGATCCAAAAGGAGCTCGGCGAAGGCGACGACGCCAAGAGCCAGGAGATCGCCGAGCTCACGAAAAAGATCGCCGACGCCAAGATGCCGCCCGAGGTCGAGGAGCACGCCAAGCGGGAGCTGGCGCGGCTCGAACGCATGCCCGAGGCGGCCGGCGAATACTCGATGGCGCGGACCTATCTCGAATGGCTGATCGAGCTGCCGTGGTCGGTCGAATCCGGCAAGCCGATCGACATCGCCGAGGCGCGGCGGATTCTCGACGCCGACCATTTCGGGCTCGCCAAGGTCAAGCGCCGCATCCTCGAAAACCTCGCGATCCACCAGCTCAACCCGGAGGGCCGCAGCCCGATCCTGTGCTTTGTCGGACCGCCCGGCGTCGGCAAGACCTCGCTCGGGCAGAGCATCGCGCGAGCAACCGGGCGGAAATTCGTCCGCGTCAGCCTTGGCGGCACCCATGACGAGGCCGAAATTCGCGGCCACAGGCGGACCTACATCGGCGCGCTGCCCGGCAACATCATCCAGGGCATCCGCCGCGCCGGGGCGCGCGACTGCGTGATGATGCTCGATGAAATCGACAAACTCGGCCACGGCATCCAGGGCGACCCGGCCTCGGCGTTGCTCGAAGTGCTCGACCCGGAGCAGAACTCGACCTTTCGCGACAATTACCTCGGTGTGCCGTTCGACCTGTCGCGCGTCATGTTCATCACCACGGCGAACGTTCTCGACACCGTTCCGGGGCCGTTGCGCGACCGCATGGAGGTCATCGACCTCCCCGGCTACGTCGAGGACGAAAAATTCGAGATCGCCCGGCGCTACCTGGTCGCCCGCCAGCTCAAGGCCAACGGCCTGGCCCCGGAGCAGGCCGAGATCAGCGACGACACAATCCGCGCGATCATTCGCAATTACACGCGCGAGGCCGGGGTGCGTCAGCTCGAGCGCGAGATCGGCGCAGCCTTGCGCAGCGCCGCGATGCGGATCGCCGAGCGCACCGACGAGCATGTCCGCATCGAGCCCGACGACCTGGTCGAAATCCTCGGGCCGCCGCGCTTCGAGGGCGAGGTGGCGATGCGCACCAGCGTGCCGGGTGTGGCGACCGGGCTCGCCTGGACCCCGGTCGGCGGCGACATTCTGTTCATCGAGGCGACACGGTTCCCGGGCGGCGGCCGGTTGATCCTGACCGGGCAACTGGGCGAGGTCATGCGCGAGAGCGCGCAGGCGGCGCTGAGCCTGGTCAAGGCGCGAGCGTCGTCGCTCGGCCTCGACCCGGCAATGTTCGAGAAGAGCGATATCCACATCCACGTGCCCGCGGGCGCGATCCCGAAGGACGGCCCCTCCGCCGGGGTGGCGATGTACACCGCACTCGTCTCGCTGTTGACCGAGCGCACGGTGCGCAGCGACACCGCGATGACCGGCGAGATCAGCCTGCGCGGCCTCGTGCTGCCGGTCGGCGGGATCAAGGAAAAGGTCGTCGCCGCCGCTCGCGCCGGGCTTGCGGCCGTGATCCTGCCGGCGCGCAACCGCAAGGATTACGACGACATTCCGGAGAGTGCCCGCAACAGCCTGCGCTTTCGCTGGGCCGAGCGCGTCGAGGAGGTCACTGACGCAGCGCTCGAGCCGGCGTCGGCCTCACCGGCGCGTGCGGCGGAGTAGAGGAAAGGAAAGCCCTCGGCGCTTGCGGACACCGGCGACGCCGGCTGCGCTCAGCCGCAGCGGGTCAGCGAACCGAGATGGCAGCCATCCCAGCCGCCGCCGGCCCCAGGCGCCGCCGAAATCGCGTTGCTCGGGGGCGGCGTGCCGTCGCGTTGGTAGAGCACCTTGAGGACGACGAACCAGTGGTGGTCGGGGTCGAGCACGACGCCGTCCGGGCCGGCGAGGTGGCCGTCGAGGGTGGCCGGGATGAACTTCATCGCCACCGCGTTGTCGACATTGCCGCCGATCACGCTGAGCTGGCCCGGCTTGATGTCGACGACGATGTCGCAATGGCCGGGGAAGCGCCCCGCCGGCAGCTGGTCGAAGGTGACCGGGCGTGCCCCGCGCCACAGGCAGATCAGGTCGCCGCGCTGCGGCGCATAGGCTTCGACGCGCTCGGCCTGGAGCGCCACTCCCGGGTCGTGGCGGGCCGCCGCGTCGATGTAGTCGGAATGGGTCTCCGAATAGGGAAAGCTGTAGCCGGCGCCGGAGAGCCGCATCACATACGAGATAAAGGCCGCCGACCACGCAAAATTGCCGTCTTGACCCGCAGGGAACACCTGCCCGTTCTCGTCGTGTATCCCGGTCCACCCGCTTTGCGGCCAGTTCGGGTCGAGCGCCAGCCACCAGTAAAGTCCGACCCGCTGCCACAATCCTTCTTCGCGCTCTTCGTCCTCGGGCAATTCGACGTTCGGGTAGACGACCGGCTGGCGGAAGGCGCGCCATTCGCCAAGTGCGATCTGCACCGCCGCCTCGCGCGAAAACGGCTCGAACGGCATTCGGGCGAAGGGCGGGATGTGGGCCGTGGTGGCGGCCGCCCCCGTCGGGGTGAGATGCACCCGCGCCGTCGGCGCGGGTGCCGCCGCGCAGCCGGCCAAAGCCATAACCAGCAGGATCGCGCCCGCTTGCCGCATCGAATGCCTCGTCAACGTGCTTGGGGGATCGGCCGACTGACAGCTATTGGGGCGCCTCGCCGGGACCGCTGTCGCCGTCGTCGCCGGCCGGCGCGTGCGCCGGCTCGCCGGGTCCGCCTTTGTCCGGCTCCGTCGTCTGCGGGCCAGCGGCGCTGTGCGACGGGAGCCGCCGCCACAGCTCGATGCCGCCGGTCAAGCCGTCGGTGTTGGGAACGACCGACACGTCGTGCGGCAACCGAAAGATCACGTCCTTGGCGTTGCCGCCGCCAAGGTAGAGATGATCGAACTGGACCACGACGCGCAGGATGTCGATGACCTTGGCGACGCGCTTGTTCCAGGCTTTCTTGCCTTTTTTCCGGCGCGCGGCGTTGCCGACATACTCGTCGTAGGTTCTTTTGCCGCTGACCGGGTGATGCGCGAACTCGAGGTGGGGCATGACCTCGCCGTCGCGAAAGATCGCGGTCCCCGCACCCGTCCCCAAGGTCAGCACCATCTCGATGCCGCGGCCCGAAATCGCGCCAAACCCCTGCACGTCCGCGTCGTTCAGAACGCGGACCGGCTTGCCCCAATGGTCGCTCAGCACCTGTTGCAGGTCGAAGCCGCCCAGGGCGTCGGTCCCCAGGTTGGGAGCGGTCACCACCCGCCCGTCGCGGACATAGCCGGGAAACCCGACCGAGACGCGGTCGAACGCGCCGAGCGGGGTCACGACTTTGTCGATCGCCTGGATCAAAACATCCGGAGCGACGGGCTTCTCCGGGGTCGGCACGCGCTCGCGCTCGCCGACGACATTGCCCTCCTCGTCGAGCAGGGCGGCCTTGACCCCGGTGCCGCCGATGTCGATCGCGAGGGTGCGAGTTTCGGCCATTGCTCCCCTTCCGGCCTCGCCTGTATCGGGACGACGATAGCGCAGCCGCGCTCCGGCCGCCAGCCGGCACGCGGACGCGGCGGGTACCTGGTCGTGGCGGCCCGCCGCCGACGCCGATAAGCGGCCTCGGCCGATTTCGAATTGCCGGCGGATGTTAACCCTAAATAAACCTCTTGTTGGCGATTGCTCAACCGTTGACGGTCAAAGTCTTCGCGGCACTTGGCAAATCAGCCGAGGGTGGAGCAAGGAACGCAAAATGCACGGCAAGGTCAAATATGTTCGGCGCGACCGGTCGAATACAGCGCGCCAGGCGGCGCGTGATCGGTCTGGGCGCGCCGCATTGCCGCTAAAGACGATGATCGCACTGGGCGTCGTGCTGTTCGGCGGTGCGGCGGTTGCCGAGCGCGCCGCGGCGGCACCCGAACATGAGTTTCGAATCTGCAACGGCTATTACGCGCTGTGCGCGGCATCGACCTGCACGCCGACCGGAAAGACGATCACGGTCAACCTCAGCGGCGGCGGGACCGCGCAATATCCCGAGGTCGCGTGCGCCTGTCCGATCGAATCGGGCGAGGCCATTGCCGACGTTGTGGGCGGCAACATGAAGGGTTCGTGCAAGCCGCCGGGGGAGGGCGAAATCTGGTCGCTTTACGACCCGAAAAAGGAGATCCCGCAATACATCAACGGATGGGTGCCGACCGGACCCCTCGCCAAGGCACCGTTGCTGACCTGCAGCAAGGACCTCAACCTCGGTCATCAGCTGGCCAATTGCTTCAGCTTTGCGTGCAATGGCGAGCGTTTTGTCAACGGCGTCCCGGTCGCGACCTGCTATTGCCCGCTGGGCGAGGCGCCCGACGGAAGCTCGGTCGCGCCGCACACGACCTTTGTGACCCAGGCCGGGCAGGGCGACGACGGGTTTTGCGCCGAGCACCCGGTCGGCGGCCCTGCCTCGGTTCCGTAACCGCGGCGGCACCCGGCCGTTCGGCTCGCCCCGGTGCTTCGCGGGCCAGCGGCCGGGCCGCGCAACTCGCGCCTCCCGGCAGGTTGGCAGGCCGAGGAAATCGGCTTCTTCGCTAGTTTTGTGATCGAGAATTCGAGCGATTTGGTTACGCCAACTTCTTTCTCACCATACCGGCGCAGGCCGGTACCCATGCCCAAAATGGGTCCCGAACCCTGTTCGCTGCCAGGGGCAGGCTTCGTCGGGATGGCAGTGGTGGAGATATGCGGAATTTTCTCGATCAGGACACTAGCGCCAGCACGGGTCCGTTCGCGACCTCGGTCGTCGCCCACGACGGTCGGCGCCGGGAGGGTCCGGCGGTCGGCGCGGTCAGCTTTGCATCGCGGTGGTGACGGCCCCGCCGGTGGCGGTGCGTCCGCCGTCGACCACATATTGGGCACCAGTGATCGCGGCGGCGAGATCGGAGCACAGGAACAAGACCGTGCTGGCGATCTCGTCGACCGTCACATAGCGGCCGAGCGGGATCGACGACTGATAGCGCCGGTTGACGGCCGCCGGGTCGGCCGGGTTGATCTGGGCTTCCAGCGAATGGATCATCCTTGTGTCGACCGGGCCGGGGCACACCGCGTTGACGCGCACACCCTGACGCGCGACCTCGCCGGCGGCGGTCTTGGTCAGCCCGATCACGGCATGCTTTGAGGCGACGTAGGCCGGCATCCCCGGGGTGGCGACGAGCCCGGCGACCGAGGCGGTGTTGACGACCGCACCCCGCCTTTGCCGCAGCATGACCGGCAGCACGTGGCGCAGCCCCAGGAACACGCCCTTGACGTTGACGCCGATGACCGTGTCGAACATGTCCTCGTCGTACTCGGCGGTGTGTGCCCACTTGCCCTCGACGCCGGCGTTGTTAAAGAAGCAGTCGATCGCGCCATAGGCGTCGAGCGCCGCCTTTACGTAATTCTGCACATCGGCCGATCTCGTCACATCGGCGGCGACAAAGCGCGTCTCGCCACCCTGTTGGCGAATGATCCCGGCGGTGGCGTCGCCCCCTGCCGTGTCGCGGTCGACGACGACGACCTTGGCGCCGCCGCGCGCGAAGGCGAGCGCCGCCGCGCGCCCGATGCCATTTCCTGCACCGGTGATCAGCGCCACCTTGCCGGTGAAATCGAGATCCATGACCTTCCTCCCGTTGTTGCCGTCGTTGTTGCCGTCGTTCCCGCCCGCCGTCTGTCCCGAGCCCGCCGCGATTTAAGCCAGGCAATTCCTGGGCCGCCGGGTATCGTTCATCCCGCCCCGGCATTACAGCCGGCCGGTTTAGGTCTGCCTTGAAGTTAACGGGGTAGTCAGAATATCGGCTGCCCCCCAGTTGTCATGGCCGGACTTGTTTCGGCCATCCAGGCACCCGCTCCGACTGTAAAAGGGCGTGGATCACCGGGACAAGCCCGGTGATGACGACCGTGAGTAGAGGCTGTGGACTAACCTTGCAAGCGGCTTTGCGGAACCGGACAGCCGTGCGCCGGCATCGGCATCCCGACGCTTTGGCTCGGCCTCGACCGTAGATAACGGGTTTCGCACATTGCTGCCGGGGATTTTGCCCGGTGCCGCGTTTGACGGCGGCAATTCCAGATTTGCGCCAAGTCTCTCGACCAACACGGTTTTCGGTCTGCGGCGCCGGCTTAGGCGTCGGCGGCGTGCAGCGCGTGAAAGCCGCGGTCGAGGTCCTCGATCAAATCCTGCGGGTCTTCGAGGCCGATATGGAGGCGCAGGCTCGGGCCTTCGGGCGCCCAGCTCGTGGCGCTGCGAATGCGCGCGGGTGTCGTCGGCTGGACCAGGCTTTCGAACCCGCCCCAGCTGGCGCCGATGCCGAACAGGTCGAGCGCGTCGATCAAAGCATAGACCGCGGTTTTCGAGGCCGGCTTCAGCACCACCCCGAAGAGGCCGCTTGCGCCGAGAAAATCGCGTTTCCACAGCGCGTGGCCGGGGTCCTCGGGCAATGCCGGATAGAGCACGCGCGCGACCTCGGGCCGGGTCTGCAGCCAGCGCGCCACCGCGAGTGCGTTTTTCTGGTGGCGTTCGAGCCGCACGCTCAGGGTGCGCAACCCGCGCAGCGCCAGATAGACGTCGTCTGGCCCGGCGCAATGACCGATGTCGGCGGCCATCGTGCGCACCTCGTCGTACATCTCGCGGGTGGTGATAACGGCGCCGAGCATCACGTCGGAATGGCCGACAATGTATTTGGTCGCGGCGTGGATCGACACGTCGACCCCGCGCTCGAACGAGGGGAACAACCACGGCGAGCCCCAGGTGTTGTCCATCAGCACCTTGGCTCCGGCGGCGTGCGCGACCTCGGCGATCGCCGGCACGTCCTGCACCTCAAAGGTCAGCGAGCCCGGCGACTCGACGTAGACCACCTTGGTGTTGGGGCGGATCAGGCTGGCGATGCCCTCGCCAACGAGCGGGTCGTAATAGGTCGTCTGGACGCCGCAGCGCGAAAGCACCTTGTCGCAGAAATTCCGCGCCGGGCCGTAGACCGAGTCGACCATCAGGAGGTGGTCGCCGGTTTTGAGGCACGCCTGCAAGGGTGCCGTGACTGCGGCGAGGCCGGACGACATCAGCATCGCACGGTAGCCGCCCTCGATGGCCGCAATCGCCTCTTCGAGGGCAAAGGTCGTCGGCGTCCCCAAGAGGCCGTAGCGGATCACGTCAAAGCGCCTGCCGGAGGCGCGCTTGGCCTCCCACTCCGCCATGTTCGCCGAGAGGATCGTCGAGGCATGATAGACGGGCGGGTTGACGGCGCCGTGATGCGCCTCCGGGTGACGCCCGAGATGGGCTAAGAGCGTGTCCTTGCGGTAATTCCGCGGCCGGTCGTCGTTTTTCATAAATGTCTACTCCGCCCTCGCAAGGTTGCCGCTAACCCCGACCGGTTAGCCGGCCATAGGCTTTTAGCGCGGCCAGCGACGCGCGCCCAGGGCCGCCGTGCAACGGCCGCCGCGCCGCGGCGGGCAGCGCCTTGCAATCGCCAAAGTTGGGAGGCGAGAATTCGCCGCCGGGCGCGACCGACGGCCGGATCGAACCCCGGTCCTGGTTTTGCCTCGGCCGCTCGACGCGAGGAGACGCGGCAATGCGATTAGGCGTCCTGGCCTTGATGGCGCTGTTCCTGGCCGCCTGCTCGGATTCGACGCCGGTGGCGCCGGCCAGCGCCACCGAATCGGCGGCAATGGTCGAAAAGAACTGCGCCGACCCGCAATGGAAGGACAAGAATCTGGGCCTGTGGTACTCGGTCTGCCGACAGCCGATGCATTGGTGAGCCCCCCTGACAACTATATTAAAATTTTTTGAAGCATTCCTTGCCGGTGCCTTGCAGCACGTGGCAGTCGGCGACGACCGCCGGGCTGCGAGGGTCGGGCGGGATTTGCACGACGTAGCTCTTGCCGTTTTTGCAGCGCACGCTCCAATAGGCGTAGCCCTTGGCGCGGCCGCTCACCGTGACGCCCATCGGAAAGGCCTCGACCCCGACACACCCGCGGTGGAAGCTGTTGCCGAGCGCCTGCGCCCGTTGCGCCTCGGTCGCCGCCAGCAGGCGGTCGTTTCTCGGGTTGCCCGAGCCCGCCGCATTCGCCTCCGCCCAACCTAGGCCGGCCGCGACGAGAACCACCACCAGCAGCAACAGGCGTTTCCGCACGACCCACCCCGCGTCCTTCGCGGCGCCGAGATTATCCGTCGCCTGCAACCATCGCAATGCGGGCGAACGTGAACGCGCGCTCAGGGAATGACCGGCAACATCACGTGCGAGGGGCGGTCGCGGTCGACAAAGACGCGGTTTTCGGCGATACGCGGGTGCGCCATCGAGCCTTCCGACTCACCGGAATTCGGGTTCACGTCGAAATGCGGAAAATTGCTGCTCGAAATGTCGATCCGCAGCCGATGCCCCGCCACAAACACATTGCCGACCGGAAACAGCTCGATCGTGATTGCGTAGACCGTTCCCGGCGTCATCAGCGCCGGCCGCTCCCAGCTGTCGCGATAGCGCAGCCGCAACAGCCCCTCGGTCACGTTCATCGCAAACCCCTCCGGGTAGTCGGCGCTCGGCGGATGCACGTCGACGAGCTTGGCGGTGAAATCGGTGTCGAGGCCGTCCGAGGCGACCCAGAGGCGAACCGTCACCGGCCCGACCACCTCGATTTCGCGGTCGAGGGGCGGGGTCGCGAACGACAGCACGTCCGCCCGTTCGCTGAGCGGCCGATAAGGTTCGCGGGCGCCGAAGACCTGCGGGCCCTCGCGCTGGTCGTAGGCGCCGCCGCGCATGACCGGCTCGCCCGAGCTCAAGGCCCCGCCAATCGTCGGCACCGGGTCGCGCGGGTCGAAGCGGTAGCTGAGCGGCGGCGAAGATCGCGGCTTTTCCCGGCTGAGCTCGCGGTCGGACTGCAGGTAGAACGGCGTCCACTCGGTCCGCGGCAATGGCCAGGCGGCGGCGCTGCGCCAATGGCCGCCGTGGTCGAGCCGCCCCGCGGCGTTGCGCCGTCCCGATCCGCCGCCCATGACAAAGACCCGCACCGGCGGCTCGGCCTCGACCCCGCTGTCGATGCCCTTGACCCAGCGGTCGAACCAGGCCCGCCGCAAATCGAAAAAATCTTGCGCGAGGTTGCCGTCGACCGGCGCGGCGCCGCCGAAATCGACATCGCCCGCATAAGTCAGCGACCGGTCGCCGTGCGTCCACGGCCCGAGGATCAGCCGGCTCGACGCCCGCCCGCGCTTTGCGAGGCCAAGGTAGTTCTCGACCGCGGTGCGCGCATAGGGGTCGTACCAGCCGGAGAGATGGGTCACCGGCACGTCAGCGTATTTGTCCCAATAGCCCTCGGCATAGATCCCCGGCTGTTTCCAGAACTCGTCGAAAGTGCCGTGCGACCATTGCTCGAACAGGTAGTCCTCGTAGTCGGGTGCGGCGCTGACCGGTGAATCGCCCCGGCGCCACGGCATATCGGCGAACCAGGCCTTGATGTCCTGCGCTTTCAGCGCCGCCCAGACCGCCGGGTCCTTGGCGTCGGCGAGCGCGTTGTTGTAGGCCCAGGTCGCCTGCTTCAAATCGAAGGCGCCGTCGTGCCGGATGCCGCTGCGGTAGGCGTTCGAAAAGCCGCCGCAGTCGAGGAACTGTGCGGCGAGCCCCGGCGGGTCGAGGCAGCCGAGCGCCGCCTGCGCATGGGCCGCATAGGACAGCCCAAAGGTGCCGACGCGGCCGTTGCACCAGGGCTGACGCAGCAGCCAAGCCAGCGTGTCACAGCCGTCCTCGGCTTCGCTCAGATATTTTGTAAACCGTCCGCCCGACCGGTAGCGGCCGCGGCAGTCCTGATAGGCGACCGCGTAGCCGTGGCGCACGAAATAGGCCGCGACCTCGGCGCGCGAGCGCGGCACCGCGGCGTCGGCGGTTCGCTCCGAACGGCTCGGCGCCGATTTGTCGTAAGGGGTGCGTTCAAGCAACACCGGAAACGGGCCGCCATGCGCCGGACGGTAGACGTCCGTCGCAAGCCCGACGCCGTCGCGCGCGGCGACGTAGAGGTCACGCTCCACGACGGTTGCATCCCCGGCGCCGTTCGCCATCTGCTGTCTCCTCACCAACCGCTGGCACGGCACGGGCTGCGCTTGCCTGACGCCGGCAACTTCGCTATTTCTGCGCGCCGTCACGGTCGCGGGCAAGGGCGCGTAGCTCAGCGGGAGAGCACTACGTTGACATCGTAGGGGTCACTGGTTCAATCCCAGTCGCGCCCACCACGCCGACGGTCGGCCCAAGGCCTGGGCCGACACAGCGGTTGCACACAAAATTCGCGCAGGGAAAACGGCGGCGGGCTCCGGTCATTGACGAAGGGCGCCGGTTCGGCCACATCTTGCCGGGGCTCGGCGGGCGCTAGTGGTGCGATGCCAACGAATGGTTTCCATCGGTTGGCTGAATCGCAATCACCAACCTATCGATCGGGTGGGCCGATTGACGGAACGCTTGTGAGCCAAGCGTTCCGATCGGACCACTAGCCGTGCGGGTCCGCGTATTGCAAGCCAAGGAGCTTCCGCATGAGCGTAGCGGCAATGAATCACTTCACCGTCTTGAGCGACGACCTCGAAGCCACGCGCCGGTTTTACTGCGACCTGTTTGGTTTCAAGGTGGGCTGGCGGCCGCCCTTCCAGTTCCCCGGCTGGTGGCTTTACGCCGAGGGCGAGGACCGGGCGATCCTCCACGTCATCCAGCAGAACCCATTGCCCAAGGAACGCGCGGGGGTGCTCGACCACATGGCGTTCAGCGCGAAGGACCTGCCGGCCACGGTCGAGACCTTGAAGCGCGAGGGCATCGAGTACGAGCTGCGGCGGCTGCCCGGCGGCGGCATCTGGCAGCTGTTTTTTCACGACCCGCATGGCGCGAAGGTCGAATTCGACTTTGACAAGGACGAGCCGGCGCCGGCGGGCCACGCCGCCGCCTGACCCAGCCCGCCCCGGAAAAGCGCCCATCCTCCGGGCTGACTGTGAATGCGGCAAACGCCGCGGCGAGCGGCGCCGGAGGGCGGCCGGGCGCGAGCTTGCGGATCGGGGCCACGGTTCGCAAACCGCTGTAGAGACCGAAAAACAGCGCCAGGCCCGCGCCGCCGACAAGGATGCGGGCGGCGACGCCGCGGCCGATGAAAACGGTTGCGACCCAGGCGAGCGCCGGCAGGCACATCGCCGCCAGCGACAGCGACACCCAGAGCGAGTGAACGCGCCGGCCTATGCGCCCGCAATGATAAAGCTAGTCGGCGGTGCCGACGCTGAGCAGCGCGCAGAGCAAGGCCGCCATTTCGACGGTCAGGATTTCGCTCATCCCATTTCTTGCCCCCGGTGACCGTCCGCCGCCGCATGGCGGCTCGGTTGGCGACGTATACCCCCAACGCGTTACATAAATGCTGAAGGCGCCTGGATCGCGGATCAATCGCGGGCGTCGGAATGCTTTACAACCGATGGTTCTGTTACTAAGATTCGGGTGGAATCGCAGCCGGATAGCAGGCTGGTACAGTTCTTGCGCCGGGCGTGGCCACAGCTGCTGTCGCGCCGATCGGCTTGATCAGGTCAAGATCGGGTTGGCGCAGGAGAAATCGGCATGCCGCAGACGCATCGGCTCGAAGATAGGCTGCCGCTTTCGACCGCGATCCTGTCGAACCTTGCGCTCCTGCTGCTGATGTGGAATCTCGCTCTGCGGCTGGCGCTCGTGCTCGGGCGCTGGGCCGCCGGGGGGTCGCCGTAGCGGGGTCGCTACGGCGAATGCGCGTGCTCCATGGCGAGCTGCATCGCCTTGTCGAGCTCGTTGCGGAACCGCGAGGAGCCGCCGGCAAGATCGTGCCCGTCCGGAACGAGCCCGCGCCCGCCGCCGAGATCAGCGCAGCCTGGCGACAGTGCTGTCGAGCGCGGGTGCGCGACGCGAGGCCCGTCGCACAGGCCGCTGTCGCGCAACACTCGGCCAAGATAGGCGGCGACGCCGAATTCCGGCCCGCCAACCGGGCGCCCCGCCTTGACCCACGCCTCGAGATTGCCGATGCCCCAATTGTAGGCCGCAATTGCATCGGGCCAGTCGCCGTAGCGGCGATAGAGCTGCGCCAAATAGGCACGGCCGATCTCGCGGTTCGCGTCGGGGTCAAACCGGTCGCCGCCGCCGACATCGGCCGCGGCCGCGGCGCTTACCTGCATCGGCCCTTGCGGGCCCGCCGGATCGGGACGCCACATCGACAGATCGAGACCGTGGCTGGACTCAGCACCGTCGACCGCATCGGCAACGCGATCGAGCGGGTTGGCGACCGGCGCGATCGAGCGCCGCGGCGCCTTGCGCTCGCCCGCCGGGGACGGAGGGACCATTGCCAAGCTCAGCAACAGAGCGATCACCGCCGACCGGAAGCAGCACATCCCAGACCAACCGAAAATGACGGGATCGGCAAGCTTACTCGACCGACGAGCGACGTCAACGAAAGAAGCGGCGTCGCTTAAAAAAAATGAAGTTAATCATCTTTAGGTCAATATTTAGTGATTAGCTAACGATGATTTACAATCCATGTAGTCCCGGCAAGCCCATTCTGAGGTGCGTCGCGCCGACCGGCTGTTGCAAGGCTGCACTCCAACCCGCCGCAACGCGGCCCGCGAAGCGAATGCCCCGCGGTGTCGCGAGTCAGTGTGGCTGGGCTCGGCGGTCGACCGGTAGAGGGGTCGCAGCAGGCTATTGACAGGGCTGGGAGGGGCGGCTAGGCGTGCACAGCGGTGATGCACCTTCCGGCGATAGGTGTCGTCGCGGCTGGGCGCGGGGTCGAGCGGGCTGTCGTTAAAGAGGAAACACCGATCGTGACGCAAGCGCGCGGGGCATTTCGCGAAGGTCACGTCGAGGCGGGCGGCTTCCGCATCCGCTACATGAGCGCCGGCGAAGGGCCGGCGCTGGTGCACCTGCACGGTGCCGGCGGGTTGCGGCTGACCCCCGGTCACGACCTCTTGAGCCGCCACTTCCAGGTTATCGCGTTTGAGATGCCGGGCTTTGGCACGTCGCGGGAGAACACGCGCACGCAAAACCAGGCCGAGCTGGCGGCGGCGATGGCTGCCGCGGCGGCTGGGCTCGGCCTCGAAACCTACAACCTGATGGGGACCTCGTTCGGTGCGCGGACCGCGCTGTACCTGGCGGCGCGGCTGCCGGAGCGGGTCAGCGCGTTGGTTCTCGAAGCGCCGGCGGCGATCCGGCCGGCCAGCGCGCGGCCGCCCGCGGGTACTCCGCAGGAGATGGCGCGCCTGATGTATGGGCATCCCGAGCGGATGCCGCCGTTGCCGACGCCCGATGCCGCGATCCAGGGGCAGCAGGCGCGCCTGCTCGAGCGCTTGCGCGGGCCCGATCGCGACCCAGAGCTCGAAGCGTTGCTGCCCGGACTCGCTACCCCCACCCTGGTTCTGTTCGGCACGCTCGACCGTCTGATGCCGTCCGAACTGGGGCGCATCTATAAAGAGCTGATGCCGAATTCTCATCTCGTCCTGGTCTACGATGCCGGTCATTCGATCAGCACCGAGCGCCCCGAGGCGTTCGCCGAGGTCGTCGCCGATTTTCTCAATCGCCACGAGGCTTTTGTCATCAGCCGCGTCGAAACCGTCATTCACCCTTAGTCGGCGATTAACGGGCGACGCGCCGAGCACACACCAGGCGCGGCACCCGGCCCCATCCGATTTAGGACGATTATTTACGGTTTGTTGTCGTCGTCGCCGTATAATCCGATCAGCACAGCCCTGCTGCCGGTCCGTCTCGCGGCCGCAGTCGATGGCCGGCTTGGCGCGGTCGACGGTCGCGCGATAGGTCACGGCCGGGGTGCCGTACGGCGTCGCGCCGGCCAATGATTGGAGTTCCCTCGCGGGGTTTGGAATCCGCAATGCGACCTTGGATTATCGTGGCGTCGAGCGCCATTGCCGGGACTGTGGCGGCCGCGGCGTTGATTCGCCCGGAGCTGGCCTCGATCCCGCACGCTGCGCTGCTGCCCAGCCTGGCGCCGCTGCTGCCGACCTTGGCGGTGACCTGGCTTGCGGTCTACGCGCTCTTCGCGATTCTGCTGACCTCGGCCGACCTGATCGCCGAGGCGTTGCGCCTGCGCCGCCATCTCGACCGCAATCCGCCGTACCGCGGCCCGGCCCGGCCCGGCTGGACGGCGGCGTTTGACGGCAGCGGGCTGCGGCGGCTTATCCCGGCGCCGGCCGCGGTGCAGCCGCGACCCCCGCCGGCCGACGGCACGGTCGTGCTGCACGGCCGGTTCAGCGCCCCCGCGGCGCGGCGCGAGGTCGCCCGGCTCTATTATATCGGCGCCGCGCGCACGCACTTTTTCAGCGCGTTGATCGTGCTGGCGGCCGCCGCGGTGCTGGGTGCGGCACAGCAGCATGGCCCGCTGCCTATGCCGGCCGGACCCATTCCGACCATACCCGCGGCATTGGCGGTGGTCGGGCTGGCGCTGCTCGCCGTTCTCGCCCGGATCGCGGTCGACGTGACCGCCGAACCGCTGATCGAAATCATTTCGCGCCTGCCGGCCGAGCCGGCCGAAGCCGGGCTGCTGCGCCGCACCGCCGAGCTGCTCGACACGACCGCGCCGGCCAACCCGGCCCGCGACGCCGCCGCACCCGTCGCGGCGCTGCAAGTCCCCGATCGGCTCGCGGCCGTTCTCGAGCAGGGGCACCGCGCGTTGTCCGCCGCGATCGAACGCCTCTCGACAACGACCGAAGGGCTCGCGGCCACCACAACCTCCTCGCTCGAAGCACTCGAGACCGCCTTTCGCGCGACCGAGCTGCGCCAGCAAACGGCGGGGCAGGACGGCGCCGTCGACGCGGCGGCCATGTCACAGCTGCGCGACGCGGTGTCGACTCTGACGGCGGTCCTGGAGCGGCTGCGCAGCGCCCCCGCGGCCGAAGCTGCCGCCGCCGCCGAAGGCGACGCCGGCGGCGCGCGGCGCGACCGCGAGCCCGACCTCGCTCAGGAGCTGCGCAAGCTGCTGCAGGAAATCGAAACCGCCCCCTGATTCGGCCCGGCTGAAGCTCGCACGCGTCCAGGCGCCGCGACTTGCCGCGCCCGGCCCGACCCGCAGCACGGGGATCGCCGCCGGCTCGCCGCGGTCGCGCGTTGATATCGCCGGCCCCCCGCCCCATCCTTGGCAAATGACCGTCACCGTCCGCTTTGCGCCGTCGCCGACTGGGTTTCTGCATATCGGCGGGGCGCGCACCGCGTTGTTCAACTGGCTCTTCGCCCGTCATCACCAATTGCATGGCGAGGGCGGCGTCTTTCGGCTGCGCATCGAGGACACCGACCGCGCGCGGTCGACGCCGCAAGCCGTCGCGGCGATTGTCGACGGGCTTGAATGGCTCAGCCTCGACTGGGACGGCGAGATCGTCCACCAATTCGCTCGCGCCCCGCGTCACGCCGAGGCCGCGCGGCAATTGCTGGCCACCGGCCAAGCCTATTATTGCTACTGCAGCCCGGCCGAGCTCGCGGCGATGCGCGAGAAGGCCCGCGTCGAAAAGCGCTCGGTGCGCTATGACGGCACCTGGCGCGACCGCGATCCCGCCACCGCGCCCTCCGGCGTAGCACCCGCGATCCGTCTGAAGGCGCCGCAGCAGGGTGCGACGACGATCCATGACCTCGTGCAGGGCGAGGTCACGGTCGCCAACGCCGAGCTCGACGACCTGATCATCCTGCGCGGCGACGGCACCCCCACCTACAACCTCTCGGTCGTCGTCGACGACCATGACATGGGCATCACCCACGTGATCCGCGGCGACGACCACCTGAACAACGCGTTTCGCCAGACGCAGATCTACCGCGCGCTCGGCTGGCCGGTGCCTGAATTCGCGCATGTGCCGCTGATCCACGGCGCCGACGGGGCCAAGCTGTCGAAACGCCACGGCGCGCTCGCCGTCGACGCCTACCGCGACATGGGCTACCTGCCCGAGGCGATGCGCAACTACCTGTTGCGGCTGGGCTGGAGCCACGGCGACGCCGAAATCATCTCAACGGACGCGGCAATACGGTGGTTTGGCCTCGACGCCGTCGGGCGGGCCCCGTCCCGCTTCGATTTCGCCAAGCTCGACAACCTCAACGGGCATTACATCCGTGAGGCCGAGGACGCCCGCCTCGCCGAACTCGTCGCCGAGCCGCTAGAGGCCGAGCTCGGCCATCCGCTCGACGAGGCGCAGCGCGACCGGCTGCGGCAGGCAATGCCGGAGCTGAAGCTGCGGCCGAAGACCATCGTCGAGCTTGCCGCCAATGCGCGGTTTCTGATGGCACAGCGCCCGATCTCGCAAGACGCGCGCGCGGCAAAATTGCTGACGCCGGAAGCCCGCCGGCTGCTGCGCGCGCTCGGCGCGGCGCTCGACGGCGGTGACTGGCGGGCTCCGGCGCTGGAGGACCGGGTCCGCGCCTTTGCCGGCGAAGAGGGCGTGCAGCTCGGCGCCGTCGCGCAGCCGCTGCGCGCGGCACTGACCGGCTCCGCCGCCTCGCCCGGCATCTTTTTTGTCATGGAGGTGCTGGGCCGCGAGGAAACCTTGGGCCGTATCGCCGACGCGGCCTTATGACCCGGGCCTGACCCTCACTCGGCGGCGAGCGCCGAACCCTCCGCCCGCCAGCTCTGCAATACCGGCAGGACCTCGCTCGCGAACAGCTTGAGCCCGCGCTCGGCAAGCTCGTACGGCACCCCGCCAAAGCGGAACGCGGCGTTGAGCTCGAAATCGCCGATCACTCCGCGCCGCGCCTCCAGCTCGCGCAGGATGCGGTCGGGGGTGCCCCAGATCGCCGCCTGCATAAACCCGGCGACCGCCCCTTCGAGGCCGCCCTGACATGCATGTCCTGCACATGCTTCTATGCAGGGCGCATGTCCGTGATGATCCAGATCCGCAATGTTCCCGACGCACTCCACCGCGTGCTCAAGTCGCGCGCCGCCCTCGAAGGCATGTCCCTCTCGGACTATCTTCTCGCCGAGCTGCGTCGCACGGCCGAGCGGCCAACCCTCGCAGAACTGCGCGAGCGCCTGCAGCGCCGCCCCGTGGCCGCGCCCGCGGTCTCGCCGGAAGAGGCGATCCGCGCCGAGCGCGATTCCCGGTGATCGTAGTCGATGCCTCGGCGCTGCTGGAAATGCTGCTGCGCACGCCGGCCGCCGCTTCTGTCGAGGAGCGGCTGTTTGATGCGGGACACACGTTGCACGCGCCCCATCTGATCGATGTCGAGGTGGCGCAGGTGCTCCGGCGCTATGCCGCGACCGGGCAAATCCAACCCGCACGTTGCCGCGACGCTCTTGGCGATTTGTCCGATCTCCCGCTGTCCCGCTACCCGCACGATGTCCTGCTGCCGCGGGTCTGGGAATTGCGGCACAACCTCACCGCCTACGACGCCGTTTACGTAGCGCTCGCCGAGGCGCTCGATGCGCCGCTGTTGACCTGCGACCGCCGCCTCGCCGCCGCCCGCGGCCATCACGCGCGGGTAGATTTGGCGTAATGACCGAGGGGCCGGCCAAGCCCGGTCGCCCGCCGGCGCCGAGCCCTACTTGAATTGCGTCCGGCTTTTGCTAATCCCACGGGGCTTCGGCGGCGGCGTTGCGGCCGGAGACGCGGCCAAAAGCGAGGCATTCGCCGATGTTGCCGGTACCCTGGTAGAGATAGCTGTAGATCGAGCCGAGCTCTCCGGCGCTGTAGAGCCGCGGGATCGGCGTCCCGTCGGGGCGCACGACCTGACCCTTCTCGTTGCGCCGCGGGCCGCCCTGGGTGTTCAGCATCGATGGCGACAATTCGACCGCGTAAAACGGACCGTCGGCGATCGGCGCCAGCATCAGGGTGCGGCCGAAATCCGCATCGCGGCCCTCCTCGCAGCAGCGGTTCCAGCGGCGCACAGTTTCGGACAGCGCTGCGGGGTCAAGCTCGAGAGCCTCGGCGAGCCCGGGGACGCTGTCGGCGGTCTTGATCCAGCCTTTCGCGAGCTCGGCGCGGTTGTCGGGGCTCCACTCGTAGCGCTCGATGATCTGGGTCCAGCCGTGGCTCGGGTGCTTGTCGTAGAGCGGGCCCGCCGAAAAGAGGGTGTGGTCGACAATCAGGAACATCGGGCACGGCGTCGACAATGGGAGCCAGCGGCCGTTGACCGGTATCTTGCCGTGGCGGGTCTTGAATTTTTCGTCGGCAAAGCGGCGCGCGTCGGGGCCGACCACGATCATGCCGCCCGGCATGACCTTGCTGAAGTGCAGGGCCTGCATCGAAAAGGTCGTGCGGATTTCCGGGACCTTCAGCGCCATCGACGGGCCGGCATAGTTGTTCATGTGCCACAGATCGGCGCCGACCGACATCGCCATCGCGATGCCGTCGCCTTCGTTGTGTGGCGAGCCCGAGGTGTAGCAATAGGGGATGCCGGGCAGGTAGTTGCGGATCATCTCCTGGTTGTTCTCAAAGCCGCCGCAGGTCAGCACCACCGCTCGGCGCGCCTTGACGCAAATCGGTTCGTCCCGGCGCCGGGCGCGCACCCCCAGGATTTCGCCGGTAAGCGGGTTCTGGATCAACTCCTTCGCCGGGGTTTCATAGAGGACCGAGATCGGCCGGTCCCTGACCAGCCGCTCGAACCGCTGCCAGGTGTAGGAATAGCCGTAGGTCGGCCCGTCGTGGAATTTGTGCACGCACCCGGCGCCGGGCAGGTCCGGAAACTCGATCCCGACCGGCGGATGCTGGTGCTCCTGCGGGTCGCCGCCGAGGCTTTCGAGCCAGGCGTTGTTGCGGCACATCTCGTCCGCCCACACCTCCACGATCGCTTGCGGCACGGTGTAGGGGCCGCACAGCGCGGCCAGGTAGGAAGCGGCCTCCTCGGCGGAGGACGTGTTCAGATAGCCCTGGCCCGCGACCCGCGTGTTGCCGCCCTCCTCGCCCTCGGGCGCCTTTTCCAGGATCACGACATCGGCTCCGAGATCGTAGGCGGTGACCGACGCCGCGACACCCGCCGCGCCAAAGCCGACGACGACGACATCGGCCTCCGCGTCCCATTGATGCGGCACTGCGGGCTGAGGCTCCATTCGCGTATCCTGTCGAAGTCGTCGGTGCTCTTATTAATGGATGCGATTGGACCGCGGGCGGCGTGCTTTTTTTCCATCGCCGCGTTGTGCGGATGTGCGGTCAGCGATAGGTCGGCGCGACGGCGCTCGAAGCCGCGGGTCGAAACGACCACGACAAAAGCGCGCGCCCGGCGGCTCCGATCTGCTAGGCTGATGCGAGCCGCAAGGGACCGAGGAGAGACGCAGTGAACGACGTGATGACCCTGTCGCAGCGCGCCGACGCGCTCGAAGAAAAGATGGCCCGCGAGCTCGACTATATCGTCATCAAGTCGCGGCTTTATTCGATGGCCGAGGGCGACATGGGGCCGGCGCCAAACGCCGGTGCGTTGATGAAGGAAAATCCGAACGCGCGCGTGCTGATGGGCGACGACCCGCGGCTGCCGGCGATGCCGGAAAAGCCGAACTTGATGGATTTTTTCAAATACCGCTTTGGCCCGTGCATGCACCTCTTGCAGAGCGCCCGGCACGCGGTTAACGCCAATTTGCCCGAGAAGATGGTGCTCGCCTGCCTCTTGCACGACATCTCGACGATCGGTTTTATCCGCGGCGACCACGGCTATTGGGGCGCCCAGCTGGTCGAGCCTTATGTCGACGAGGAAGTGACCTGGGCGATCCGTGCTCACCAGGTGCTGCGTTTCTACCCCGACGAGTCGGTCGGCTATGAATATCCGCAGTCCTACATCACCTCGTTCGGCCAGGAATACCGTCCCGACCCCTATATCGAGGAAGACTACAAGCGGATGCGGGACCACAAATGGTACATGTACGGCCGCCAGATCACCGTTCACGACATCTATTCGTTCGACCCCAATGTGCACGTCGAGCTTGAGGAGTTCGAGGACGTGATCGGCCGCAACTTCAAGCAGCCGGAGCAAGGCCTCGGTTTCGACAACAGCTCGGTCGCGCATATGTGGCGGGCGATGATCCGCCCGGCGAAGTACCTGTAGCCCCGTATCCGCTGGCGCGGCGGCGACGACGGGGTCGTGCCCAGGGTTCTCGGCCAACGATTTCCCGATTTCGACCCTTAAGCCGCTCGCGCCAATCTCTCGTCGTCAGTCTTGCTGACCCGACTCGGGTTTCCTGATCCCGCCGTATAGTTGGGCGACGATCTCGAACGAGCGCTTGCGCTTGTCGTGGTCGAAGATGTTCGCGGTCACCATCAGCTCGTCGGCACCGGTGCGGGCGACAAAGTCGTCGAGGCCGCGGCGCACCATGTCAGTGTCGCCGACCACCGCGCAGGCCTGCGCCTCGTCCAATATCGCGCGCGCATAGGGGTCGAGCCGCGCGTCGAAATCGACGACCGGCGGCGGGACCCGGCCGCGCCGGCCGGTGCGGTTGTTCAACGTCGACTGCTGCAATGACGAGAACAGAAACCGCGCCTCCTCGTCCGTCTCCGCCGCGACGACGACGACCCCGAGCATGACATGCGGCAGGGCGAGCTGCGTCGACGGCCGGAAGCGCTCCCGGTAGATCGCGATCGCCTGCGTCATCATGGCAGGCGCAAAATGCGAGGCGAAGGCGAACGGCAGGCCGAGATACGCCGCGACCTGCGCGCCGTAGAGGCTGGAGCCGAGAATCCAGACCGGCACCGCGAGCCCGGCGCCAGGGACCGCCTGCACCGCCTGGTCGGGCTTGGCGGGCTCGAAATAGCCCATCAGCTCGACGACGTCCTGCGGGAACTCGTCGGCCCCGCCAAAGAGGTTGCGGCGGATCGCCCGCGCGGTCGCCTGGTCCGAGCCGGGGGCGCGGCCGAGCCCCAGCTCGACCCGCCCCGGATACAGCGCGGCGAGCGTGCCGAACTGCTCGGCGATCACCAGCGGCGCATGGTTCGGCAGCATGATTCCGCCGGCGCCGATCCGGATCTTGGTTGTGCCGGCCGCGACATGCGCGAGCGCCACCGCGGTCGCGGCACTCGCGATGCCCGGCAAATTGTGGTGCTCGGCCATCCAGAAGCGCCGGTAGCCGAGCGCCTCGACATGGCGCGCGAGGTCGAGCGAGTTGCGCAGCGACTGACCGGCGTCGCCGCCTTCGACAATCGGGGAGAGATCGAGAACCGAGAGCGGGACCATCGGGTCAGAATTGCATCGCACGCCCCGGATGGAAAGCCGTTCGGATCAGCGCGGGTCTGGCCAGCGGGCGTCGCGGGCGAGGTAGTCCGCCGCACGGATCGCGGTCGCGAGCTCCGCCGGGCTTGCCATCGGCGGTTTTGGGCCTCCCTTCAGCGAGGCAAGCGCCGCGCGTACGGCATGCACGGTCGCGGCGAGAATATCTTGCGGGTAGACGACGAGCTTGACCCCAAGCCGCTCCAACGCGGCGTCGCCGGGCATGAAATGCCGGCCGGCGGGGGAGGCGACGGCGAGCGACGGCTTGCCGTTGGCGGCCGCGACCGCTTCGCGCAATTCGGCCTCCGACTGCGGCGAGTCGAAAAACAGGATGTCGGCGCCCTCGGCCGCGAAGGCTTTCAGCCGGGTCAATGCCTCGTCGAACCCGCGCGAGGTGCGGGCGTCGGTGCGGGCGAGCAGCAAAATGCCCTCCTCCCGGCAAGCCTCGACCGCGGCGCGGCAGCGCAGGATCGCGGCCTCGCGCTCGATCACCAGTTTGGCGCCGTTGTGGCCGAGCGGGCGCGGCCAGGCCTTGTCCTCGATCAATACCGCGGCCGCGCCCCGGCGCGCATAGGCGCCGATCGTCTTCTGCACGGCGAGCGCGTTGCCATAGCCGGTGTCGCCGTCGGCCAGCCACAGCACGCCGGGCGCCGTGGCGACGATGGTCTCGACCGCGTCGGCCATTTCCGGAAACGTCAGCAAATCCATGTCCGGCATTGCCAAGCGCATTGCGGCGATGCTGGAACCCGAGACGAAGCCGATGCGGAAGCCGGTCTCCTCGATCAGCCGCGCGCCCATCGCGTCACCGCAGCCGGGCATAATGTGGAGACCGGGCGCGTCGAGCAACGCCTTCATCGCAGCAGCCTGTGGACGCATGCGGGTTCCTCCCGAAGAGATTGGCAAGCTCATCGATTTCGCCGCATCGGCGGCGGCGCTCATCGGCGATAGCACCAAAGCGCCGGGTGGTCGACCCGGCTAGTGGTGCGATGCCAACGGATGATTCCCATCCGTTGGCTGAATCGCACCACCAAACCTATCAATCTGGGCAGATTCACGAAACGCTTGGGAACCAAGCGTTTCGATCGGACCACTAACGAAACGGGTTGGCGATGCGGAGCCGGCGATCGATGACGAGGCCGTCGTGCATGTCCTCCGACCACAGGACGCCGCAATCGGCGCGCAGCGCCGCGGCGATCACCAGCGCATCATAAACCGCGCATCCATAACGTTCGGCCACGCGTAACGCGTCGCTATGGGTGGCGACACCGACCGGCAGGATCGCCCGAGAGAGGGTGCGGACAGCGGCCAGCGCCTCGCGGATCTCGACCCAACTCATATCCCACCTGCCGGCATTGTCAACGCTGGGGGCCGGCGCGGTCAGATGATTTTGCGCTCGCGGAGACCGTCGATTTGCGCCGGGGTGTAGCCGAGCTGAGCGAGGATTTCGTCATTGTCGGCGCCGAGCTTGGGGGCGGCGCCAACCCGCGCCGGCGTTTCGGAAAAATGCCAGGGCGAGCCATGCACCTTCAGCCGCTTGCCGTATTCCGGGTAGTCGACCTCGGTCACATATCCATTGGCCAATACGTCGGGGTCGTTGGACGCCTCGAGCAAGGTGTTGATCGGCGCCGCGACGATGTCGGCGGCGCGCAGCCTCTCGACCCAGTCGTCGCGCGGCCCGGTCGCGAACAATTCGTCGAGAGTGCGCAACAACGCCGCGCGCATTTCTTCCGACCCGATGATCACGCCGAGATCGCCAAAGCCCGCTGTTTCGAGCGCCTCGTAAAAGCCCAGCGCCATCATCGCGTCGCGCCATTTGCGAGCGCCGTTCAGTTGAAACACCAACGGCTTGCCGTCGCTGTCGTTAAAGCTGGCGCTGAGGCCGGGGCGCTGCGGCGTGCCGGTGACGCGCGCCTGGCCGGTGACCGGGTCGCGGTTGCGCCACATCGCGGTCGTCAAGGTCCAGCCCATCAAGCGGATCTGCCCGCCGAGCAAGGAGCAGTCGACCTTTTGCCCGACGCCGGTCGCGCGCGCATGGGTCAATGCCGCAAGCGCTCCGCCAAAGGCGAGGATCGCGCAGGTCTCGTCGGCGACCGAAACAATGCCGGTCTTCAACGGCTGGCCCGGTGTCGAATAGGCTTCGGCGATGCCGCCCAACGCCTGCGCCATCGAATCGGTGCCGGGCAGGTCGGCATGCGGCCCCTTTGGCCCGTAACCGGAGACCGACACGTAGACGAGCCTGGGGTTGACCCGCCTTAATTCGTCATAGCCGAAGCCGTTTTTATCCGCGGCGCCGGGCCGGAAGTTCTGCCCGAAGATGTCGGCCTCCGCGACCAGCTTGCGCAGAATCTCGCGGCCTTCCTCGCTCTTCAGGTTCAACGTGATGCTTTTCACGCCGCGGTTGTTGGTCTCGAAATAGGTGCTGGGGAGCCCCGGCAACACGGTCGAGCCGCGCGAGTTGTCGCCGATTTCAGGCACCTCGACCTTGATCACCTCGGCGCCGAGATCGGCCATCAGCATGTACGGCACCGTCCCGGCCTGCGCCGTCGAGCAGGCGACGACCCTTACCCCCTTGAGGGGACCATGTGGCTCGGCCATGTCGAATCTCCTCAGTCTAAGAACCAGGGCGCGGCGCAGGCCTGGGCAACCTGGCGGATTTGGTTCAACAACCCCGGGCCGACCGGGATTCCGTGCTGCAGCCGCTGTTTCGCGTTGTTCCATTGCGGGTCGCCGGCGACCATGACCGGCTGTGCCGGGTCGATGGGGGTGGTTGCCCGCAGGTCGTTGCAGAACCGGGTCACGTCGGCCTTGAAATCGTCGGGGTCGCGGAACAAGGCCGGGTCGATCGCGATAAAACAATGGCCGATGTCGTTGCCCTGCAGCTTTTTCCCGCTCATCGGGTCGGTGATCAACGTCGCCCCCGACAGGCACGCGCCAAGGATGTTGACCATGACCGCGAGCCCGTAGCCCTTGTAGCTCGAGGTTTCCGGCGCGCCGCCGAGCGAAGTCAGAAACCCGCCCTTCTCGCGCGCCTCGTCCGGGTCGGTGCTGGGTCGTCCGTCCCTGTCGAGCACCCAGCCGGGCGGGCATTCGAGCCCTTCGTTGGCCTTGTTGCGGATGCGGCCGGCGGCGACGGTCGTCGTCGCCATGTCGAGCAGGAAGGGCTCGCCATTCGCGGCCGGGGCGGCGAACGACCACGGGTCGGTGCCGAGCTTTGCTTCCTTGCCAAAGGTCGGGGCGACTTGGGCCACGGTGTTGCTGGTGCACGCCATGCCGATCAGCCCGGCATTGGCCGCCATCAAGGTGTAATAGCCGGTGGCGCCGAAATGCGCCGAGTTGCGCACTGCGGTGATCGCGATCCCGGACTCTTTGGCCTTATCGATCGCGACCTGCATCGCAAACCGCGCCGGCACGTGGCCGAGCCCGCGATCGCCGTCGACCAGCGCCGAGACCGGCGTCTCTTTGACGATCCGCGGGCGTGCCGCCATGTTGGCGCGGCCGCTGCGGCGCGCTCGGTCGTAGCCCGGGATCATCGAGATGCCGTGGCTGTCGACCCCGTGCAGGTCGGCCCACGACAGGATATCCGCCGTCGTTTCGGCGTTGTCTTCCGGCATGCCCCAGGCGAGGAGGATGGCTTTCAGCTGTGCGCGGTGCTGTTCGTAGGGCGCGGGCATCGTGGTCTCCTCATGTTGAGTTTCCCGGATTGAGTTTCCCGGGTTGGGTTTCCCGTGCACCGGGCTCCTTGCGGGCGCGGATCGACCTCCGCCGCGCGAACGCCGGCGGCTTCGGCGTCTCAGCGCTCGGTCAGCTTCAGCTCGATACGGCGGTTGCGGCGGTAGGCGTCGGGGCCGGTGCCGGGATCGATCGGCTGGGTGTCGGCAAATCCCGCCGCCGCGAGCCGGTCAGCCGGAATCCCCTTGCTGATCGCGTAGCGCACGACCGACATCGCGCGCGCGGTCGACAATTCCCAATTCGACGGAAACTGCGGCGTTTTTATAGGGTTACGGTCGGTGTGGCCGCTGACCTGCAGCACCCAGTTGATGTCCGGCGGAATTTCGGCCGTGATCTGCTTTAGCGCGGTGATGACCGGGTCGAGATCCTTCTTGGCGTTGTCGGTCAGGTCGGCGCTCCCCGGCGCGAACAACACTTCCGACTGAAACACAAAGCGGTCACCGACGACGCGAATGTCGGGCCGGTTGCCGAGAATGTCGCGCAGCCGCCCAAAAAACTCCGAGCGGTAATGCGCCAGCTCCTCGACCTTGTTGGCGAGCGCGATGTTGAGCTTCTGTCCGAGATCGGCGATCTGCGTCTGCTGCGTTTTGACCTTGGCCTGGGAAAGGTCGAGTGCCGCCGAAATCGCCGAGAGCTGCTGGCGCAACGCCGCGATCTGCTGGTTCAACAGGTCGACCTGGGCCAACGCCTCGCTGCTGACCGATTTCTCGGCAGCGAGCGCCTGTTTGCCTTGGCTGGCGGCGGTGGTCAGCTGCTGCAGCCGCGCATCCCGGTCGGCGATCGCCTTTTGTGTGATCGCCGCCTGCTGCTGCTCGGCGGCAAGGCTTGCTTCGAGCTCGTCGGCGCGGTCGCGCAGCTTCTCCGTCTCCTTGGCTTTGGCGGAGAGGTCGCTCACCTGCGCATTGAGCCGCTGGCGGTCGGCGCTGGCACTCTTCAGCTGCGCCTGGAGCCGGGCGGAGCCCTCCCGCAGCTCGCCGTTGGCGGTGCGCTCCAGCGAGAGCAGGCTGGCGAGCGCATCGACCTGCTGCTGCAATTTGTGCAGCGCCTCTTCCCGCCCGGACAGGGCCGCCGACAAGTAGAACTGACCAACCGTGAACACCAGCAGAATGAAGATGATGACCATCAACAGCTGTGACAGCGCGTCGACAAAGCCCGGCCAGATGTCGATGCTCGGCCGGCGGTAGTTTCTCGGGGCGATCGCCATGGGTCAGCCGGTCTGTTGCGGGGTCAGCGCCGGCCCTCTTCGGCCAGCGCGGCGATGGTGCGGGCGAGGATGCGGATTTCGCCGCGCAGCTCTTGCACGCTTTGGGCGCGGCCTTGCGCCATGTCCTCGATCAGCCGCGCGGTATAGGCTTCGATGTTGCGCAGATGGTTGCGCAGCGCGTCGTCATGACCGGGCGACCCGTCGGCCTTGTCGGCAAGCCGGCCCAAGACAGGCTTCAGCTCGAGCTGGTTTTCGGCGAGCCGCAGCATCAGCATCTGCCCGGCTTTCATCTGCTCGCCAAGAATACCGAGGCGGTCCGTCAGGCTCGACAAGGTCGCATTGGCGCCGATCCGGCTCTCCTCTCCGCGGGCGAGGATGCGCTGCAGATTTTCGAGGCTGTCGGCGGTCTGCTCGAGCAACGCCTGGATGTAGACCGGGATCGGCGCGTCGCCCGCGTCGCCCAAGCCGCCGCCCGAGAGCCGCGTAAAGCCGGACAGCCACTCCTCGAGATCGTTGTAGAACCGGTTCTGCGCCTGGCCCGCCTGCAGGTCGAGAAAGCCGAGGACGAGGCTGCCGGCGAGCCCGAACAAGGACGAGCTGAACGCGGTCCCCATGCCGGCGAGCGGCGACTGCAACCCGGATTTGAGGCTGGCAAAGGCGCGCGTGAGATCGCCGCCGCCGACGCTGAGCCCGCCGATCACGCCGCCGACCGAGCGGACGGTCTCGAGGAGCCCGTAAAAGGTGCCGAGCAGGCCGAGAAAGATCAACACGCCGATCAGGTAGCGCGAGGTCTCGCGCGTTTCGCTGAGCCGCGACCCGATGCCGTCGAGCAGGGTTTGCAGCGAGCTTGTCGACAGGCTGACGCGGCCACCCTGCCGTGCCCCCAGCATGCGCGCCATCGGCGCCAGAAGCCGCGGCTCGTCGCGGCGGCCGGCGACGATCGCCTCGTTTTCGGTCTGGCGCTGGCGGAAGCTCTCGATCCAGGCAATCTCGGGCTCGAGCAGCAGCACCTGGCGGAAGATATAGGCGATGCCCGCGACGAGGATGCCGAGGATCACGCCATTGACCGCCGGGTTGCCCATAAACGCGGCGGCGAGCGATTTGCCGAGGGCGGCCGCCAGCGCCGCGACCAGCACCAGGAACAGCGCCATCCGCAAGAGGAAACGGCGCGGGCGGTTCACCGGGCCGCTCCGAGGCAGAAAGCGACCAAAGACGCGCTCACCGGGTTCACCGCAGCGCGGCCGGACGCGGATCCCGCGGGCGGCGCGTCTGCCGGCCGGGCACGATGCATAATCTTGACCCTACCCCTGAGCCGTGTCGGACCGGGCGGCGGTCACGCGCCGCTCCGCAGGCTGCGTCGCGTGCCGCAAGCTTAACGCAGCAAATGTCGGAAGGCAACCAACGTCCCGTGAGCCCCGTCTATCGCGCTCTACCTTTCCTTGTGCGCATTCGCCGGTGCCGTCGCGCGCGCGGTGCGCAGCGCCTCGCGGATCAGCGCTGCCAACGGCAGATGCAGATGATCGTTGGCGACGAGCACATCGCCGCTCGTCATCATCGTCTGGCCGCCCGACAAGTCGCTGACATAGCCTCCCGCCTCGCGCACCAGCAGCATCCCGGCGGCAATATCCCAGGGCGAGGTCGCGAATTCCCAATACCCGTCGAAGCGGCCGGCCGCGACATAGGCGAGGTCGAGCGCCGCGGCACCCAGGCGGCGCACACCGCTCGTCGCGGTCATTACCGCCGGCAGGATTGCGAGATAGGCCGGATGATCGGCGCGCGGGCCATACGGCATGCCGGTGCCGACGACCGACTCGGCGAGATGGCGGCGCGCCGAAACCCGCAACCGCCGGTCGTTAACATAGGCGCCGAGGCCCTTTTCGGCCGAGTACATTTCGTCTCGAACTGGGTCATAGACCAGCCCCGCGACAATCTCGCCATCGCGTTCGAGCGCGATCGAGATCGCGAAATGCGGGATGCCGTGCAAAAAATTGGTCGTTCCGTCGAGCGGGTCGACGATCCAACGGTGGCGCGGATCGCTGCCCGCCTGGGCGCCGCCCTCCTCGAACAGCAGGCCGTAGCCGGGGCGGGCGCGGACCAGCTCATTTTTCAACGTGCGCTCGGCCTTAAGGTCGGCGGTCGAGACGAACTCGCCAGGCCCCTTGATCGAGACTTGCAGCTGCTCGACCTCGCCAAAATCGCGCAAGAGCCCGCGCGCCGCCTTCAGCGCCGCGCCCGCCATGACATTCAGCACCGGCGAACGCAGGGCCATTGCCGCGCCCTCCGCCCGGCCCCGGCTCAGTCCTTTGCCCGCTCCATGTAGCTGCCGTCGGCGGTGCTGACGACGATGCGGGTGCCGGTCTCGATGTAGGGCGGGATCATGACCCGGCGGCCGTTCTCGAGCTTGCCCGGCTTGTAGGAGGAGGACGCGGTCTGCCCGCGCACGACCGGGTCCGCCTCGACCACTTCCATCGTGACGCTTTGCGGCAACTCGACCGAGAGCGGCGAACCCTCGTACAGCATCACCGTGCACACCATGCCGTCGCGCAGGAAGTCGGCGGGCTCGCCGATCGTCTCGGTCGGGATCGAGATCTGCTCGAAGCTGTCGTTGTCCATGAACGTCGCCTGCCCGCCCTCGGTATAGAGGAACTGCATCTCCTTCTCGTCGAGGCGGACGCGCTCGACGGATTCCTGAGTCCGGAAGCGGTCGTTGAGCTTGATCCCGCTGCGCAGGTCGCGCATCTCGACTTGGGCAAAGGCGCCGCCCTTGCCGGGCTGGACCAGATCGCGCTTCATGACGAGCCACAGCTTGCCCTGGTATTCGAGGACATTGCCCGGTTTGATGTCGATGGCGTTGATCTTCATGAATTTGGAATCCCGGTGGGCGCGCTCGGGCGCGGCTGCTGCCCAGACATTAGCACGGGCCGGGCCTACGGCAAGCCGGCCCTATGACAAGACGGCCCTATGACCAGAGGGAGCGCCGGCGATGGATCGGCCGGGGGAGCAATGGTGGCGGCCGGAGCGCTTTGCGCTGCGCCGCGAGCGTCTCGCGCAACGCGGCCGAATTGTGACGGCGATGCGGGCGTTTTTCGGCGGCCAAGGGTTTGTCGAGGTCGACACCCCGGCGTTGCAGGCGAGCCCCGGCCTCGAGCCGCATCTGAAGGCGTTCGCGACGGAACTGCACGACCCCGGCAGCGGCCGCGCCCTACGGCGCTATCTGCACACCTCGCCCGAATTCGCGATGAAAAAGCTGCTGGCGGCGGGCATGCCGCGGATCTGGCAGTTGGCGCACGTGTTTCGCGACGGCGAGCGCGGCCCGACCCACCATCCCGAGTTTTCAATGCTGGAGTGGTATCGCGCCGGCGCCTCGTGGCGCGATCTGATCCCCGATTGCGTCTGCCTCTTGCGCGCCTGCCAGCACGCAGCGCACTCGTCCTCATGGCCGGGCTCGAGCCGGCGAATCACGGACCCCAGGGACGAGACGGTTGAATCGGCAAAAGCCCTTACGTGGCGCGGGCACAGCGCCGACGCGCGGCGGCCGTGGCAGGAGCTCAGCGTCGCCAAGGCCTTCCGTCGATATTGCGATATCGACATCCTGGCGACCGCTCCCGATCCGCTCGATCCCGATGTCGGGTTGCTCGCCGCCGAGGCGCGGCGGGCCGGCATCGAGCCGCATCCGGGCGACGACTGGGAGGCCCTCTATTTCCGCATCTTTCTCGACCGCATCGAGCCGCGTCTCGGAATCGGCGCACCGGTGGTGCTCTGCGATTTCCCGGCGTCGCTGGCCGCGCTGTCGCGGCGCAACCCGGCCGACCCGCGCCTTGCCGAGCGCTTCGAGGTCTATGTCTGCGGTCTCGAGCTCGCCAACGCCTTTGGCGAGCTGACCGACCCGCAGGAGCAGCGCGCCCGCTTCCAAGCCGACCAGGCCCGAAAGCAGGCGCTCTATGGCGAGGCGTACCCGGTCGACGAAGATTTCCTCACCGCCCTCGAAGCCGGGCTGCCGCCTTCGGCCGGCATCGCCCTCGGCTTTGACCGCCTCGTCATGCTTGCGACCGGCGCCTCCGACATCGAAGACGTGCTGTGGGCGCCGGTGCGCTGAAGCCGGCTTCTCCCCTCGCGCCGGGAAGGCCGAAAAGCGCCGCCGCGGCTGCGCGCCTCACTCGTTGGAGATCGTCGCGGGGGTATTGTCCACCTTGGTCAAGGTCACCGTGAACTTCTCGTTATAGGTGTGCGCCAGGTCCCGCAGATAGCTCAACGCGACCGCCTCGCCGAGCTCGATCGAGGTGTCGCTGTCGCTGCGCCAGTGGATGCCGGCGTGGATGCCGTGGCCAAAGCTGATGTTGTGGGCGAGTTTGTTGAGCTCGCCGTTGACGCTGAGGCTGCCGGCGCCGCTGCCCGTGTAGCTGCCGAGCGTCGTCCCGTCGGCCGCGGGCACCTGCGGGTTGGGGATGATGAAGCCGCCGTCAAAGAAGAACTTCAAGACGGTGATGCAGGCGCCGGCGACCGCACCGTGCCCGGTGGGATAGGCTGGGTGCGTCGGCGAGCCCTCGGGGAACGCTTGCGACAGAAAATAGCTGTTGTTGGTCGCAAAGCTGGTTTGCACCGCCTGCGAGTTCAGCACGGTCGGGCTGAGCTGGGCGTTGATCGTGTTGCCTTCGCCGATCTTGTTCAAATAAACGATCCCACCGCCCGATTCTGGGCGATGGCGAAGATGGACGAACCATTTCTGGTACCACACCGCGTTGATCGCCTCGCGGGCGACGGCGGCCAGGGTCGCGGCAATGTCCGGCTGGCCCAGCGTGCCAAACCCGTTTTGCGTCTTTGACGTGACGTAGGGATTGCCGGGGTTCAGCGGCGCTGGGTTGCCGCCGTTGATCGTGTTGAGCACCAGGTACGCGGTAAAATACGCCTGGTAGAGCACGTCCGAATGAGTGTAGGCAGCGAGCCCGCGTCCATTGTGGAAAAAGAGCGGCGGTTGCGGCGTCAGCGACAGCCCGGTCGAGATCCCGTTCTGCACCTGCAGAAACGTGGTCTTGTCCTTCATGAAATCGACATTCGGCAGGAACGTCGTGTATTTTTGGACGATCGGCAGCGCGCCCATCGTCGTGTTTTGGACGATGAACTGTGAGAGATAGGGGCCGATCGTCTCGCCCGGGAAATTGCCGCGGAACAACAGCTCGGGGGTAACCTTGTGGGCGGCATCGCGCGGGCCGGCATAGGCTGGCATCGCCCACAGCTCGGCGGCCGCCTGCACCGCCACCGGGTCCGAGGCATAGTGGAGGAAGGCGACATCCCTCAACAGCGACGCCCAATAGAGCTCGACCAGCTCGGTCGCATAGGCTTCGCTGGCGACGGCGGGCGCGGGCGGCGCGCCGAATTGGCTGCCGTCGAGGCAGGCGAGATAAAACGCCAGCCCGCCCTGCGGGCCATTCAAGGTGCGCGGCCCGCCCAGCACGATGTTTTCGAAGTCGGCGGGCTTGCCGCTGTCGAGCGCCGTTTTGAAGCTTTGCCAGGCCGCCAGGTCGACGAGCCCGACGCCGGTCTGCAATACGCCCTTTGTGTAGGTGCCGGACTTGTCCGGATAAAGCGCCTCGTCGCCATTGTCGACCTGGGCCGGCGGCGGAATATACGCGTCGTGCCCGGCCGCCCGGTTGCGCAGGGCGAAGGACCGCGGGATGCGATGATAGGGTGCCGTGATCGAGCTCATCATTCCTCTCCTCGAAAGGAACAGCGGCGTTACGCTCGGCGCCCTTGCTGATGCGAAGAGCGCCCGAGCCGCCCTGTCCATCACCGGCGAGAGGATGTCCCGCAACAACGCGGAAGCCTCGCCGGCCCAGATCAGGGCACCTCACCGATAACTCGCCCGTCGCTAATTATCTGTGAGCCGCGTCACAGCACCGATACTTGCCATGTCCGATCGCGGTGCTCGGGCACGCCACGCCGCCCCACAAGCGCCGCGCCATAGCGCGCGGCACCTCTTTCGCCCTCTGCCGCACGCGGGACGCCGGCGGGTGAGCGGTCGTCAGCCGCCGCGATAGGCGCGGCCGTATTTTGCGAAGACGGCGTTGAAGTCGGCGACGGCGGCGCGCGCGCCCTTGGGGTAGGACCAGACGGAGGAGATGACGGCGAGAAAATCGGCGCCGGCTTCGACCAGCGGCCCGCAATTTTCCTGGGTGATGCCGCCGATTGCGCAGCACGGCACGACGGTCGTCTCGCTCCAGTCGCGCAGCACCTCGGGGTCGGCCCGAAATTTGGTCCCGGCCTTGGTCACGCTCGGAAAGAACGCGCCGAACGCGACGTAGTCGGCGCCGGCCTCGGCGGCGGCGATCGCGCGATGGCGGCTGTCGCCGCAAGTCACCCCGACGATGCGCTCGGGGCCGAGCAGCCCCCGCGCCTCGGCATAGGGCATGTCTTCCTCGCCGACGTGGACGCCGTCGCAGCCGAGCTCCGCTGCGAGGTCGGGGCGGTCGTTCATGATAAACGCGACATCGTGCGCCTCGGCGATCGGCTGCAATACCGCGGTCGCCCGGCGAACCACGTCGTCGGCAACGTCCTTGAGCCGCAATTGCAGGCAGGCGACGTCGCCGCCGGCCAGCGCCTCTTCCAGCTCACCGGCGAACCGGTCGGGATCAAATGCCGGCGGCGTGATCAGATAAAGCCGCGTCGTCGCCGGGGTCTCGTCGTTCGCTGCGCTGCGTGTTAACGCCATTTGTCGCCCCATAGCCTGTCGGCGCCACCCCTCCCGGACTCCATCTAGGCACTCCTTGCCTGCGGCCGCTTGATCGTTCTTTTACCAGAACCCGGCCGGCTAGGCGAGCGACGCCCTCGGAACACCATGGCTGCCAGTCGAAGGTTTATCGATCCGCGGGCGGTCGCGGCTGCTATAATGCCGGCGGACGCAATCCTCCACGATCACAGAAAACGGAAAGGGGGAAATGATGGATCCCATCGTCGGCAGCGGCAAATACACCTACAAGGTGAACGAAGAATGGGCCCGCCCGCCCGAGGGCCTGGAAGTCAGAGCGTGCGCGGTCAGCGTCGATTCACAAGACCGCGTCTACTGCTTCAACCGCAATTCCGAGCATCCGGTCGTCGTGTTCGATCGCGACGGCAATTTCGTGAAGTCGTGGGGTGCGGGTCTATTTTCGTTCCCGCATGCGATCCGTATCGACGAAAACGATTTCGTCTGGCTGACCGACGAATACCATGGCCAGTTCATGAAGTTCACGACCGACGGCGAGCTGCTGCACACGATCGGGGTCAAGGGCCAGCGCTCGGACACCGGCGTCCCCGAGGACGATTTCAGCTCGTCGGCGTGGAAAAAGGTGACCCATGGCGGCGGCCCGTTCAACCTGCCGACCGACATCGCGTTTGCGCCCTCCGGCGAGTTCTTTATCAGCGACGGCTACGGCAACGCCCGCGTGCACAAATTCGCCGCAGACGGCAAGCATCTGTTTTCGTGGGGCGAGCCCGGCACCGCTCCGGGTCAGTTCAACCTACCGCACGGGGTGTGGGTCGACAGCCGCGGCCGGCTGTTGCTCGCCGACCGCGAAAACGACCGGGTGCAGGTCTTCGACCAGCAGGGCAAGTTGCTCGAAGTCTGGCCGACCGAGCTGATCGGCCCGGCGTTTTTCTATGTCGACGACGAGGACACGGTCTACATCCCCGAGCACAATGGCGGCATGATCAGCATCGTGACCCTGGACGGCGAGCGGCTGGCACGCTGGGGCGACGGCCCGGTCAACCGATCGTGCCACGGGATCTGGGTCGACTCGCGCAAGGACCTCTATGTCGTCCAACCGGGCGCCTGGGGCCGCGTGCGGCGCGTCGTCAAGTACACGCGACAGTAGACAGAGCGGAAGCGCGGCGGGGCGGCGCCGCTCCGGTCAGCCGCAGGTCAGGCGATAGACGGTTTCCTGCCGATAGGCCTCGCCGGGCCGCAAGACCGTCGACGGGAAATTCGGCTGGTTCGGGGCGTTCGGGAAGCCCTGCGGCTCGAACGCAAATCCCGCCGACTGGCGATAGAGCCCGCCGCGCCCCGGCGCCGAGCCGTCGAGATTGTTGCCGGTGTAGAACTGCACACCCGGCTGCGTCGTCAGGATCTCGAGGACGCGGCCGCTGGTCGCCGAGCGGACGCGCGCCGCTGGACGCGGCGTCGCCGCTTGATGCTCATGCAGCACAAAATAATGGTCGTAGCCGCGGCCATAGAGCAGTTGCGCGTCCGACTCGCGGATACGCGCACCGATCGGCTGCGGGCGCCGCAAGTCGAACGGGGTTTCGGAAACCGGCCGGATTTCGCCGGTCGGGATTTGCTGTTTGTCGGTCGGCAGATAGGCGTCGGCGAAGATTTGGACCTCGTGGTCGAGGCAGTCGCGCGCCGCCGGACCGTCAAGGTTGAAATAGGGGTGCGCACTCAAGGACAACGGCGTGGGCTTCGTAGTCTCGGCCGTGAACAGCAGCGACAGGTCTGTGCCGTCGAGCCGCCAGGTCGCCTCAACCGCGACCTCGCCCGGAAACCCTTGATCGCCGTCGGCGGTGGTCAGCGCCAAGGTCAAATGGACCGCCGAGGCCTCCTTGACCGACCAGAACCGCTTGCCAAACCCGGCGACCCCGCCGTGCAACGTGTTCGCGCCTTCATTTTTTGACAGCTCGTAGGGCGCGCCGTCGATCGTAAATCGGCCATTCGCGATGCGGTTGGCGGTGCGCCCGAGCAACGCGCCGAACGAGCCTCGGTTGTCGACGTAACCCGCGACATCGTCAAAGCCGAGCACGACATGCGCGAGTTGCCCGTCGCGATCAGGCGCCTCGAGTGAGACCAGCACGCCGCCATAGTCGGTGACGGCGGCTTTGAGTCGATCGTTGCCGAGCATGTAGCGCCGCGCCGCCCGCCCCCGCGCATTGCCAAACGGGGTGCTGCCGAATCCTGCTTCCATTGGTTCTCCACGCGGGGGCTCTTAATAACAAGCCGTCGGCCCACCTCACAGACAGGTCGCGCGGCCGCGCCGAGAGCGGGTCAAGGCCCGTCGTCGTCGGCGCTAGACGGGCGGCCGCAGTCGCCAGGTTCACCATTATGGCGCGGGCGGCCCTCGCTGTCTGCGGGATGAATGAGATCTTCCACACCTGCTTGCCGGCCTTGGCGCCGACCGCGCGTTTGACGGCCCGCTGTTGCGGACCCTTAAGGTCGGCATGCGGATGATCGGCAACGACGCTATGCACACCCCGCCGGCGCACGCCTTGGCGCGGCGCGGCATCATCGACAATCCGCCAGCCGGCCCCGGTCGGACCGGCGTGTTGTGCTACTCCGCGGCGCGCGGCATCTGCCGGAGGTCGGTCGAATAGCGCAGATGCACCGGCGAGTTCAGCTCGAACGGGTCCTTCAACCCGAGCTCCTTGCCGATTTCGCGCATCGCCGGCATGACTTCCTGGCCGAGCAGCCGGATGCAGGTCCGCGCGTCCTCGTTGCTGACATTGCCGTCATTGCCCCAGAGGCCGTAAATGCTGGGCCGGGTTTCCTCAAGCACGCGGCGCAATTTCGGGATGACCGTGTCCGGCGTGCCATAGATGACGCGGCCGTCGGCGACCTGCTTTTCAAAGGTCGGCCGGCCGCGCGGGCTCTCGGCCCGGCCGACCGCGAACTCGACAAAGTTGCGGCGATGCTCGGGCGACGAGTAGCCTGACGGGCTCGACCACACCGGGTGCGCCAGACCGGTGAACTCGCCTTGCATCCACAGGAACTGGCGGGCGTTCTTCTCGGCCTTTTCCTCGCTGTCGGAGACGTGGACCTGCTGCAGGTAGCCGCGGTTCTCCGGCCCGGCGACATAGCCGGCCTCAAGCGCAACCTCGTCATAGAGCTTCCAGATATTCTTGGTCGCCTCGATCGAGGTGTTGAGCGCGATGTAGGGATAGCGCTGCTTGGCCGCCCAGATGATGGTTTCCTTGGACAGCACACCTGGGATCCACACGCGTGGGTAGGGCTTTTGCAACGGAACGGCCCACGGATTGACGACACGATGCTGGTAGTGCATGCCTTCCCAGCGGAACGGGCCCTCGCGCGTCCACGCCGCGGTTACGAGGTCGTGGGCCTCCTCGAAGCGCTCGCGGTTGTAGGCCGGGCTGACCCCGTTGGCGAGCTGCTCCTGGCCGCCGCCGCGCACAAAGCCCGAAACCAACCGGCCCTTCGAGATCATGTCGATCATTGCCAGTTCTTCGGCGAGCCGCACCGGGTTCTCGGCCAACGGCAACGGGTTGCCGAGCAGCACGATCTTCGCCTTTTTGGTCACCGCGGCGAGGATCGAGGCAAATATGTTGCATTTGGCCTGCATGCAGAACGGCGCGTTGTGATGCTCGTTCAGCATGAAGCCTTCGACGCCCATCTCTTCGGCGTAGATGTACTGCTCGAGATATTCGTTGTAGAGGCGGCTGCCGGCAACCGGATCGAAATATTTGTTCGAGAACATCAGCGCGGTGGCGCCGAATTCGAGCCCGATATCGGCCGGATAGGCGGACATCGGCTGCTCGGTGAAATACATCACATGCATGATTTCCTCCTGTTCCCTGCGCTATCCGACGCGTTCCCTGCGCTGTGCGCCGCGCTCGCGCGGCAACAAAGTACGTCAGTTCTCGGCGATGAAGCCGCCGATCAGCCGGGCGAGCGCGTCGGGCTGCTCCATCTCCGTGCAATGACCGGCCGCGCGCAGGATCTCGAAACGAGCGTTGGGCAAAGCCGCCGCGTAGAGTTCGCCGGCGCTCCGCGGCACGACCTTGTCGTCGTCGCCCCACACGACCAACGCCGGGGCCTTCACCCCGCCCAGCAAATGCGGCAGGGTCTGGCTGTACATGTACGGCTTCCAGGCGATGCGGAAGCACATTTCCCGGCAGATGTCCCAGTCGACCAGCTGGTCGGTCGTCACATCGCCGTAGACGCGGGCGAACGCCGCCTGGTCGTGGAACCCGGCGCGGGCATAATCGAGATAGCTGACGATCGCCTGGTCGAAAATGTCGCCCTGCGGCGGCTTCAGCCCCATCGCGCCGACGAGCGCCAGCCGGTGCAGTCGGTCGGGCGACATCGTCGCCATCTCGGCGGCGATCCAGCCGCCAAAGCCGAGCCCGACCAGCGACGCCCGCTCGATCCCGAGATCGGACAGCAGCCATTGGTAGATGACCGCGACGTCGCGCACACTGCGCAGCCATTGCGGCCGTTCCGACTTGCCGTAGCCCGGGTGATGCGGGACCAGGACCTCGAACCGGCTCGCCAGCGCGTCGTAAAAGTCGAGCCGATCCGGGCTGCCGATGTCATGGTGCAGCACCAGCACGGGCCGCCCGCTGCCGGCGCGCGCCAGATGCAGCTTTGCCCCGGCGATTTCGACTTCGCTCTCGTTCCAATTTGTCGCCGCCGCCATCGCCGCCCCGCTTTGATCCCTGGCCCGACGCAGCCTAGCGCCTCGCCGCCCGGCCCCGCAACCGGCCGTTTGTTCATTGCAGGGTTGCAGAGTGGTAAGCAACCGAGATCATCAGCATGCTTACGAGAAGCGCGGCACCGCCGTGCCGACCCACCGAATTGACCCCAAACGGAGACACCAATCATGCTCGTCGTGACCACCGAAACGATTGCCGGCCACCGGGTCGACGAGATCAAGGGCCAATGCTTTGGCGTCGTCGTGCGCAGCCGCGGGCTTGGCGGCAATCTGATGGCCGGGTTGCGCTCGATCGTCGGCGGCGAGATCCACGAGTACACGCAGCTGCTCGAAGAGGCGCGGCGCCACGCGATCGACCGCCTTGTCGAAAACGCCGCCGCGATGGGTGCCAATGCCGTTTTGATGATGCGCTTTGACTCGGCCGAGATCGGCGAGACGATGAGCGAGATCGTCGCATACGGCACCGCGGCCGTGGTCGAGCGCCTGCCGGGGTGAGCGGCACGGTGCCGCGCGCCGGTCTTTTGTCGTCGCGGTCGCGATGATCGCGGCTGCGGTGGCGCTCGCGGCGGCCGGGTGCATGGTGCTGTCGTGGCGATTGGCGCTTTGGGTTTCGTAGTGGCCGTTGCCGCCGTGGTCGAACGCTGGCGCTACCGGCGGCTCGGCGGCGCGCGGCTCGGCCCCGATTGGACGAAAACCGCCGAGCGCGTTGTCGACCCGGAAACCGGCGAGCTCGTCACCGGGCGCCCCCAACCTGTTCGTCACCGGCTATAACCTGACGCCGCAGCCTTTCTGGACCGCTACCGCCGATGCATTCTCGAAAAAATTACCCGACTATGTCATCGTATTTCCCGGATGGGACACTAGGGCGTGTCGTCAATTATTTTGATCCTGCACGTAAAACGAGTCATCGTTGAGGAATAGTACGTAAAACGAGTCTACCTCCGCCAGAAATTGTGTGATCAATGAAAGGTCGGCTTTGGCAAAAGGCTGACCGATGACCCGATATGGACTGCGAGACGACCAGTGGGAGCGGATCAAAGACTGGCTGCCAGGGCGGCTCGGCCATGTCGGCGTAACCGCCCAAGACAATCGTCGATTCGTCGAAGCGGTGCTGTACCGTTA
>DATMLF010000222.1:0-17489 GCA_035570595.1 Allostellaceae bacterium
AGGTGGCGGGCTGTCGCGCGCGCTGTGCCCGCGTTTCCAGAGCGGTTTTTGACCGAGTCGATGCATGCGGCACGCGTCACCCCCACCCCGACCCGCGCCCATCGAGGCGTGGCGTGAGTAGAAAGTGGCGTGAGTGGAAAACGGAATGCCCATAGAGGCCCTCCCTCCCCCTTGATGGGAAGGGTTTGGGAGGGGGTGAGCGGGGTGCAATTTGATCGGAAACCGCGCTAATCGGCGGCGCGGGCGGATGACCGCGCCAGATGCCGGCGCACTGCCGCCGCCAGCGCGTCGGCGTCGGAGGCGGTCGCGTCAAAGCGGCAGACAAAGCGCGCCAAACTCTTGCTGCGGCGGTAAAAGCCGAAACCGTCGGCTTCGAGGGCGTCCATGACCGTATCCGGCAATTCGAGGAAAATCTCGTTGACCTCGACCGGGGCGAGCAGCCGCGCGCCCGCAACGCCGGCGAGCCCGGCGGCGATCCGCGCCGCGACCGCGTTCGAGGCGCGCGCCATGTCGAGCCACAACCCGTTTTCGACATAGGCCAGCAATTGCGCCGAGGCGAACCGCATCTTCGACCAGACCTGCCCGGCGCGGCGCAACTGCACGGCGAGGCCGTCGACCAGCTCGGGCGCAAAGACGACGATCGCGTCGCACAGGGCGCCGCCGTTCTTGGTCGCGCCAAACGACATGATGTCGACGCCCCGGCGCCAGCTCGCCTCGGCCGGGCTGCAGCCGAGCCGCGCCACGGCATTGGCGAACCGCGCCCCGTCCATATGCAGGCGCAGCCCGCGGCTTTTGGCGAGTTCGCCGATCGCCTGGATTTCGCCGAGCGGGTAGACTGTGCCGAGATCGCTCGCCTGGGTCAGGTTGACCGCCGCCGGCTGGCCGCGGTGCAGCTGGCCCGGTAGGATCGTCGCGAGGGTTTCGGCGAGGCGCTCGGGGTTGATGCGGCCGTGGTCGCCCGCCACCGCGGCAAGCTTCAGGCCGCCGCTGAAAAACCCCGCCGCGTTCGCCTCGGACGTGTTGATGTGCGCCGCCTCGCTGCAATAGACGATGCCCCAACCGGGGCTGACCGCCGCGAGGCCGAGCGCGTTGGCCGCGGTGCCGGTCGCGACCGGAAACACCCGCACCGCGGTCTCGAACAAGTCGGAGAAGCGCTGTTGCAACGCCGCCGTCCATTCGTCGGCACCATAGCCGAGCGCGGTGTCGCGGTTGGCGCGGATCAGCGCCTCGAGGATTTCCGGCGCCGCCCGGCCGGTATTGTCGCTGCGGTAGTCGATCATCGCTTGACCATCCTCTTGCGCGCTTCGGGATGCGATGGCGCATGATCGGCACGCGCAACCCGCAGGACAATAGTGTGGCGCAGCCGCGACATTTCGGTATAGGCCAACACGCGCAATCGGGCGAAATGCAGACGGGCCACCTCCTGGAAGTTTCGCGAGCGGATTTCGGCGGCGCGCAGGAGGCTGACCCAGCCGACCCTCCCGGCCTTTACGGGAGCATGCTCGCGCGCCGGCGCGGCGACGGCCACCCGGACAGCGGCCGGCGGCGGTGGCGGGCCGATCTGCGGCGAGCCCATGATTGCCGGCGCGTTGCGCAGGCGCTCGTCGGGGATCGACACCAGTGCTGCCGCCACCGGCCCGCCGGCGACAAACACCGGGCGCGGCACGACGCTCGCGAACTCCCGGTTGGCGAAATGGGCGTTGACGATCTCGGTCGGCGGCTCGCCGTCGCTGCGGATGCGGATGGCGCCCAAATCCGCGGCCGTGCCGCGGTTGACCCTGCGGATGTAGTCGAGATCGGCGGTATAGCTCGGCCAATAGATTTCGTCGGGCGCCAGCGGGAACCAGGCGACCGCCGGGCCGGGCCCGTCGGCATAGGAAAGCCCGACCCCGGGCGTGCCGAGAAACGCGACGACCGCGGGCGCCCACACCGGGTCCGATGTCAAGTTGCCGGGCGCCCAGGCCCATTTCCCGTCGGCGAACAGCCAGCGCCCGTAATGCGAGGTGGCGAACCCCCAAGGCTGGTCGTCAACCCAGCTCCAGCCCCATGGCGCCAGCCAGCGCCAATGCCCGTTGCGATAGGGCACCCAGTCCTCCGGCGAGGCGTCCGGGACCCACACCTCGCCATTCTTGCCGGCCGCCCGCCAGCGGCCGGCGGCGTCGAGCACGGCGTAGCCGGTCATCTGGCGCGACACGAAATAGGGTGCGGCGAGCCGCGAGTCGTCGACCGCGCGCGCCCCGCACCACTCGGCGAAGTCGTCACCGGAGGCGGGCTCGGTCACCGGCGTGACCGGCCCGGCGGCGCTCAGCACGACCCGGTCGCCCGCCCAGACCGGGAAATCGGCGCCGCCGCCGACAAACCGGGCGTCGCCGGTAAAGGCCGCGATGCGCATCGGGCGGTCGCCGCCACCGGCGTCGATGTCGTAGCGGCCGCGCCGCGAGAGCCAGATCCCACCGCGCGGGATGTCGACCTCGACGCTCTCCCCGGGCTCGAACGACCGCAGGTCGAGGTCAACGCGGCCCCGCCCGACGGCGAGCTCGGCGACCTGCCGGTCGAGCTTCGCGACCGCGACCTCGGTGCCGCCGTCGAGGTCGACCGTGTCGGCGCCGACGCGAATCTCGGCGCGGGACTGCGGGTCGGTGCGCAGCGACACGCCGGTGGCGACCGGGTCGTTGACCGAAGCCGGCGACCATTGTGCGTCGCCCGGGCCGCGGAACTCGACCTTTCCCGAGGCGAGGCTGATCCGTCCGACCCGGGCGGGTGGCGGGGCCGGTGCGGCCGCTGTCGAGGCGGGCATTGCGGCGACGACCGGCGGCGGCGTGCCGGCCAGCACCGATGTCGCGGCGATCGCAGCGACGGCCGCGACAAGAGCGCCGCCCGAAAGATGCGCTCGCATGGCTTCCCCTGCGCCGATGCCGATTCTGGCAAGTCTAGCAAATCTCGGGCATTTGCAAGCAACAATCGCTTCGTTAATTCGCTTTTCACCTTCTCGTTTTTTTCCCCGACGAGAACAGTCGCCGATTCGGATCAACGGCCCGGCGTTGGCATGGATACATCAGGACTACGGCGGGGCTCGCTGCGATGAGCCGCGGACTACCTGACCGCATTGCGATCGTCGTTCTCGGACCCTCGGCGGCGGCGCTCGGCCGGCGGCTGCAAACCGTCCTGCCCGGCTCGCGGTTGCATGGCCCGCGCGCCCGCAACGGGGATTGGGACGAGACCTACGACCGGGTTTCGCTCCACATCGCCGAACTCTTCGCTGCCGGCCGCCCGATCGTCGGGGTCTGCGCCAGCGGCATCCTCGTCCGTTCAGTGGCGCCGCTGCTCGCGGCAAAACGGCAGGAGCCCGCGGTGGTCGCCGTCGCCGCGGACGGCTCGGTCGCGGTGCCGCTGGTTGGCGGGCACCATGGCGCGAACGCGATCGCCCGCGTCGTCGCCGAGCTGTTGGGCGGGGTCGCCGCGATCACCACGGCCGGCGATTTGCGGCTCGGGGTGGTGCTCGACGAGCCGCCGCCCGGCTGGCGCATCGCCGACCCGGAACGGGTCAAGCCGGTCGCCGCGGCGCTGCTGGCCGGCGAGCCCGTGGCACTGGTCGAGGAGGCCGGCGACGGCGGGTGGCTGCGCGCCGGCGCCGTCGGCTGGGCCGCGGATGCGGCGGCCAAGGTCGTCGTGACCGACCGCTCGGCGGTGCCCGGGACAACGGCGCTGGTCTACCACCCGCCGGTCTTGGCGGTCGGGATCGGCTGCGAGCGCGGCTGCGCCCCGGAGGAGATCGCCGAACTCGCCCGCGCCACCCTCGCTGACGTTGGCCTGTCGGAGGGTGCCGTTGCCGCGGTCGTCTCGATCGAGCTGAAGCTCGCCGAGCCCGGCATCCACGCGCTCGCGGGCGCATTCGGCGTGCCGGCGCGGTTTTTCCCGGCCGGGCGGCTGCTCACCGAAACCGACCGCTTGTCGGAGCGCTCGGAGGCGGTGTTTCGCGCGACCGGCTGCTGGGGTGTGGCCGAGGGTGCGGCCCTCGCCGCCGCCGGCGCCGGCGGAACCCTCGTCGCGCCCAAGCGCAAGTCGCGGCGCGCGACCTGCGCCGTCGCCCGTGCGCCGCGACCGGTCGACGCTGCCGCGATCGGCCGTGCGCGCGGCCAGCTCGCGATTGTCGGTATCGGCCCGGGCGATCCCGGCTGGCGCACCCCGGAAGCCAGCGCCGCGCTCGCCGCCGCCAGCGACATCGTCGGCTATCGCCTCTATCTCGACCTGCTCGGGCCCGCCATCGCCGGCAAACGCCTGCATCACAGCAGGCTTGGCGAGGAAGATGCGCGGGCGCGCCGGGCGCTCGACCTCGCCGCCGCGGGCGGCAGCGTGGCGCTCGTCTCGTCGGGCGACGCCGGCATCTACGGGCTCGCCTCGCTAGTGTTCGAGCTGGTCGACGGCGCCGCGATGCCCGAATGGCGCATGGTCGAGCTCACCGTCTGCCCCGGCGTATCCGCGCTGCAGGCGGCGGCGGCGCGCGCCGGCGCCCCGCTCGGTCATGATTTCTGCGCGATCTCGTTGTCTGACCTGCTGACGCCGTGGGCGACGATCCGCACCCGGCTCGAAATGGCGGCGGCCGGCGATTTTGTCGTGGCGCTCTACAACCCGCGCTCGACCCGCCGCACCGCGCAACTTGCGGAGGCAGCCGAAATCCTGCTGCGCCACCGCCCGCCGCAAACGCCGGTGTTTGTCGGCCGCAACCTAGGGCGCGGCCGCGAGCAAACGCGCATCATCGCGCTCGCCGGGCTGGCCGCGGCCGCCGCCGGCGTCGACATGCTGAGCCTGGTGCTGGTCGGCAGCACGACAACCCGCATTCTCGATAGCGTCCCGCCTCGCCTCTACACTCCGCGCGGCTATCTTCCCGGCTTGTCCCGGTGACCGTGCATTTCATCGGGGCGGGCCCTGGCGCCGCCGATCTGATCACGGTGCGCGGCTTGCGGCTGATCGAGCGCTGCCCGGTCTGCCTTTATGCCGGCTCGCTGGTGCCGCGCGAGATCCTCGCCGCCGCACGGCCCGACGCCCGCATCGTCGACACCGCCGGGCTGACGCTCGACGAGATCGTCGAGCATTTCGCCGGCGCGCATCGGCTGGGGCTCGACGTGGCTCGGCTGCATTCGGGCGACCCTTCGCTTTATGGCGCCACCGCCGAGCAGATGCGCCGCCTTGACGCACTCGGCATTCCCTACGACGTGACCCCGGGCGTGCCGTCCTTCGCCGCCGCCGCGGCGGCGCTCGGCTGCGAGCTGACCCTGCCGGAGGTGGCGCAGACCGTGGTCCTGACGCGGACCGCGACCCGCTCCTCGCCGATGCCCGAGGGCGAGGCGCTCGAGCGCTTCGCCGCGACCGGCGCCACCCTCGCCATCCACCTGTCGGCGCCGAACCTCGCCCATATCGTGCGCGTGCTGACGCCGCATTACGGCATGGATTGTCCGGCGGTGGTCGCCTACCGCGTCAGCTGGCCCGAGGAGCGGCTGATTCGCGGCACCCTCGGCGACATCCGTGAGCGGGTCAAGGCGGCGGCGATCACCCGCACCGCGCTGGTCCTGGTCGGCCCGGCGCTCGGCGGCGCCTTGTCCACCGCGTCGGAAAGCCGCCTCTACGCCGCCGACCATCATCACTTGCTGCGCCCGCGCCAGCGGTGAGCCGGCGCCTTTCGCCGCACTTGCCGCGGCCAAGACGCACCCTCACCTTGCCGGACAGAGTTGCCGTTAGGAAACCGCCGCCTTGCCCCTGTCGACGACCGCTCCGCGCTACAGCGCAGGCACGGCAACGGCCGCGGTGGACAAAGCCGTGCCGCGGGCCGTGGCGGCCTGGCTGTTTGTTTGCTGCGGGCTGATCTTTCTGATGGTCGTGGTCGGCGGGATCACCCGGCTGACCTTGTCCGGGCTGTCGATCACCGAATGGAATCCCGTCATCGGCGTCATCCCGCCGCTGACCCACGCCCAGTGGGCGGCCGAGTTCGCGCGCTATCGACAGGTCCCCGAATACCGCGCCGTCCATTTCGGGATCAGCCTCGCCGATTTCAAAACCCTTTATTTTTGGGAATATGCACACCGGCTGTTGGGGCGGCTGATCGGGGTCGTCTTTGCGGCGCCGCTGCTGTGGTTCTGGCTGCGCGGACGGCTGCCGCGACGATTGGGGCCGGCGCTTGTCGGCATCCTCGCGCTCGGCTTCGCGCAGGGGCTTCTCGGCTGGTACATGGTCGAAAGCGGGCTCGCGCACCGTATCGAGGTCAGCCAGTACCGCCTCGTCGCGCATCTGGCATTGGCGCTCGCGCTTTACAGCGCGATCCTGTGGACCGCGCTCGGCCTCCGCGCCACAAACGAAGCCCGCTCCTCTGCCTCCCTCGCCTGCGGGGGAGGGTTAGGGTGGGGGCGGCGGCGCGCAGCCGAAGCCGTGATCCTGCTGGTCGCGGTGACGATCGCCGCCGGCGGCTTTGTTGCCGGCACCCGCGCCGGATTTGTCTACAATACCTTCCCGCTAATGGGCGGCCATCTGGTCCCGGGCGAGTACGCCGCACTCCATCCGTTCATCCGCAACTGGTTCGAAAACCTCGCGGCGGTCCAGTTCGACCACCGCCTGCTGGCGATGACGACGCTGGGCGCGGTGCTTTTGATGTGGGCAGCCGCCCTCGGCCGGCTTGCCGCATCCCCGGCACGCACCGCGCTGTGGTTTCTGCTCGCCGCCGTGCTCCTGCAAGTGGCGCTAGGCATCTCGACCCTGCTGCTCGTCGTGCCGATCCCGCTCGCCGCTGCCCATCAGGCCGGCGCCGTCCTGTTGCTCACCGCGGCGATCGTCTTCCGCCACACCTTGCGCCCTGCCGCAGGCGGAACAATCCCGTAAATGTGCGCTGTCGATCAGGTGAACGAACGAGCCGAATACCGAGCCGCGGCGCAAGCCGTAGTGTCCCAGATCGGCGCCGGCCGCGTCGGTCGCCGACCACAATGGCTCGGCGGCCTCTTCGCGAATTGCCGTCGCGTAATGGAATTCGTGGCCGCGGAAACGGGCGCCGGCGGGGCCCAACGGGGCGTCGGCGAGCAGGGTTGCGCAACGGTAGCCGAGGCGACGCCGGCGCTCGGCAAAGCTGGTTTCGAGCGGCAGCAGGCGCGCCATTGCATGGCGATACCCGGCGGCGTCGATCAGCGCGTCGCCGAGCGCCATGTAGCCGCCGCACTCGCCGTACACCGGCTTTCCCGCCGCGGCGGCGCGCCGCAGCCCGCCGAGAAAGCCGTCCGCCGTCGCGATATGCCCGGCCCACAGCTCGGGATAGCCGCCCGGCAGGTACACCGCATCGGCGGCGGGATGCGGCGGCTCGTTCGCGAGCGGCGAGAAGAGCAGCAGTTCGGCGCCGGCGCGCCGCCAGCCGTCGAGCAGGTGTGGGTAAAGAAAGCAGAACGCATCGTCGCGGGCGACCGCGATGCGCTGACCGAGCGGCGGGACGCCCCGTGCCCCCGCGGCGGCGTCGGGGAGGGGCGGGCGCCTGGCCGCGGCGAGCAGCCGCTCGATGTCGATGCGAGCGCCGATCTCGGCCGCGGCGCGCTCGATGACCGTCTCGGCATGGGTGGTTTCGCCCGCCGGCACGAGCCCGAGATGACGCGACGGCAGCGCGAGCTCGGGGTCGGCGGGCAAGGCGCCGAGAAGGGAAAGCCCGGGCAGGTGCCGCGCCACGGCGTTTGCGAGCAAGTCCCGGTGCCGCTCGCCGGCGATGCGGTTGAAGACGACCCCGACGATCGAGATGTTTCCGACATGCATTGGGCGGTGGGCGACAAAGCCGCGCAGCAAGGCCGCGACCGAGGCGCCCTGGCCGCGCGCGTCGACGACCAGCACGACCGGCCAGCCGGTGAGCCGCGCCAATTCGGCGGTCGAGCCCGCCTCCCCGTCGGGCCCGGCGCCGTCGAAAAGACCCATGACCCCTTCGCACAGAACAAGCTCGGCGTCGGCGGCGAGCCCCGCTGCGATCGCGGCCAAGGTGCCGCGCCGCATTGCCCACGGGTCGAGGTTTGGGCACGGCCTGCCGCAGGCGAGGGCGTGAAACGTCGGGTCGATAAAGTCGGGCCCGGCCTTGGCGGCCGCCACCCGCAGCCCGCGACGGCGCAGATGCCGCAGCAGCCCCGCCGTCACCACTGTCTTGCCGCTGCCCGACGCCGGGGCGGCCAGGATCAGCCCGCGCCCGGCCACACGCCAGCCCCGCGGAAAAGCCGCGGGTCAGGTCGGCAATTTGTCGCCGTCGGGCGCGGCCGGGACCTCGAACGCGTTGACCATGCCGGACAGGAACGCGAAATAGTTTGCCGCCGCGGTCAGCTCGACTAGCCACTGCACGCCGTGCCGCTCCTTCAGCCGGTCCTGCACCGCCTGGTCGGTTCGGTTGGTGCGGATCAGCTGGCGCGTATAGGTGACGATGTCGCGCTCGTCCTGTCCGAGGGAGGCGGGGTCGCCCTTGGCACGCAACAGGTCGATCGTCGGGTCGGGCACCCCGGCGCGGCGCGCGGCACCGACCTGCGCCGCCCACACATAGGCGGCTTCCTTCTCGCGCACCGCCGCGAGGATCGCGTGCGAGCGCAATTTCGGCTCGACGATGCTGTCCTCGCGGAAGAAGGTCACCAGCGGCAACACCCGATGCGCCAGCTCTGGGCTGTGCAGCATGATGCTGAACGGCCCGCGTACCTGGCCGAATACTTTCACGACCTCGTCGACGACCCCGTGATGCTGGCTCGGGACGTCGGTTTTGCCGGAGACCGGGGTTATTCTCGGCATGGTTCCTCCCTAGGAGTGGATTTTCAATCAGCGTCCGTCATGGCCGGACTCGACCCGGCCATCCACGCCTTCGTCCGTCGTCGTCGCGTGGATGCCCGGAACAAGTCCGGGAATGACGGCCCTTGGTTGCGCTTGCTTTGCTTGCCAATCCGATCACGCGGTTACAGGCCGGGGTAGGGCTTGCCCCAGTCGTCGAGATAGACGACCTCGGAGAGCGGCCCGCGGCCGACCGGGCCGAACCGCCCCATCGGGTAGCCGATCGGCAGGATGGCGTAGGAGTGATAGCCCTCCGGGATGCCCATCGCCGCGTCGCACTCTTTCGCGTAGCCGGTGTGCCGGGTCGTCAAGGTCGAGCCGAGGCCGAGCGCGCGCGCCGCCAACAGCATGTTCTGCACCGCCGGGTAGATCGACGAGCCGGCGGTGCGCCCCGGGTTGGCGCCGCCCTCGAGGCAGGCGACGATCCACACCGGCGCCTCGTGGTAATGCTCGGTCAGGTATTCGACCGCGGCGTGCTGGCGCTTGTAGCGCGCCGGGTCCGAGCCGGGGGGCGGCGGGCTCGACGCATAGCGCGGCCCAACGACCTCGTCGAACGCCTTTTTGTAATAGGCCTGCACCGCTTTTTTCTTGGCCGGGTCCTTCAGCACCAGAAAGCGCCAGCGCTGGGTGTTGCCGCCGCTCGCCGCGGCCTGGCCGGCGGCGAGGATCTTGCCGATCAATTCGTCGGGCACCGGGTCGGGCTTCAACCGCCGCATCGCCCGCATCGTGTGCATGATCTCGAAGACGTCGGTTCCACCTGGTGTCGCCTCGGGCATTCGATCCTCCATTGACCCGGCCATCCCAAAGACTATGGGTGAAGTCTAGAGGCGATCAATGCGGCGCCACAAGACCGTCGCACCGTCAACCGGCCCCAAGCGCGGCGAGACGGCGTTGGGCGTCGAGCGCCTCAGCGCCGCCGTCGGACGCCGGCTTCAGGTGAAAGTCGAACTCGGTCGTGTAGTAGGGTGGTGCTATCCCGAGCCGGCGCGCCTCGCCCGCGGCCTCGTCGTGGCGGGCGAAATCGCAGATCAGCGAGTCCTTGACGGCAAAGACCGCGTCGCTTCCGAGATATTCGTCGGCGCTGTCGAAGATGTGCGTCGTGACCGGCTCGTAGCCCTCGGCCGAGACGACGAAATGGATGTGCGCCGGGCGCCACGGGTGGCGGCCGGTGGCGCGCAGCATCGCGCCGACCGGGCCGTCCGCCGGGATCGGATAGTGCACCGGGCGCACGGTGCGCACGAGGTAGCGGCCGTCGCCGTCGGTGTGGAATTTGCCGCGCATGTGCATCTCGTGGAGGCTCGTGTCCTGCGAGTCGTAAAGCCCGTTTGTCTGCGCCTGCCAGACATCGAGCAACGCGCCGGCGACCGGCCGGCCGTCGAGGTCGAGCACCCGGCCGCTGACGAGCGTCGGCGGCCCGTTTTTGTCGCGGCCCGCGATGTTCCCGCCGTAAGGCATCTCGGGCGCGCCCAGCCGGTGGAACGGGCCGAACACCGTCGACTCGGTGGCGCCGTCGGGCTTGTGGTGGCTCAACAGGTCGACCACCATCGACACCCCGAGCGTATCCGAAAACAGGATGAACTCCTGGCGCTTGTCGTCCGAGAGGTGGCCGGCCTTGGTCAGGATCTCGATCGCCCGGAACCACTCCGCCTCGGTCAAGTTGACCTCCTTGACGAACGCGTGCAGGTGCCCGATCAGGCTTAGCATGATTTGCCGGAGCCGCGGGTCCGGCGTCTGCGCGAAGCGCGCCAGAGCCTCCCCGGTGATGTCGTCTTCGGTCGTGTTGCGCGATCCCGCCATTGTCGAGCTCCTCGGTCGCCTGCGGCGCCAATCCGTCGCGAAGGGTCGTCTGCGCGCCAGCGCAAACGCAATCGGATGCGCCTGTCAAGCGCCGGCAGCCGGCCTTCGCGCAACCGCCGCAGCAACGGCAGCCGGCTTGTCGCAACCGGACCGCCGCGCCGGCCGGCGCGGGGCGGCGGCTGAAACAAGGCTGGCCGCCGGCGACCGCGGCATCGGGTCGTAGACGGTGCGCGCCGCCGTCTTAGGGTCGTTGCGCGGGCGGCTCCTCGTGCTGCTGATGCTGGTGGCCGCGGCCGCGGTCGCCGCCGGCATTCTGATGTTCGCCTTGTTTCGCCAGTCGGCGACGGCGCGCGCCGGGCAGGCCGAAGCCGAGGTTGGCCGCGCCTGCGACGCGATCGCCGGCGCCTATCGGTTTTACGGCGCCGGGTGGCGCGGGCCGGCACCGGGCGCCGGCAACGCGAGCCTGCGGCGCGATCTCGGTGCGGTGCTGCAGACCGCATTGCGCGAGCGGCCGGGTGTCGAAGGCGGGGTCTGGCAAAACGGCGTCGGATCGCTCGCCTACGCCTTCCCGACCTACCAGGGCACTGGCCCCAAGACCGACGTGCCCGAGGCGGAGCTGACCCGGATCCGGGCCGCCAACCGTTCGGCGCTTGCCGACGAGCGGCCGGTCGCGACCCGCTACGACGCCTCGACGCAAATCCTCTTGATGGCGGCGTGCCCGCTGCCCGGCCCGGTTCCGGGATTGACGGCGTGGACGATGACCCGGGTGTTCACCTTTGCCGGCAGCGGCTATCGGCTGCTGATGGCGGGGCTCGGCATTCTGCTCGCGACGGTGCTCGCGGCCGCCGCGTTGCTGGCGCGGCTGACGACGAGCTGGCCGCGGCACATCGGGCACATCGAGGCGATGCTGCAGACCCACGACATCGAGACCCTGCCGGTGCTGCCGGCGACCGGCGAGCGCGAGCTCGACCGCGTCGTCGTGGCGCTCAACGACGCCGGCCGGCGGCTGGCGGAAGCGCGGCGGCGCGGCGAGCGACTGGCGCGGCAGATCGCGTCCGGCGAGCGGCTCGCGGTAATCGGCCGGGTGGCGGCGGGGTTGGCGCACGAGATCCGCAACCCGATCGCGGCGATGCGGTTGAAGGCCGAGAATGCACTGAGGCTCGGCCCCGACCGCAAGGATCAGGCGCTCGCCGCCATCCTCGGCCAGATCGACCGGCTCGACGGGGTGGTGCGCCGGCTGCTGACCTTGACCGAGCCGGAGCGGCCGCGCCTCGAGGCGGTGCCGCTCGCATCCTTTATCGCGGCCTGCGTCACGGCGCACGCCGAGCTCGCCAGGGCCAAGGGTGTGGGGCTCCGGTGCGAGGCCGAGGATGCGACGGCGCGCTTCGACGCGGGCCAGATGCGCGGCGCGCTCGACAACCTCGTCCTCAACGCCCTGCAGGCGGCACCCGGCGGCAGCGACATCGTCGTCACGGCGCGCCGCCACCTGGCGGAGCTGATCCTGTCGGTCGCCGATTCGGGGCCGGGGCCGCCGGCCGCGATCCGCGACCATCTGTTCGAGCCGTTTGTCACCGGCCGGGCCGACGGCTCCGGGCTCGGCTTGTCGATTGTCAAAGAAATTGCCGAGGCCCACGGCGGAACCGCGCGGCTAGACGTTTCTCAAGCCGAAACCGTTTTCAAAATCGTGGTCCCATGGCACTGATCCTGATCGTCGACGACGATGCCGCGATCTGCGAGGCGCTCGACGAGACCGTACGCGGCCTCGGCTACCAGCCAGTGGTCGCGCGGTCCGGTGCCGTGGCGCTCGACATGCTCGCGCGGTCCCCGGTCGACGGCGTGCTGCTCGATTTGCGCATGCCGGGCATCGACGGTCTTGAGGTGCTGCGCCGGCTGCGCAGCCGTGCCGCGGCGCCGCCGGTCGCGGTGCTGACCGCGCATGCGACCGCCGCCAACACGATCGAGGCGATGCGGCTTGGCGCCTTCGACCATCTGACAAAGCCGATCGGCCGCGCGCAGCTGGGCGCGGCGCTGCGCGGAATGCTGGCCGCCGGGGCCGTCGCCGGCGCTGGCGAGCGCGAACCGGCGGGGGACGGGTTTGTCGGGTCAAGCGAGGCGATGCGGGCGGTGCAAAAGACGATCGGCATGCTCGCCGACAGCAACGCGACGGTCCTCGTCAGCGGCGAGACCGGCACCGGCAAGGAACTCGTGGCGCGCGCGATCCACGACCACGGCCGGCGCGGCGACAAGCCGTTTGTCGCGGTGAACTGCGCCGCGATCCCGGCGGAGCTGATCGAAAGCGAGCTTTTCGGCCATGTCCGCGGGGCTTTTACCGGGGCGGTCGGCGAGCGGGCGGGTGCGTTTCGCGAGGCCGACAAGGGGACGTTGTTCCTCGACGAGATCGGCGACATGAACATCGCGATGCAGGCAAAGCTGCTGCGCGCGTTGCAGGAGCGGATGGTGCGGCCAGTCGGCGGCAAACCGGTCCCGGTCGACGCCCGCGTGATCGCGGCGACCCATCGCGACCTCGGGCGGCATGTCCGCGACGGCGGCTTTCGCGAGGATTTGTTCTACCGACTGCATGTCGTGCCGATCCATCTGCCGCCGCTGCGCGAACGGGTCGCCGAAATCGTGCCGCTCGCCGAGCATTTCCTGGCCCACGCCGGCAACAAGCGGCTCGCCGCCGACGCCGCCCGACTCCTTGTGGAGCATGCCTGGCCGGGAAATGTCCGCGAGCTGAAGAACGCGATGGAGCGCGCCGCCGCACTGGCCCGCGGAGACGTGATCGCGGCCTCCGACCTCGATTTTATCGGCCGGGCGCGCGCGAGCGAGCCAGCCGCACCCGATTGGCCCGAAGAGGACCTGCCGTCCGCCACCGCCCGGCTCGAGGCCATGCTGATCCGCCGCGCTCTGGCAAAAAGCGGCGGCAACCGCGCCGAAGCCGCGCGCCTCCTCGGGATTCACCGCCAGCTGCTCTACGCCAAGCTCAAGCAACACGGCCTCGACCTGTCCGAGGAACGGACAGGCGGCGTCGGCGAAATCGACAGCTAGCCTCGCTCAGGTGTCGCTATCCTATTGATATTGCGTCAGTCTGGAATTGGCACGGCGCATGCGCCGTAACGCTCGGTCGTTGCTTCCTCAAGGTGACCGAGATGATATCCAACCGGAACGCGGTTTTGCTCGCCGCGTCCGCAGTCGTTGCGCTCGCCGGCGGCGCCGCGGCGCAGACCCCGCCGCCGCCCGCGGCCGCCGCAACCGGCGCCGAGGCGGCACCGTTGTACAACCCCGACCAGTTGCCGGCGCAGCGCGGCAAGGTCGAAGAGTTCACGCTGACCCCGCGCGGCGACATCGACGGGCTGATCCTCGCCGACGGCACCGAAATCGTGCTGCCGCCGCACCTGTCGACACAGATCGCCTACTCGGTCAAGCCCGGCGACACTGTCGTCGTCCACGGGCTGCACGCCGCCGCCCTGCCCTTGATCGAGGGGGTGTCGGTCACCGACGAGGCGACCGGGCGCACCGTCGTCGACAACGGGCCGCCCGCGCCGGGGGCCGGGCCGCCGCCGCCACCCCCGCCCGCGCCACCGCCGTCGGCCGACGCGGACGTGGCCCCGAGTGCGCCGCTGCCCGGGCTGACCGAAATCCGCGGGCGGGTGCGGATGACGCTCTACGGGCCGCGCGGCGACGCCAACGGGGCATTGCTCGAGGACGGCACCATTTTGCGGCTGCCGCCGTCCGAGGCCGGCCGGCTCACCGACCTGCTGCAGCCCGGCCGCACGCTCGTCGCCGAGGGCAGCGAGCTGGTCAGCGCCCTCGGCAAGGTCGTCGAGGTGCGCCAGCTCGGCCCGTCGCGGACCCAACTGAGCCTGGTCGCGGGGCCGCCGGGACCGGGCCCGGGCCCGGGGCGCGCGCCGCCGCCGGGTGGCGGGCCGGCACCGCCGCCGCCGCGGCCGTAGGGCGCCGATGCCGACGGCGCGCCCGGCGCCGGCCGACAAGCCGGCGCCTTCCACGGCGCCTTTTCGCGGGGCGTCGCTCGACGCGCTCAATTTTCTGCTCGCCGACGTGCGCGGCGCGCTCGGCCCCTATCTGAACGTCTTTCTCGTCACCCAGCAGCAGTGGAGCCAGGAGGCGGTCGGCCTCGTCACGACCGTGGGCGGGCTGTTGGGCCTTGCGGTGCAGACCCCGGTCGGCGGGTTGATCGACGCGACGCGATGGAAACGCGGGCTGATCATCACCGCACTCGCGGTCCTCGCCGCCGGGGCGGCGACGATCTACGCGGCGCCGAGCTTTTGGCCGGTGATGGTCGCCAACGCGCTGATGGCGGCGGTCGGCGACGTGTTTGGCCCGGCGGTCGCGGCGTTGACCCTGGGGCTCTACGCCCGCGCGGCGTTGGCGCGGCGGATGGGCCGCAACTCGGCGTTCGACCATGGCGGCAACGTCGCGATCGCCGCGGCGGCGGGCCTGGTCGGGTGGGCGGTGTCGCAACGCGCGGTGTTTCTGCTCGTCCCGGTCTTTGCGGTTCTGGCGGCCCTTGCGGTTTTGTCGATCCCGTCCGCCGCGATCGACCACACCCGGGCGCGCGGCGGCGAAAAGGAGGACGACGGCGCGCCGCAACCGTCGGGTCTCAGGGTCTTGCTGACGTGCCGGCCGCTGCTGCTCTATGCCGGCTGCACGATGCTGTTCCATTTTGCCAACGCGCCGTTGCTGCCGCTTGTCGGCCAGAAATTGGCGTTCGCGCACAAAGGCGTGGCGACGGCAATGATGTCGGCCTGCATCATCGCCGCGCAGATGATCATGCTGCCGATCGCGCTGATGGTCGGGCGCACCGCCGACCGCTGGGGGCGCAAGCCGCTGCTGTTGATCGGTTTCGGCATCCTGCCGATCCGCGCGGTGCTCTACACCTTCTCGAACGCCAGCGCCTGGCTCGTTGGCGTGCAATTGCTCGACGGGGTCGGCGCCGGGATCTGGGGTGCGATCACGCCCTTGGTGTTGGCCGACCTGATGCGCGGCACCGGCCGCTATAATGTCGCACAAGGCGGGGTGGCGACGGCCCAGGGTGTCGGGGCATCGCTGAGCGGGCTCGCCGCCGGGGTGATCGTCGAACATTTCGGCTATTCGGCGGCGTTTCTGACGTCCGCCGCCGTGGCCGCGATCGCGTTTGCAGCACTCGCGCTCGCGATGCCCGAAACCGCGCGGAACGGCGACGCGGCGGCGCCGGGCCGGGGGGCGACGGAGGCGGACGCCGCCGGCTGGCCGGCCGAGGACGAGGCCGGGTGAGCGAGCCCCCGAGCCGTGATCTCGGCCGCGAGCGGCCCCACTCGGCGCGGCATCGCCGGCGGGCGTGGTGGGTCGCCGCGATGGTTGCGGCGGCGGCGCTGATCGCACTGCTCGCCTTCGTCGTCGCGGCGCCGCGCTCCACGGCTCTCGCCGGGGTGTGGCCGGGCGGGCTGCGGCTCGCGGCGGTCCTCGTCTTTGGCTTGACCTATGTCGTGATCGCCCTCGGGAAATTGCCCGGATTCTATCTCGACCGGGCCGGTGCCGCGCTGCTCGGGGCGGCGCTGATGGTGGGTCTCGGCGTGCTGCCGCTCGACCGGGCCTTGCGCGCCGTCGACTTCGACACGATAGCACTGCTGCTCGGCATGATGATCGTCGTCGGCAATTTGCGCCTGTCGGGGTTTTTCCGCCTTGTCACCAACTGGGTCGTGACCGGCGCCCGCCACCCGCTGCTGCTGCTGGCGGCGGTGACACTGACCTCAGGCTTTTTTTCGGCGTTTCTGGTCAACGACACGATTTGCCTGGCGCTGACCCCGCTCGTTCTCGATCTCGTGATGCGCCTGCGCCGCGAGCCCGTCCCCTATCTGCTCGCGGTGGCGATGGCGTCCAATGTCGGCAGCGTCGCGACGATCACCGGCAACCCGCAGAACATCATGATCGGCAGCTTTTCGGGGATCCCATATGGCAGCTTCGCCGCCGCGCTGACGCCGGTGGCAGGCATCGGGCTGGCCCTGACCTTTGGGCTGATCGCGCTGCTCCACCCGGCCGAGTTCCGCACGCGCGAGCGGCTCGGCGGGGCGCCCGCGCCAGCCCACGCCTATCGGCCGCTCGTAGTCAAGTCGGCGCTGGTCACCCTGATGATGATGGCGGGATTCTTCGCCGGCCAGCCGCCGGCCAAGGTGGCGCTGGTCGCGGGCGCGGTGCTGCTGGTGACCCGCGCCGTGCGGAGCGACAAGATCTACCGTGAGATCGACTGGCCGCTGCTGTTGATGTTCGCCGGTCTGTTCGTGGTCGTCGCCGGGTTTGAGAAGGCGCTGCTGTCGCCCGGCGTCGTCGCCGAGATCGGCCGCCAGCACCTCGACCGGATGCCGGTTTTGGCGGTGGTGACCGCGGCCCTGTCGAACCTCGTCAGCAACGTGCCGGCGGTGTTGGTGCTGAAGCCGTTTGTCGCCGCGCTGCCCGATCCGCGGCGCGCCTGGCTCGTCGTCGCGATGTCGGCGACGTTGGCGGGCAACCTGACGATCCTCGGCTCGGTCGCCAACCTGATCGTCGTGCAGCGCGCCGCCCGGCGCGGCGTGGCACTCGCCTTCTGGCAATATTTCCGGGTCGGCGCGCCATTGACCGTGCTGACCATCCTTGTCGGCTTGTGGTGGCTGTGAGGGTTCTCGTGGATGCCCTAATACCCCGCCCGATTGTTTATCCGGCACCTACTACCGTGGTGAGTGAAGCCGAAGAGGGACTACGCGAACAGCCCAAATCGGCGAAGGTAATCACTCTCGTCACTGAGCGGCATCCGATTTGGTGGCCCCGCGACGACGACGGCACCACCCTCGACGGCGGGATGACATCGCGGCGATCGGTTGTGGCCGCGGCCGTTCGGCGTGAGA
>DATMLF010000223.1:0-19932 GCA_035570595.1 Allostellaceae bacterium
AGCGGCTGACCCGCACCGAATATGACGGCGCGATCACGGTCTTGGCCGATCGTTTCGAGGGCAAGCGGCTGACCGCGCCCAACGATGTTGTCGTCAAGTCCGACGGCTCGATCTGGTTCAGCGACAACGGCGCCGGCACGCGCGGCAACTACCTCGGCCACACGGCACCTTGGGAATTGCCGCTGCGCGTCTACCGGCTCGATCCCGCCACCGGCGAAATGACGATCGCGGTCGGCGACATGGAGCGGCCGAACGGCCTCGCCTTTTCGCCCGATGAGAGGCTGCTCTACGTCATCGACACGCCGGGCCCGGGGAGGCGCTCGATCCAGGTCTACGATGTCGTCGATGACGGCGCCCGGGCGGTCAACCGGCGGCAGTTCAACGCCGCCGAGCCGGGCGGCAGCGACGGCATGCGGGTCGACGTGCATGGCAATCTGTGGTGCGCCTGGTCCGGCGGCGAGGCCGAGGACGGGGTCGCCGTCTTCGCCCCCGACGGCACGATGATCGGCCATATCATGCTGCCCGAGCGCTGCGCCAACGTCTGTTTCGGCGGCTTGAAGCGCAACCGCCTGTTCATGGCGGCGAGCCAGTCGATCTATTCGCTCTATGTCGAAACCCAGGGCGCACCGGGCGGCTAAGCCCACCGCAGACCTGTCGGTTAGCGCCTAACCCCGCAGCGCTGCCCGGACCGCGGCATCGAGGGCGCCAAGAAAGCGCGAGCGGTCCGCCTTGGAAAAGGGCGGCGGCCCGTGACCGCCCGTGCCGAGCTCGCGCAGATGGCGGGACAATTCGCGGCCGGCGAGCGCGTTGCCGATATTGGCCGGGGTGAACGGGTGGCCGTTGGGCGGCACGACCCGCGCACCCCTGGCGAGAGCGCGGGCGGCGAGCGGTATGTCGGCGGTGACGCAGACATCGGCGCCGGTTATCTGCTCGGCGATCCAGTCATCGGCGGCGTCGGCCGCCTCGCCGACCATTACCATCCGCACAGAGGGCAAACCCGGCGGCCGGATCGGGCGTGACCCGTTCGACACGACAAACACGTCGGTCGCGAGCCGCCCCGCCACCCGGTACACCTCCTCGCGCACCGGGCAGGCATCAGCGTCGACATAGATCCGGGTCAACAAACCCCTCGGGTCGTTGCGAGCAGCGGAGGCGACGGCACGATCTCGATCCGAATACGCACTCCGCCCGCGATTGCTTCGCCAGGTCGTCCTCGGGCGGCGCTTGCGCGACTTCGGGGCTCGCGACGACGACGATTCAGTACGGGCTGGAGCTGCTGCCTCCGGGCTTCGCCGAGGCACCGCCGCGCATTTCGGCGACCGCCGCCTGGCCGCCCATCGTCACAAAGCGGGTGTCGCCGCCGACCGTGACGAACATAAAGCCCATCTCGATCATCTTCTTGGCGTAAGCCGGCGCGCCGCAATGGATGCCGGGCTTGACGTTGTGGCGCTTGCAGCCGTCGAGCACCTTTTTGAGCGCGGTCATCATCCATTCGTCGGGCTTGTCGCCGCCCGGCGGGTGACCGTAGGAGATCGACAGGTCGCTGGGGCCGACATAGACCGCGTCCAGCCCCTTGACCGACAGGATCTGGTCGAGGTTGTCGATCGCCTCGGCGGTCTCGATCATGCCAAAGGCGACGACGATGTCGTTGGCCTTGGCGTGGTAGTCGGCCCCGCCGTAGAGCGAGGCGCGGATCGGCCCCGAGCTGCGGTGGCCGAGCGGCGCATAGCGCATCGAGTCGACGAGCTTCTCGGCCTCGGCGCGGGTGTTGATCATCGGGCAGATGATGCCGTAGGCCCCGGCGTCGAGCGCCTTTTGGATATATGCCGGGTCGTTCCACGGCACCCGGACCAGCGGCACGGTCTCGGTCGTCGAGATGCCTTGCAGCATCGTCACCATGATCTGGTAGTCGATCATGCCGTGCTGCATGTCGACGACCAGCGAGTCCCAGCCGTGATGGGCCATGACCTCGGCAGAAAAGCTCGACGGAATGCCGCACCAGCTGTTGATGACGGGCTTGCCCGCCTGCCACAATTCCCGCACTCGGTTTGCCCGCGCCATCCGACCCTCCTGCAACATCAAGGAGGGCGATCCCGCCAGCTAAGCCGCCCGAAGTCAAGCGCCGGCCGTTGGCTGGGCATGGACCCGGTGGCCTTTGTCGGGCGGCGGCCGCCGTTCAGCGATATCCCTCTTCGAGCCGGCAATAGGCGCCGGCTGTGGCGGCGGGGTCGGGGCGCTTGGGCGCCCGGAAGCGCCACAGGACGATGTAGCGGCCGATCGCGTTCACCGCGACCGGGCCGCCCAGAGCGAGCGAAAGCGAGCGCCGGTAGTCCTCGGATGAGTGCTTGGTCGCCTGCCCGCTGCGCCCGTACACCGCCCATACGGCGTTGCCCGGCGCGACTTTCGCCGCTTCCGGCAACAGCCAGGTGAGCTTGACGCGGTGCTGGTCGAGGCCGGCGCGGGCGGCGAAAACCGTCAGCACCGAAAACGCGTAGTAGCTGTTGACCAGCACCACGTCGCCGGGATGGGTCACGGCGGCAAGCCTGGTCGCGACCAAGTCCCAGCGCGGCTTCGTCTCATAGCCGTAATACGGGGCCAGGTTGACGAGACAGATGGCCGCCATCGCGGTTGCCAACGCCGTAAACCGCGCGCCCGACAAAAAGCTGAGGCCAGCCCCGGCAAAGACAAAGAACGGTGCGGCACTCCAGGCGAAATAGCGCGGCACCAGCACCGGGACGAACAGCGAAATCGCGCACAGCCCGAGCGGCAGCACGAGTGCCGCGGCGCCGAGCACCGCCAGCACAGTTGGCGCGCGGCGCAGGCGCCAGGCTCCGAACGCCGCGAGCAGCGCCACCGCGAGCGACAGCCCGGGCACCACGACCGGCGCCAGGTCGAGCGTGATAAAATTCGACAGGCGGAGCAAATAGACCGGCGCGATGATCGACCAGATCGTCGCGGGGGTCTCGGCCGGCGCCCAACCGACGCCGTCGAGCACGGCGCCCTTGCTCGCACGGTAGACCGCGACGACGGAGGGCACCCACGCCGCGAGGATCAGCAACTGGATCAGGCCCCAGTTTCGCCAGAACCCGCGCCGCCGCCCGCCGGCCGCATGGGCGACGAAAAGCGCGCCGAGATTGGCGGCGACGAGCCACGGCACCGCGACGTTGAGCACATCGAGCGCCGCTGCGGTCCCGAGGCCATAGGCGGCCCATGCCGCGCGCAACGCGCCCGCGCGGCGGAACGGGAGCGCCGCTGCCGCCGGCTCCTGCGCCAACCGCAGCAACCCCCACAGCGCGGTCAATATCAGCGCGGCGACGAGCGTGTAGGAGCGCGCCTCCTGCCCGAACTGAACCTCGAACGGCGAGAACGCCATCAGCAGCCCGGCGGCGGCGCCGGCGCGGGCGTCGACGGCCCGGCGGCCGATCGCGCAGGCGAGCCCGGCGGAAATGGCGCCAAACACCGCCGACGGCAGCCGCAGCAGCCATTGCGAGGTGCCGATCTTTGCGACCAGCCACAGCAGCAGGAAGTAACTCGGATAATGGTTGTTGTGCAGCGAGTCGTGGACGAGGTCGGGAATGGAGGCGGTCGCGCGGCGCAGGCTCGCGACCTCGTCGAGCCAGAACGGCTTGTCCCCGAGCCCATAGAGGCGCAGCGCCAGCGCCAGCACCGCGACCGCCGCGGGCATCGCCCAGGGCGGTCCGTCGCCTCGCCACTGCCCGACGCAACATCGCACCTGCGCCGCAGCGGCGGCGAAAAACCGCATCGCTTTTAAACCCCCGAAAGCGCGCCGGGCTGGCAAATTCCGCGCGATGCAAATGCTAGGCGGGGACCAGGCCGGCCATCCCCGGCGCCCCCATGCCCTATCCTCGCGCTTTGTTCACGGAGAAACGCGAGCAGGACGCCGGCGCCGGCACAGTCGACGGCGGGTTGCTGGCGCGCGCGTCCGTCCCCGGCTAGATTGGCCGGCGCCCGAAACACGGCACGCGGCAGGACCATGAACATCCGATCCATCGCGGTCTATCGCGCGGGCGTATCGCCCCCGCCGGTGGCCCCGCGCCCCCGATGAAGGCACTGTTTCTTGGCGGCGTCGCGGCAGACACCGCGCGCGGGATCGAGGCGCAGCTGCCGACCGCGCTCGCGGTCGACATCGTCGACGACCCGATCGACGTTGCCCGGCTGCCGGCGGCGGCCGCTGAGGCGGACATCCTCGTCAGCAATCACTGGCGGGCCGACTACCCGCCGGCGCCAAAGGTGCGGCTGGTGCAGTCGGTCGCGACCGGCGTCGACCTGTTCGACCTCGCGGCATTGCCGGCCGGGATCACGGTGTGCAACGCCTTTGGCCACGAGACCGCGATCGCCGAATACGTGATCATGACAATGCTGGCGCTGCATCACCGGCTGTTCGAGATCGCGGGCGAATTCCGCGACCATGCCTCATGGCGCACCAGCTGGGTCCAGAGCGGCGCGCCACATGGCGAAGTGCGCGGCTCGACCTTGGGCATCGTCGGCTATGGCCGGGTCGGGCGTGAGGTCGCGCATCGCGCCGCGCCGTTCGGCTGCCGCATTCTCGCCGCCAACCGCACGCCGCGCGCGGCCGAGGGCGGGACCGAGCGCGTCTATCCGCTCGCCGAGCTCGACCGGATATTGCCGGAATGCGACACGGTCGCGTTGTGCACGGCACTCGGCCCGGAAACGACGGGTCTGATCGACGCCCGGCGCCTCGCTTTGATGAAGCCCGGCGCGTTTCTGATCAACATCGCGCGCGGCCAGGTCGTCGACGAAGACGCGCTCTACGCCGCCCTCCGCGACCGCACGATCGGCGGCGCCGCGATCGACGTGTGGTGGCAATATCCCGATGCCGCCGAGCCGAACCGCCGCGGCTCGCGCCATCCGTACCACGAATTGCCGAACGTGATCGTGACCCCGCACAATTCCGGCTGGACCGCGGGGATGATGCGGCGGCGGTGGGACGAGGTGGCCGAGAATCTCGGCCGCTTCACGCGCGGCGAGCCGCTGACCAACATCGTCACGACGATCTGAGGGGGCATGATGCACGCGATGACCTGCTGTACGGCGCTGCGATGAAGGCGGTGTTCTTGGGCACGCTCGCGACGTCGCAAGCGGCGCCGATTACCGGATTCATCGCCTCGGATATACGAACGGAGCTCCTCGACGGAGGCGACCCGGTGCTCCTCGCCGCGGCACTCGCCGATGCCGACATCGTGCTGACCGGCGCCTGGCGGCGCGGCTATCCGCCGGCGCCGCGGCTGCGGCTCGTGCAGGTGCCGCTTGCCGGGACCGACGGCATCGACGTGTCGGCCCTGCCGAAGGGCGTCACCCTGTGCAACGCCTACGGCCACGGCCCCGCCCTCGGCGAGTTCGCGGTCATGATGATGCTGGCCTGGCGCCATCGGCTCTTCGAGATCGCGACGTCGTTCCGCGCCGGCTCGTGGTACTGGAGCCCGACGGTGGGCGGGCCGACGCGCGGCGAGATCGGCGGCCAGACCGTCGGCGTGGTCGGGCTCGGTCATATCGGCCAGGAGGTCGCCGCGCGCGCTGCAGCACTCGGCTGTCGGGTACTCGCGGCCAATCGCACGGCGCGGCTGGCGCCGCCCGCGGTCGAGCGCGTCTTTCCATGGGCCGACCTCGACCGGATGCTTGGCGAATGCGACATCGTCGTTCTGAGCTGCGCTTTGACCCCTGAAACGACGGGGCTGATCAACGAGCGCCGGCTTGCGGCGATGAAGCGCAGCGCCTTTCTGATCAACCTCGCGCGGGGGCCGATCGCGGACGAGGACGCGCTCTACGACGCGTTGCGCGACGGAACCATCGCCGGGGCGGCGCTCGACACCTGGTGGCGCTACCCGAGCGCCGAGGACCGCGAGCCGCGCCCGTCGCGCCACCCGTTCCACGAATTGCCGAACGTGATCATGACACCGCACTGCTCGCCGCGCACCGACGGGACGATCGAGCGCCGCTCCCGCGACATCGCCCGCAACATCGACCGTTTTGTCCGCGGCGAGCCGCTCGCCAATGTCGTTGCGACGACCTGAGAGGGTGTGATGGCCGAGAACACTGCCTTCCTGTCGGCGGCGCAGCTGCTCGCACTCTACCGCGGCAAACAGCTGTCGCCGGTCGAGGTGCTGGCTGAAACCTTGCGGCGGCTCGAACGCTATGAAGGGGCGCTGAACGCCTTTGTGCTTTACGACCCGCGGGCGGCGACGGCGCAGGCGCGCGCCTCGGAGGCGCGCTGGCGGCGGGGTGAGCCGCAGGGCCTGCTCGACGGCGTGCCGGTGGCGATCAAGGACACCGTGCTGACGGCGGGCTGGCCGCGTCTTGTCGGCTCGCGCACGATCGACCCGAACCAGGACTGGAACGAAGACTCGCCGGTCACCGCGGCGCTGCGGGCCCATGGCGCCGTGCTGTTCGGCAAGACGACGACACCCGAATTCGGCTGGAAGCCGTTGACCGACTCGCCGCTCTCCGGCGTCACCCGCAACCCGTGGGACCTCGAGCGCACGCCGGGCGGGAGCAGCGGCGGCAGTGCTGCGGCGGTGCTGGCCGGCATTTGTCCGCTCGCGGTCGGCACCGACGCCGGCGGTTCGATCCGCATCCCGGCGGCGTTTTGCGGCATCTTCGGGTTGAAGCCGACCTTTGGCCGGGGCTCGGTCTACCCGCCTTCGGCGTTTGGCGACGTGGCGCATGTCGGGCCGATGGCGCGCACCGTCGCGGACGCCGCCCTGATGCTCGACGCGATCAAGGGGCCGGATTCGCGTGATTGGCACAGCCTGCCCGACGACGGCGTCACATATCGCGAGCGGGTGGGCGAGGGGTCGTTGAAGGGCAAGCGCGTGGCGTTGTCGCCGACCCTCGGTCTCGCCGAGCCCGAGCCGGCGGTGCGCGCCGCTGTCGAGCGCGCCGCCGACGTCTTCCGCGGCCTCGGCGCCGAGGTCGAGCTCGCCGACCCGTTCCCGCAACCGCCGAAGGGCATTTTCGAGCCGTTGGCGCGGGCGGCGTTCTGGGCCTTGCTGCGGGCATTGCCGCCAAGCGCGCCGGCGCTGATGGATCCGGGGCTCGTAGCACTGTGCCGCAGCGGGGAGCGGGTGACGCAGGAGGAGTATGTCGACGCGGTCGCGCGCCGGGCGGCGCTCGGCCAGAGCTTGCGGCGGTTTTTCGACCGCTGGGACCTGCTGTTGGCCCCGACCATGCCGATCCCCGCGGCCTACGCCGACCCGCGCGGCGACGGCCGGCCGAACCCGGAGAATTTCCCGGAGTGGATGCCCTATACGCCGCCTTTCAACCTGACCAAAAACCCCGCGGCCTCGGTGCCGTGCGGGTTCGCCGACGGGTTGCCGGTCGGGCTCCAAGTGGTTGGGCCGCTTTACGGCGACCTCGCGGTGTTGCAGGCGTGCCGCGCCTATGAGGAGGCGACAGCGGCCGCCTGGCCGACCCCAGACCTCGAACGGCGCCTCACCGCCATTGCCGCCGCTCCCGATGCCGCGGTTGAGAAAAAGCGCTGGACGGCGCGTTCCTAGGCCGCGGGCGATCTGCTGTTGCATCGGCCGACATCTGTCGCATATTCCGGGTCACGCGAGGCGAACGGAGGCGGCGATGGCGAACAAGGAGCAGAAACGCTCGGGCCGGGAAGCCAAAAAACCCAAGCAGAAAAAGAAGGGCGCAGACAAGGCCTCGGCCGGCAAGCAGACGGCAAAGCCCTAAATGTAGACGCGACGCCGTCGCGCCCGCGCCCCATTTGGCCTGCCTCGACCGGGCCGGCGTTTCACACGCCGGCGGCGGCGACCTCACGGCCGCGGCCTGCGTCGATCATTGCGTCGGCAAGCCCGGGCTCGCGGTCGAGCATCAGCCGGTAAAGCGAGCGCACCGCGGCGACGATCTCGCCGTCGCGACCGAGCAGCGCATCGCCGATCTCGACCATGCGCAGGTTGGGCCACGCGCGCGGGCGCAGCCGGATGACTCGGCCGACGATGTCTCGCGCCGGCCGGTCGGGATGATGCTGCGCCAACAACAGGATCGCCGCGGCCGTCGAGCGCGACACTCCGGCATGGCAGTGGACGAGCAGATGGAGCTCCCGCGCTTCGGGGTCGCCTCCGTCATCGCCTGTCCAGTCGCCAAGGTTGCGCCCGAACGCGAGCAACAGCTCGACATCGCATTGCTCGGGGGCGATCCACTCCGGGGTCGCCTCGATCACGTCGTGGAAATTCAGCTTCAACCGCCGACCGAGTTCGAAGCTACCAATCGGCTCGGGCTCCGGCCAGCCCGGGTCGAGGATCGAGAGCACATGGGTGACGCCCTGCGCGCAATGGCCGGCGATCTCGTCCAGCCCGCAGATCGTCAGCCTCAACGGCATCGACGCGGCGACTGCCAATCCCACCTCCTTCGCAAAACGTGATTCATGAGCATGTTGCCCGGCGCTTGTGGCGAAATTACGCTCCGCAGCCACAACAGGCGAAGCTTGCGCGAAAAGTGCGCGCGAATTATTTCGTTGGCTCCCCCCGCACGCAAAAAGATTCGGGCGGCGGCGAGATTTGTCAGCGATCCCGCCGCGCCGCGCTGCCGCGATCGGGCGGCACGGTTTGCCGCTGTGCGGTTGGCGAGCGATAGTGATCGGTGGTCCGCGGGCGGGTGGCGGGCCCACCGGTCAGACGCAGCCGGCGCCTGAGCCGAATGCCGGAGGAACCGTCGATGCCGCAGCTGCCGCGCGCAATTTTGTTCGACCTCGATGACACGATCCTGGTCGCCTTTGGCCCAGCCGAGTCGCAATGGCAGCGGGTGCTCGGCGCCTATGTCGATCATCTGGCGCCGCTGACGCCGGCGGCCGCGATCGCCGCCATCATGGACAGCTCGCGCGATTTGTGGGCTGATCCGGCGCGGCACAAGCATTGGCGCCACCGCATCGGCGAGGCGCGCCGGCGGATCGTCGGCGACGCCTTCCAGGCGCTGGCGGCGGGCGGCCACGCGGTTCCTCCGCGAACGCTGTCCGACGAGATCGCCGACCGCTTCAATGCTTTGCACGACGCCGAGTTGCAGTGCTTTCCGGGCGCGCACGACACGCTCGACAAGTTGAAGGAGCTGGGCGTCCGGCTGGCGCTGATCACCAACGGAGCCGGCGCGCCGCAACGCGCCAAAGTGGTGCGGTTCGCGCTCGAGCATCGCTTCGACCACATTCAGATCGAGGGCGAGCACGGCTTTGGCAAGCCCGAGGAGCGCGCCTACACCCATGCGATGGCGGCGCTCGGCGTCAGCGCGCGCGACACCTGGATGGTCGGCGACAACCTCGAATGGGAGGTCGCGGCGCCGCAGCGCCTCGGCATCCACGCGATCTGGCACGACGGCTACGGCATGGGCCTGCCGCCCGACTGCCCGGTCCGCCCCGACCGCATCATCCGCCGCCTCTCCGAACTCCTCCCCTAGTCGCGAAGGCTGGCGGCGGCGGCGGCTGGCATAGTAGGCTCGGCGCGCGAAATTCGTTGGGGAGAGAGCGGGTGAACACGACCGATCGGGGTACGACGAGCGGCACTAACCGGAAGAAACTGCTGTTGCCGACGACGATGTCGAGGGCGGGGTGGGCGATCGTCGAGGCGCGCGAGGATGTCGAAGGCGTGCCCTATCAGTACACGGTGTCCAAGGCCGAGCTGCACCGGCTGCTCGAGGATGTCGCCGGGGTGGCGCTCGGCGTGCAGCCGTTCAGCGATCCCGAGCTCGACGCGGCACCAGGACTCGAAGTCGTCTCTCGCATCGGCGTCGGCTACGACGCGGTCGACGTGCCGGCGCTCACTCGGCGCAAGATCCCGCTGATGATCGGCGGCACCGCCAACTCGGTCAGCGTCGCCGAGGCCGGGGTGTTTCTGATCATGTCGTTGGCGCGGCGCGGTGCGGCGATGGACGCGCTGGTCAAGGAGGGCCGCTGGCACGACCGCTACAAGGAGATGCCGGCCGATCTCTACGGTAAGACCGTGCTGATCGTCGGCTTTGGCAAGATCGGCACGCGCTCGGCCAAGCGCTTCGCGGCGATGGAGACGAACGTGCTGGTCTACGACCCCTACATGTATTCGGAGACGATCCGCGGCATGGGCTACGAGCCGGTCGGCGACCTCGATGCCGCGGTCGCGCGCGCCGACTTCATCACCATCCACTGCCCGAAGACGCCGGAGACGGTCGGAATGTTCGACGCCGCCCGGCTCGGCCATATGAAGCGCACCGCCTTTATCGTCAACACGGCGCGCGGCGGCATCGTCGACGAACGGGCTCTCTACGACGCGCTTAAGGCGAACCGCATCGCCGGTGCCGCACTCGATGTCTTTGTCGAGGAGCCGACGCCGCAGGACAACCCGCTTCTTACCCTGCCGAATTTCATCGCCGCGCCGCATGTCGCCGGGGTCACCCGCGAGGCGGTCGACCGCATGGGCGCCGCCGCCGTCGAGAACATCTTGAGCGTGCTCGACGGCAAGCCCAATCGCGAGAATGTGGTCAATCGGGAAGTGCTCGGCTGATCGTTGTTAGCGGCCGCGCGGCGAAGGTGAGCGAGGCGGGGCGCCGGCGGTCCGGTCGCTTGCCTTGCCGGTGCTCTCGCGTTACGCGCGACGGGTTGCGAAGTCGATGCGCGGGTCGATCAGCATGTAGGTCAAGTCGCTGACCAGCTTTAAAACGAGGCCGATCAGCGTGTAGACGTAGAGGGTCGCGAACATGATCGGGTAGTCGCGGTTGATCGCCGCCTCAAAGCCGAGGAGGCCGAGCCCGTCGAGCGAAAAGATCACCTCGATCAGCAACGACCCGGTGAACAGAATGCCGACCAGCGCCGCCGGAAACCCGGCGACGACCAGCAGCATCGCGTTCCGGAACACATGGCCGTAGAGGACGCGGCGCTCCGTCAACCCTTTCGCGCGCGCGGTCAGCACGTACTGCTTGTTGACCTCGTCGAGAAAACAATTCTTGGTCAGCATCGTCAGGGTCGCAAAGCCCGAGATCACTAGAGCGGTGATCGGCAGCGCGATGTGCCAGAAATAGTCGGCAATCCGCATCGGCCACGACAATGACGCCCAATTGTCGCTGACGAGCCCGCGCAACGGAAAGATCGACAGATAGCTGCCGCCGGCGAACAGCACGATCAGCAGCACCGCGAACAGAAAGCTCGGCACCGCGTAGCCGACGATGATGACCGCGCTCGTCCACACGTCGAACCGGCTGCCGTCGCGCACCGCCTTTCTGATGCCGAGCGGGATCGAAACGAGGTAGGTGATCAAGGTCGTCCACAGCCCGATCGAAATCGACACCGGCAATTTGGACTTTATCAGGTCGGCGACGCGCTGGTCGCGAAAAAAGCTTTTGCCAAAGTCGAAGGTCAAGTAGTTCCGCATCATCATCAAAAAGCGGGTCAGCGGCGGCTTGTCGAAGCCGTATTGCTTTTCGAGCTCCTTGATCAGCGCCGGGTCTAGCCCGCGCGCGCCGCGATAGCGCGAGTTGAGCGCGCTGCCGGCGGCCGACGGCATCTTGATCTCGCCGGTCCCGCCGCTGACCCGTTCGGTGGCGCTCACCCCTTCGCCCTTCAGCTTTGCGATCATCTCCTCGACCGGGCCGCCAGGTGCGGCCTGCACGATCACGAAATTGACGACCATGATCGCGAGCAAGGTCGGGATGATCAGCAGCACCCGCCGGATCGCGTAGGCGATCATGGGTCGTCTCGCGGAGAGCCGGGCCCGCCCTCACCCACCCAGCGCTTCGCGCCGTGCCCTCCCTCTCCCGCAATGCGGGAGAGGGAGCCGAGCGCAGCGAGGCGGGTGAGGGGCGGCGGTGTCACTGCTTCGTGACCGCGCCTTTTTTGGCCTCGACCGACTTTTCGGCGCCGGGGTCGACCCACCAGGTGTCCAAGCCGACCCCGTATTTGGGCGACACCGCCGGGCGGCGGAATTTGTCCCAATAGGCGACCCGGTTGGCCGCCAGATGGAATTGCGGGATTACGTAATAGCCGTACTGCAACACCCGGTCGAGGGCGCGGGTGTGGGCGACAAGGCTCGCGCGGTCGGGCGACTGGATCAGCTCTTCGACGAGCGCGTCGACGACCTTGCTCTTGATGCCGAGCACATTGCGGCTGCCTTGCTCGTCGGCGGCCCGCGAGCCCCAGTATTCGCGCTGCTCGTTGCCCGGCGACAGGGATTCGGGGAACAGCACCACGGTCATGTCGTAGTCGAACGTGTCCATCCGACGCTCGTACTGCGCGGTGTCGACGGTGCGCACCCGTGCGGTGACGCCCATGCGCTTCAAATTGTCGACAAACGGCAGGACAATCCGCTCGAATTGCGGGTTGTCGAGCAGGATTTCAAATTCGAAGGGCTGGCCGGTCTTGGCATTGACGAGCTTCTCGTCCTTGAACGTCCAGCCGGCCGCCATCAGGAGCTTCAGCGCCTTGCGCAGCCCGTCGCGGATGTTGCCCGAGCCGTCGTATTTCGGAGGGTCGTATTCGGTGGTGAACACGGCGTCGGGGATTTGCCCGCGGAACGGGTCGAGGATCTGCAGTTCCGGCCCGTGCGGCACCCCGGTCGCGGCCAGTTCCGAATTGTCGAAATAGCTGCGGGTGCGCTCGTAGGCCCCGTAAAACAACGTCTTGTTCGACCAATCGAAGTCGAAGGCATAAGCCAGCGCCTCGCGCACCCGCGGATCCTGAAAGATCGGCCGCCGCAGGTTGTAGCCAAAGCCCTGCATGCCGCTCGGCAGCCCGTCCGGGAGCTGCTCCTTTTTGATCAGGCCGGCGCGCAACGCTGGGCAGTCATAGCCGGTAGCCCAGTCTTTTGACGAATTCTCGAGGCGCACGTCGTATTGCCCGGCCTTGAACGCCTCGAGCGCGATCGTCGCGTCGCGATAGTAGTCGTAGCGGATCGTGTCGACATTGTAGCGGCCTTTGTTGACCGGCAGGTCGGCGCCCCAGTAATCCTTGACCCGGCTGTAAGTGATCGAGCGCCCGGGGTCGATCGTCTTGATCGTGTAGGGGCCGCTGCCGAGCGGCGGGGTCAAGGTCGTCTTTTCAAAATCACGACCCGACCAGTACGCCTTCGACAGCACCGGCATTTGCCCGATGATCTGGGGCAGCTCGCGGTTCTTCGCGGATTTGAAATAAAAGCGGACACCGCGGTCGCCTTCCTGCGCGACCTTGGTCACGTCGCCATAATATTCGCGATAGGCAGGCAGGCCGTCCTTTTGCAGCGTCTCGAACGTCCAGATGACATCCGCGGGGGTCATCGCCGTGCCGTCGTGAAATCGCGCGTCCTTGCGCAATGTGTAGAGCACCGACAGCTTGTCGGGGGCGAGGTCGATCGTCCCGGCGACCAGCCCGTATTCGCTTGACGGCTCGTCTTCCGAGGATGCCGACAGGGTGTCGAAGATCAGGCTGATCCCGGCCGCCGGCACCCCGTTTATGACAAACGGGTTCAAGGTGTCGAAGGTGCCGATCGCCGAGTACCGCATCACCCCGCCCTTGGGCGCCTCGGGGTTCGTGTAGTCGAAATGCGTAAAGCCCGGCTTGTACTTGAGGTCGCCGAACAGCGACATGCCCTCGCTCGGCGCCGCCTGGGCCCCGCCAACCCCGATCAGCAAAAAGAGGGCAGCCGCAATTGCCGATACTTTACCCATACGCGTTGTCCTTGTGACCTGCTCAGCCGTGGAGGAGGGTCAGCGCTGCCTCGTGGCTGCGCCGGTCGCCGGCGACGAGAACCCGCCCGTCGGACGCGAGGCCGAGCGCCGACCCGCGCCAGTCGGTGGCGACACCGCCCGCTCCCTCGACGACCGGGGCGACCGCGCAAAAATCGTAGGGCTTGAGGCTCGCTTCAAGCACGAGATCGACAAAACCCGCGGCCACAAGGCCATAGGCGTAGCAGTCGGCGCCAAAACGGGTCAGCTTGACCGCGGCCGAAATCCGGCCGAATGCCGCTGCGTCAGCTCCGCGGAACATGTCGGGCGTGGTCGCGAAGAGGGTGGCCGAACCCAGCCCGGCGCAGGAGCGGCAACGGATCGCGGCGCCGTTCAAGGTGCTCGGCCGCCCCTGGACGCCGAGCCAGCGCTCGCGCGAAACCGGCTGGTCGATGACACCGAGGATGGGGCGGCCGGCATGAGTGAGCGCGATCAACGTGCCGAACAGCGGCACGCCGCTGATAAAGGACTTGGTGCCGTCGATCGGGTCGAGCACCCAGACGAACTCGGCGTCCTCGCGCACCCGGCCGAACTCTTCACCGAGAATGCCGTGATCTGGAAAGCGGCTCTCAATCATCCGGCGCATGACCTGTTCGGCGGCGCGGTCGGCGGCGGTGACCGGGGTCGAATCGGGCTTGTCGTCGACGGTCAGCTTGGTACGGAAATAAGGCCGGATCGCGGCGCCGGCGGCGTCGGCCAAATCCGACGCCAGACTAACAAAGTTGTCGAGATTGGGCGGCGCCACTCCCGGGAACCCTCACTCCCCCGCGGCGCGGGTCTTTTTCGCTTCCCGCACGTGGGAAGGCCCGGGTGGGGGGTTCTTCCCAGGAATTGTCGCCTGCATCGTTATTTCAGAGATTGCAGATAGGCGATCACGTCCGCGCGGTCCTCGGCTTTTGGGAACCCGGCAAACGTCATCTTGGTGCCTGGGGCGAACTGCTGCGGATTATTCAGCCACTGGTTCAGTGTTTCCGGATCCCATTTCTGCCCCTTATGCCCCGCCAACGCGTCGGAGAAGGCATAGCCGCCGCGGTCTTCGGCGATCGGGCCGCCCGCGACACCGAACAAATTGGGGCCGATCTTGTTCGGCTCGCCCTTGTTAAAGGTGTGGCAGGTCTGGCAGATCTTGGTCAGCTCTTGGCCCTTTTTGGCGTCCGCCTTCGCCAGCAGCGGGGTGATCGGCGCGAGCTTGGGTGCTGCGGCCTGCTCGGCGGGAGCGGAGCTCGCCGGTGCGCCGGCCACCTCGAACACCGGCTTTTCGAGCGGTTTCGGCCGTACGAGCATGTCCGACAGAATCCCGGCGACCATCGCCACGATCAGCGCGGTCAGTACCGAGGCAATGATCTTGTTCCACTCGAAAGACGACATCGACGGCCTTTCCTACCGCGCCGGGTCCGGCAGGAAATCGAATTCCCCCCGACAACTCAAATGAATTATCACGCTTCCGGCAATGCTCCGAACCGGGCATGTTGTCGCTGCCTTGACCTTGAGACTTGCGCGCCGAGAAGCCTGCCGTGACCGCCGCCGGCCCGCTCAACCCGATCATCCTGATCCCGGCCCGGCTTGCCTCGACGCGGCTGCCGGGAAAGGCGCTTGCCGACATCGCCGGGACGCCGATGATCGTCCATGTCTGGCGGCGCGCGGTGATGGCCAAAGTGGCGCCGGTCGTCGTCGCCTGCGGCGACCGCGAAATCGTCGAGGCGGTCGAGGCGGCGGGGGGGCGCGCGGTGCTGACCGACCCGGCGTTGCCGACCGGATCCGACCGTATTCACCAGGCGATTATGCGCCTCGACCCAGAGCGCCGGCACGACGCCGTCGTCAACGTCCAGGGCGACTTGCCGATGCTCGACTCGGCCGCGATCGGCGCGGCGCTCGCCGGGCTCGCCGACCCCGAAACCGACATCGCGACCCTGGCCGCGGTAATCGGGGACGCGGCGGCACTCTCCGACACCAGCGTCAACAAGGTCGTCGCCGGGTTTGCCGACCCGGCGCTGCCGGCGCGCGCGCTTTATTTCAGCAAGGCCGCGGTCCCGTGGGGGGAGGGGCCGCATTACGAGCATATCGGGCTCTATGCCTATCGCCGGGCGGCGCTCGAGCGGTTTGTCGGCTTGCCGCCGGGCGTGCTCGAACAACGCGAGCGGCTGGAGCAGCTGCGGGCGCTCGAGGCCGGCATGCGCATCTCGGTCAGCCTGATCGATGCCGCGCGTCTCGGCGTGCAGGTCGACACGCCGGCCGACCTCGCCCGCGCCCGCGAGCTGATGCGGTAAGCGGCCCGACCACCCCGGGCGGCGGGCGCCGGGCCGGAAACGCGGGGATATTTTGCCGCAGGCCGGCGCATAATTCGCCAAATGGCGCGGGATCCGGAAAAAGCGGTTCTGGCACTGCACCGGTTCGGGCTTGGACCGCGCCCCGGGACGGTCGCGGCGATCGCCGGCGACCCCGAGGGGGCGCTCGTGGCCGATCTCGACCGGCCGAATGCCGGACAGATTCTCGATTCGCGGCTGTTGAGCAGCGACGCCGCATACCGCGCGGTGTTCGAGTACAACGCCGCACGGGCGGCGGAGGCAAAGCTCGCGCGGCGGGGCATCGCGGCCCCGGCCGAGGAATCAAAGGCATCGGTCACCGCCAAGCCGGGGCAGGGCGAGGCAGCCCCGCCGCCGCTGCCGCAGCAAATTTTTTTCGCCGAGGCCACGGCGCGGGTCGCTGCCGCGTGCGACGCCGAGGTCGGATTTGTCGAGCGGCTGGCATGGTTCTGGTCAAACCATTTCTGCGTCAGCCTCGACGCTACGATCATGGCCGGCGGCTATGAGCGCGAGGCGATCCGCCCGCATGTGCTCGGCCGATTTGTCGACTTGCTGCTCGCCGCCGAGACTCACCCGGCGATGCTTCTCTATCTGAACGACGCCCAGTCGATCGGTCCCGATTCGGTCGCCGGGATCAACCGCGGCAAGGGCCTCAACGAGAATTTCGCCCGCGAGATCCTGGAGCTGCACACGCTCGGCGTGCGCACCGGCTACACCCAGGATGACGTAATCGGCTTTGCCAAGGTGCTGACCGGCTGGACCTTGCGGCCGGTGGTCACCGACCCCGACATCGGCGGCCGGTTTGTGTTCATCCCGCGCGCGCACGAGCCCGGCGCGCAGACCGTTCTCGGCAAGACCTATCCCGATACCGGCGTCGAGCAAGGGCACGCGGTGCTGGCCGACCTGGCGCGCCATCCGGCGACGGCGACGCACGTCGCTACCAAGCTCGCGGTCCATTTTGTCGCCGACGATCCGCCGCCGGCGCTGGTCGACCGCTTGGCACGGCGCTTTCGCGACACCGACGGCGACCTGAAAGAGGTCGCAAAGGCGCTCGTCGGGGCCCCGGAAGCGTGGGCGCCGCAACAGGCGAAGGTAAAGCGCCCCGGCGAATGGCTCGTGGCCGCGCTGCGCGCCACCGGGCAGGGCGTCGAGATCCGCCGCCTTGTGGGTGCCACGGCATTGCTCGGCGAGCCGCTGTGGCGGCCGCCCGCGCCAAAAGGCTTTCCCGACGACAACGCCGCATGGCTCGACGGCCTCGCCGAACGGCTTGAGATCGCCAACGCCTTTGCGCAGCGCGTCGGGCCGTCGCTCGATCCCGCGGCGGTGACCGAGGCGGCGCTCGGCCCGCTCGCTTCGACGGATCTGCGGCGCAGCCTTACACGAACCGAAAGCCGGCCGCAGGCGCTGACCTTGGCATTGATGGCCCCCGAATTCCTGCGCAGGTGACCTGGCGATGACCGCGCTTGGCAGTCCGACCCGCCGCGACCTGATGGCCGGCTCGGGTGCTCTTTTTGCCTGGGCGCAGTTTCCGCGCCGAGCGCGCGCCGCCGGCCGCGACCCGCGCTTTCTGGTGATCGTATTGCGCGGCGCGCTTGACGGGCTTGCCGTCGTGGCGCCGGTCGGCGACCCGCGCTGGCGCGACCTGCGCGGCGGGGACGCGCTCACCCTCGATGGTGCCGCGCCGGGCTGGCGGCTCGACGGCCTGTTTGCACTGAGCCCGGCGATGCCCAGCCTCTACGAGTTCTATCGTCACGGGCACGCCACGGTCGTGCACGCGGTCGCGACGCCTTACCGCGACCGCTCGCATTTCGACGGCCAGGACATGCTGGAGACCGGGGCTACCAGGCCGGGGGCTCTCGACACCGGCTGGCTCAACCGTGCGCTCGCGTCGCTGGCGCCGGAGGGCTCGGCGGATTCGCACGCCAGGGATGGCTTGGCGATCGGGCCGGTGACCCCGCTGGTCATGCGCGGCCGGGCCCCGGTGTTGGCGTGGGAAGCGCCGCGGCTGCCGCCGGTGACCGACGAGACGACGTTGCGCCTGCTCGACCTCTATCGCCACACCGACCCGGTGCTGGCGCGGGTGCTGGAGGAGCGCATCGGCCTCGCCGCGATTGCCCATGCCGGGGGAATCGACCAGGCGCCGCCAAACGGCAGCCCGGTCGTCCAGGCTGGCGGCGTCGCCCGCGTGCGCGCCTATTTCGCCGAGGCCGCCGGTGCTGCGGGGAAGTTTCTCGCCCGGCCGGACGGGCCGCGGGTCGGCGCGCTCGCCTTTGACGGCTGGGACACTCACGTCAACGAGGGTACGGTCAAGGGCCGGCTCACCGACTTGTTGGGCGCGCTTGACGACGCGACTGCGGCGATCGCCGCCAACGTCGGCGACGCGTGGCGCGAAACGATCGTCGTCGCGGTCACCGAATTCGGCCGCACCGCGCACATGAACGGCGCCGGCGGCACCGATCACGGCACCGCGACGGTGGCGCTTCTCGCGGGCGGTGCGCTGAAGGGCGGCCGCGTCGTCGCCGACTGGCCCGGCCTCAAGGACCAGGACCTCTACGAGGGCCGGGACTTGCGGCCGACGACCGACCTGCGCGCCGTGTTGAAGGGGCTCCTCCGCGACCACCTCGGCGTCGACGAGCGCGCGCTTGCCGCGACGGTGTTCCCCGATAGCGCCGCGGTGCGGCCGATGGCCGGCCTCGTCGCCTGACCGGGCTCCCGGACAGGCTTGGCCGCACTATACTTCCCGGTACCCATTCGATAAGGAGAGAGGACAATCCGTCCGCAACAATGCGGGCGGAAGACCAGCTGGCCGCGTGCTTTAAGGCCGGGACAACTTCGTATGCAGCGCAGGACGATGACACTGGAAGCGACCGACCCGGCGCGGACGATCTCGTTTCAGGGGGCCTCCGGCGCCTATTCGGACCTTGCCTGCCGGCGCGTCTTCCCGGACATGGCGACCTTGCCGTGCAACCAGTTCGAGGATGCGTTTGGCGTGGTGCGCGAGGGCCGGGCGCGCCTGGCGATGATTCCGATCGAGAACTCGGTCGCCGGCCGCGTCGCCGACATCCATCACCTGATGCCGGATTCGGGGCTGCACATCATCGCCGAGCATTTCGAGCCGGTGCACCATCATCTGCTCGCCGTTCCCGGTGCGAGCCTGGCGCAAATCCGCACGGTCAGAAGCCATGTCCATGCGCTCTCGCAATGCCGCAAGCTGATCCGCGAGCTCGGCGTCGAGCCGGTGGTCGCCGCCGACACCGCCGGCGCCGCTGCCGAGATCGCTACCCGCGGCGACCCCAGCGTCGCGGCAATCGCCTCCGAGCTCGCCGGCCGGATCTACGGCCTCGTCGCGCTCAAGGAGAACATCGAGGACGCGGCGCACAACACCACCCGCTTTTTGATCATGGCGCGCGAGGCGCTGCGGCCTCCGCGCGACACGCCTTCGGTCACGACGTTTCTGTTTCGCGTGCGCAACGTGCCGGCGGCGCTCTACAAGGCGCTCGGCGGGTTCGCCACCAATGGCGTCAACATGACCAAGCTCGAGAGCTACATGGTCGGCGGCGCTTTTACCGCGACCCAGTTCTACGCCGACGTCGAGGCCCATCCCGAGGACCGGCCGCTGGCGCTGGCGCTGGAAGAGCTCGCCTTCTTCTCGCGCGAGCTGAAGATCCTCGGGGTCTACCCAGCCCATCCCTCGCGCATTGCAGCGTCGGCCGGCGCGGAATAAACCCGGCTCGCAACGGTCCTAACCTTTAGGGCCTGCGGGGAGGGCTAAATGACGATTTCGATACCGGCCGGGGGCCGGGCGGCCGTTGCCGCGGCGGCGTTGGGGTTCACCCTGGCATTGGCCGCGGCGGCTTTCGCCGACGGCGGCGGAGGTGGCGACAGCCAGCCCAACACACGGACCTGCGGCAAGGGCGAGGTGTGGGACAGC
>DATMLF010000224.1:0-28620 GCA_035570595.1 Allostellaceae bacterium
TCGTTGGTCAGCACGTCGATCGTGTTGTCCTCGGGGACCGCGAGCCCGGCCTTGAACTTGCGCGGCAGATAGCGCTCGCCGTAGAGCGGGTCGGGCGGCTCTGCCGGCGCCGCCTCGCCCTGCCACTTCTCGCCGTCCACCCAGATCTCGTGATAGGCCCCGGTCTGCGGCAGCAAATGGGTCGAGAGGCGCCGCGCATCGGCTTCGAGTCGGTCGTGCACCGCGTCGCGGATCGGCGCCGGCACCGTCGTCACCGTGCGCACGACGTCGCCGCAGGCCGCCAAGGTCGTCAGCAACGACCGGCTGACCTCGGCCATCGCCGCCTTGAGCCCGGATTTGACGACGCCATGAAACTGGATGCTCTGCCGCGTCGTGATCCTGAGCGAGCCGTCGGCCCGGTTTCCCGCGATATCATCGAGGCCTAGGTATTGCTCGGCGGTCAGGCGCCCGCCCGGGATGCGCACCCGAACCATGAACTGCCAAACCTTGCTCTCGCCGCGTTGCTTCAGCTCGGTGGCGCTGTCGCGGTCGTAGCCCTGATAGATCCCGTGGAATTTGAGGAGCGAATACCCCTCCTTGTCGAACGGGATGGCGGTGTCCGCCAGGTCGCGCGCGATGTGGCCGCGCAGCTGGCGGCTCTGCTGCTTGACCGCCTCGGCTTTCGAAATCGTGTCGACTCGCGCCATATCGCCCTCGGTTGCCGCGGTTAATACCCTTCCCTGATGTGGGTCACCTAATTACACTCGCAGCAGCATGTCAATGCGAACAATATAGCTATAGATTATTGTAGTTAGTTGGCGGCGATTGACGGGCGCGGCGGAGCCGCCCTATCTCGGCCGATGGATCCGATGCGCCTTGCCGACTTCGATTTCCCTCTGCCGCGCGCGCTGATCGCCGAGCGCCCGTGCGAGCCGCGTGAGATGGCGCGCCTGCTGCACATCCCGGCGGCAGGCCCGTTCGCCGACCGGCATATCGCCGACCTGCCGCTTTTGCTGCGTCCGGGCGACCTCCTCGTGTGCAACGACACCAAGGTGATCCCGGCGCGCCTCGCCGGCAAACGTGGCGCCGCGGCGGTCGAGATCACCCTTCACTGCGAGGAGGGCGGCGGGGCGTGGCGCGCCTTTGCCAAAGGAGCGCGCCGGCTGCGTGCGGGCGACCGGGTCGACTTCGCCGGCGATTTTGCCGCGACGGTCGCGCAAAAACATCCCGAGGGCGACCTGACCCTGCGCTTCGACATCGAAGGGGCGGCGTTTCGTGCGGCCCTCGCCCGACATGGCGCGATGCCGTTGCCGCCCTACATCAGGCGGCCGTCGGGCGGCGACCCGCGCGACCGGGCCGATTACCAGACGATGTTCGCCCGCGCCGAAGGTGCGGTCGCCGCCCCGACCGCCGGGTTGCATTTCACTCCGGCGCTGATCGATGCATTGACCGGACGCGGCATCGGGCTCGCGAGCCTCACCTTGCATGTCGGCCCCGGCACCTTTCTGCCGGTAAAGGTGGACGACCCGCGCGACCACACGATGCACGCCGAATGGGGCGAGTTGCCAGCCGCGACCGCCGAGCGAATTAACGCCGCGCGAGATGCCGGCGGGCGCATCGTGGCGCTCGGCACGACCAGCCTGCGTCTGCTCGAATCCGCCGCGTCGGAGAGCGGCGCGGTGCGGCCATTCGCCGGCGAGACGCGGCTTTTCATCATGCCGGGCTACTGCTTTCGCGCGGTCGACCTACTGCTGACAAACTTCCACCTACCGCGCTCGACCTTGTTGATGCTGGTCGCGGCGCTGGCCGGCCTCGAGCGCGTCAAGGCGGCCTACGCCCACGCGGTCGCCGAGCGTTACCGCTTTTTCTCCTATGGCGACGCCTGCCTGATCGAGCGCCCGAAATGACCGCCGGCCGGATCGATCCAATGCGACAAAGGACTACCGGGCCGGCGCGCGGCCGCTGACCTCGGCGCCGGCATCAGGCGCCATCTTTAGGAAAAACGGCACCGACAACAGCGAGATCATCGCGACCCCGACAAAGACCGGGTAGAAATCGGCGGCGACCAGGGTTGTGCCGCCGCGCAACGTCAGCACGGTGTGCAGCATCAGCGCGGCGGTCGCGACCCCGGCGGTTTGCGAGAGTTGCTGGGCCATGCTCGACAGGCTGGTGGCGCGGCTCAGCATCGCGGGCGGCACGTCGGCGTAGCCCAACGTGTTGATGCTGGTCATCTGCAGCGAGCGGAAAAAGCCACCGCTCAGCAACGCCAGAAAAATCACCAGGTGCGGCGTGTCCGGCCGGAATAGGCTGTAACCCAACAGGAACCCGGCGCTGATGACCGCGTCGCCGACGAGAACGATGCGGAAGCCAAAGGTGCGCAGGATCTTGACCGCCGAAGTCTTCATCAGCATCGCGCCCGCGGCGCTGGCGAAGGTCAAAAGCCCCGAATGCAACGCGCTGAGCCCAAACCCGACTTGCAGCATCAAAGGCAGCAGGAACGGCAGCGCCCCGAGCCCCATGCGGCACAGAAAGCCGCCAGCCGAGGCCGACGCGTAGGTCGGGATGCTGAACAGGGCGAGGTCGATGATCGGATTCGACACGCGCCGGGCGTGGCGGACGTAGAGCGTCAAGCAGGCCACGCCCGCCGCGAGCAGCGCGGCGACGGCGACCGCCGGCAACGCCCCGCGGCCGACATTCTCAAAACCGAAGGCGAGCGAGGCGAGCCCGATCCCGGTCAAAAGGAAGCCGCTGCGGTCCAACGGCCGCCTACCGGTCTCCTTCAGGTCGCCGACCAGCAGGTTAACGAGGATGATCCCGAGAATCCCGATCGGGATGTTGATAAAAAAGATCCAGCGCCACGAAGCGTAGGTGACGATAAGCCCGCCAAGCGGCGGCCCCATGACCGGCCCGATCAGCGCCGGCACGCTGACGAACGACATAGCCCGCACCAGGTCCGATTTCGGCACCGTGCGCAGCAGTACGAGCCGGCCGACCGGCACCATCAATGCCCCGCCCATGCCCTGCAAAATGCGCGCGCCGACCAGCGCCGGCAGTGAGGTCGAGACGCCGCAGGCGACCGAGCCCAATGTGAACACGACGATCGCCAAGCTGAATACGCGGCGCGCACCAAACCGGTCGGCGGTCCAGCCGCTAATCGGGATGAACACGGCGAGGCTCAACAAATAGCAGGTGATCGCGACGTTGAGGCGCAGTGGGCTTTCGCCGAGCGAATGTGCGATTGTCGGCAAGGCCGTCGCGATCACGGTCGAGTCGAGGTTTTGCATGAACATCGCGCAGGCGACGACAAACGGGACCAGCGACTGGCGCGACAGGTTCAGGCGCATCGGCAGCTTTCAACGCAACGGCGCCCGGCCGTGCCATCGCCATATCGCGCGTTTGCCTCACCGCAATAACAAGACGACGCAAAGGGGCGCGACGGAACGGGGCGCGCTTTCAAAAGCGCATCCTCGCGGGAAGCGGGCGCAAGCGCATCCGGCAGATCATGGACAAGATATATCATAAACATATGATACTGCATGCCGTGATGCGGCAGAAGTGCAATGGCGGGAACCCTCGGTTGCGAGCAGCGCCGAGAGCGGGTCGGATCGCGCTGCTGGGCGCGTTGCTGACACTCGGCGCCTGCGACCCGGTGCAGATCGTCGAAGGCTCGGACACCCATGTCTCGATACGCTATGACGGGGTGATGAACGGCCTCGACCGGGCAACCGAGCTCGCGCGCGACGCCTGCGCCGCCCACGGCAAGACCGCACGGTTGCGCCGGACCTATCAGGAGGGGCTCGGGGTCGGCGAGCGCTTCGCGTTTTTCGATTGCGTGTGAAAAAAGACGCGTCCCGGCGCCGGCGACGCTTTTAAGCGCGGGTGTCGAGCCAGGTGTCGCCGGTCCAGCCGCGCTCGTCGTACTCGGCCATGCACCGGTCGACGAGATCGGTCATCATGTCCATCGTCCCGTTGCGGCGCGCACCGGTCAACGCCTGGATGCGGATGTCCTCATGGTTGCCCGCATAGTTGCGCTCGTAAAGCTCATGGCGGCCGCCGAATTCGGTGCCCACCGCGTCCCACAACAGCTTCATCAGCTTGATGCGGTCCTTGTAGCCGATGCCGTTCGACCCGCGGACATAACGCTCGAGATACGGGTCGATCGCGGGGTTGGCGAAATCCTTGACCGAGGACGGCAGGTAGATCAATGCCGAGGCGACAATCTTGTCGATGATCTCCTTGATTTTGGAGTAGGCGTCCGGCGCGAACACGCGATAGGACAGGCCGGCTTCGAGGTTCGGTAACAGAGCGTCGCCGACCCAGGGCTGCGGGTTGGTCGCCATGGCGTTCGACAGCGACCAGAACAGGTTGCGCCACGAGACGATCTCGCCGAGCATCGCCTGGTTGCCGCGAAACTCGTCGCCGCCGGTCGCGTGCAACGCGCGCGCGACGAGCCCGCAGATAAAGTCGAGCTTGACCGCGAACCGGGTGCAGCCCTGAAAGCAAAACCCGTTCAAAAACCCGGAGCGCGGGTAGAAGCTCAGGATCTTTTCCGGGTCGCGGTGGACGAGGACGTTCTCCCAAGGGATCAGCACGTCGTCGAGGACAAAGATCGCGTCGTTCTCGTCAAAGCGCGACGACAGCGGGTAGTCGTAGGGCGAGCCCACGGTCGCGGCGATGCGCTCGTAGGAATTGCGGCAGATTAGCTTTACGCCCGGCGCGTCCATCGGCAGGATGAACATGACCGCGAGGTCGGGGTCCGACGTCGCGGTCGCGGCATTCTGGCCGAGAAAATTGTAGTGTGTGATGGCCGCCGCGGTCGCCACGACCTTGGCGCCCGAGACGACGACACCGGCATCGGTTTCGCGCTGGATCGTGACGTAGACGTCCTTGACCTCGCTCGTCGGCCGGCCGCGGTCGACCGGCGGGTTGACGATCGCGTGGTTCATGAACAGCACGTTTTCCTGGGCGCGGCGATACCAGCTGCGGGCGTTCGCCGCGAACCGGCCGTAATACTCGGCGTTGGCGCCGAGCGTGTTCATCAACGAGGCCTTGTAGTCGGGGGTGCGGCCCATCCAGCCATAGGTCAGGCGCGACCATGCGGCGATCGCGTGCTGCTGGGCGACCAGTTCCTCGCGCGAGCGGGCGACGCGGAAGTATTTGTGGGTGTAGCCGCCCGAGCCGGTGTCGGTGGGCGCCGTCAGCACGTCCCTCGTTTTCGGGTCGTGCAATGCGTCGTAGAGACGGGCGAGCGAGCGCACCGAGTTGCGGAACGCCGGATGGGTCGTCACGTCGGCGACGCGCTCGCCGTCGATATAGACTTCGCGCCCGTCGCGCAGGCTTTCGATGTATTCCGCGCCGGTGAACGGGCGCGGCTCGCCGCCGCGAATATGGTCTTCCGGCGCCACCGGCTGCCTCCCTGGTTACGAGCCGGCGCCAGCGGAACTCCCGGCGTTTTGTCGGCGCGGGCGAATGGGTTTGATTCCGCGGCCCTCGCTGGAAGACGTCCGCATCGGCACGCCGCCCAGTCGGTCAAGTCCCACTATGCCGACATCGCGCCGCTGATTGGATATATCGCTCCCCGCCGCGCAATCGGCTCCAGTTCAGTATGCTCGAAGATCCGGAAAACCCATGAGCAACACCTGTCCGGGGGCACCTGCAACAGCCGGCGCGCGGCGAGGCGTCGCCGCGCCGTTGCCCGACAAATGGTCGGCTAGTCTCCCAGCCAGGCAGGCCGGCCCGTTGGCCGTGCCGCCCGGCCCGATCGGATGCCCGCTTTCGCGCGCCCTGTCAGCGCGATGCGGCGGAGCGCTCTGCCGTCCGGATCGCCTGGTCGAACGCGGCCATGACCGCGACATGCGAGGAACGGTCGTTCATCGTCTCGACGTTGGTAAAGCCGCGCGACCGGGCGACGTCGATCAACAGCGCATGCGCCGACCACGCGGTGGCGGGGTCGTTCAGGTGCTTTGCCGCCGCCCGCAACGCGCCGACCGCGCAGCGCTGGCCGCCGAACGAGCGGTAGGTGCGCCGCGTCCAATCCTTCGGCTCGGCGATCATGTCCTTCGCTTCGCGCAGCAGGTCCGCAACCGCGAGATCGCGCTCGGCCGGCGTCGGGGCGCGCAACAGGCCCGGCGCGGCCGGCTTTTTGCCGCGTAGCCGCGTGTGAAACCACAGCCGGCAGCCGTGCCGGCTCCACAACGGGAAGAGTCCGGTGTCGTAGGGTGTCGTTGCGGGGTAGTACGTACCATCGAACGGCATCGCGATCTCCTATCGTCTCCGTTACCAATCCCTCCGACGCCGCAAATCGCGCGGCGCGCACCTCCCCCACGACGCACGCGCGAGACCGGGTCGGGCAAAATGCTTTCGGGCGGGCTGCGCGCGGTTTGCGATGCCTAAACGGCGCCGCTGCCGCAACGATCCCGCCGCACCGTTCGATGCCGCGAGAATCAACAGCCCCCCTCGCAAACCCGGGAGCTCATCCCGGCGCGAATGATTATCCCGAGCCCGCAACCTGTCAATCTCCGAGCGGAAACCCTGATCGCGCTACTCTCCAGCCGCGGTTCGCGAGCTTCATCATAAGCGAAGGCTGGCGTGCCCGGCGGCGCCACGGCCGCGGGCAGCAGCGGTTGCCGCGCCGGCGGGCTTGCGGTATAAGCCCGGTCCGCTTTGGAGCCGGCCCGCGTTGGAGGGTGCCGCATGAAACAGGGTATTCACCCGGACTATCACGACATCACCGTCGTGATGACCGATGGGACCACCTATCAGACGCGCTCGACCTACGGCAAGGCGGGCGACACGTTACGCCTCGAGATCGATTCAAAGTCGCATCCGGCCTGGACCGGCGGGCAGCACCGCCTGCTCGACACCGGCGGGCAGCTCGCGCGCTTCAACAAGCGGTTCCAGGGCTTCGGCATCAAGCCCTGACCCACGCCGGACCCCGCTTGCGCCCACATCGGCCCGCTCGGCGCCGTTTGGGCTGAAGGTACCGACTGCCCGTCCTTGACCGCGAGCGTTTCGACACCAACTATTACTGCGTGCGGTGGCCGTTTCGGGACTGCACATCAACCGAGCCGGCATCAGGCGTTACTTGCGGGTGCCGGCCCCATATTGCTCGATGGAGGATGTGGTCAATGGACCGTTTAGATTTTTCCCCGCTGTTCCGTTCGACGATCGGCTTTGACCGGCTGACCCGCCTGGTCGACGCCGCGAGCCGCGTCGACAACGCCGCTCTCGCCTACCCGCCCTACAACATCGAAAAGACCGGCGAGGACGCTTATCGCCTGACGATGGCGGTCGCCGGGTTTGCCTCTGACGAGGTCGAGGTGACGGCGCACCAGAATTCGCTGCTGGTGACCGGCAAGGCGAAAAAGGAAGAGGACGAGAGCCGCTATCTGCACCGCGGCATCGCGCGCCGCGCGTTCGAGCGTCGCTTCAGCCTCGCCGACCACATCAAGGTCGTCGGCGCCAGCCTCGATAACGGCATGCTGCATGTCGACCTTGTCCACGAGGTCCCCGAGGAGGCAAAGCCGCGCAAGATCGAGATCGGCGGCGGCCAGCCCCAGAGCCAGCCGCAGGCGGTCGAGCACAAAGAGGCCGCGTAACGCGTCGCCGAGCGGCTTCGCGCACCCGCGCAGCTTCGCTCAAACGCCAGACGCCCCCGGTTTTCCGGGGGCGTTTTCCGTTTCCGGGAGCGGTTTTGCATCGGGCCGCCCGCCCTCGCTGACATCCGTCTCGCTCATATCCAGCCGCGCCATTTGAACCAGACCAGCGGCAGGATCGCGCTCAGCACGATCATCGCGAGCCCGTAGGGGTAGCCCCACGACCAGTTGTATTCCGGCATGCCCTTGAAGTTCATGCCGTACATGCTGGCGATCAGGGTCGGCGGAATGCCGACCACCGAGACGATCGTCAGCACTTTTATGATGTTGTTTTGCTCGACGTTGATCAGGCCCAGCGTGGCGTCGAGCAGCAGCTGAACCTTGTTGGCGATGTGGCCTTCGTAGTCGCTGAGCGAGGCCACGTCCTGGCGCACGGTGTCGAGCCTCGGCTTGATTTCGGGCGGCAGCCATTCGGCGGCTAGGCTCGCGACGTAGGGGACAATGCGCCCCAGCGCGTGCAGGCTGTCGCGGATCTTCGAGGCGAGGTCGCCATTGTGGCCGACGCGGCGCAGAATGACCCTGAGGTCGGCGCTCTCTCGCGCCGGCGGCCGGCGCTCGGTGACCGGGTTGCGAAACAGCCGGTGCGACAGCGCGTCGAGCTCGCCGGCGATCTGTTCAAGAATGTCGGCGAGGCGGTCGGCGATCGCATCCGTCAGCCCGGCAAAAACCGCGGCGGCGGTCAGCGGATCGGTCTCGTCCGCCAGATCGCGGCCGACAAAGGTCGTGAACGACGTCAGCTCCTCAAAGCGCACCGTGACGAGCCGCTCGCGGGTCAGCACAAAACCGACCGGCGTCGTCAGCGGCTGGTCCGAGTCGGCCCGGTAAACCAAGGGCGCGCTGAGATAAATCGCGCCGTTGCGGCTGCGCAGCCGGCTCGAGCTTTCGATCTCGCTCAAATCCTCGATCGCCGGCACATGCAGGCCGGTCGTGCGCTCGACAAACGCCACCTCCTCGGGTTCCGGATTGAGCAAATCGATCCACGCGACATTCTCCGGCAAGCTCGCCTGGGCGAGGTCCGCCGGCCGCACCCCGCCCCCGGAGCGGGTGTGATACAAAGTCAGCATCGGCGCAGCTTAAAGACGCCTGACCCCGCGCGCAGGTGATTTTTTCCGGTGGCGAGCCGCCGGTGTCAGTTCCCCGGCAATGCGTAGGCGTGCAGCAGCCAGGTCCCGCCATAGGTCAACAGCGGCAGCAGCACTGCTCCGACGATCGGCTGGCTCGTCCAGGGTGCAAACGCGCCCTCCCGCAAATTCTTGATCTCCTCCGATAGCTTCTCCAACCGGGCGGCACGTCCAAGCGAAACCGCCTCACCTTTCGCCGCGATGATCTGCGCGTTCAGATGCTCGCTCGCCACAGCGCGGGCGTTTTCCGCTGCCGACCTCAATGAAATCGCTGATCCAATCACGATTGCGACAATGATCGCCTGGGAAACCAGGATAGACCACGGCGTCATCAAGTCGTCGAACAGCTCACTCCGCGAAACCAGCAGCAACGCCAGGACAATAAAGGGAAAATAAATTATGCGAGTGATACAGCGGGTGCGGCGCGCCAGAAACTGCATGTCCATCCAATCGGCGAGGTTGGCGTCGTCCAGCTCGAACTTGCGCTTAAACAAGCCGAGTGCAGTATCCGGCCAAATTGTTTTGACAGCGGTCAATCGCTTAATGAACGCGCGGGACAAAAGCGTGGCATCAGCCACTAGAAAGGCCAGAAAAAGGGTGAAGAGCACATCAACGAAAGTCGCGCAAAGGAAAAAGTTCTTCGCTACCGAGCCGCGCGCCGGCGCGTTCGGCGGTCCGAGGAGCCACGTTAAAATGAAGCCAGCCGCAAACATCAAACCGGTCGCAATCAGCGCACGAGTGCAGCGCGCGATTCGCCGGCCCTCAAATCCCTGCATGAACTCATCAAACGGCAACCGCACGCCCCCACCGCGGCGTGGTAACGAATCGAACCATATCAGCGCCAGTATTTTAGCGCCCAGGCTCGGATAAGACTTGCCGTCGCGCGTAATCCTGTTCCACTGCTCGCGCATTAACGCGAATTCGCCGCATAAAGTCGTTGGCGGCGGAGAAAGGCTCATTTCTCGGGCGGTTTCCTGCAAATTGTCTTCGAGAGTGCGCAGCGTGTAGAAGATGAGCCAGAGCGAGAGCCCTGCGCCGAACGCGCGCAGCAGGATCGACGGCCACAGGCTTATCCCCTCAAACAGCGACATCGGCTCGCCCAAACCTTGTTCGGTAAGACGATCGGCGATCCATGGCCATTTCCACCAGAAGCCAGTAGAAAGAAGGGCCGCGAGCATGATGGCCAGGGCCAGCACGCCGATCTTGGGATTCGCAGAGCAGGTTACACCGTCTGGATGCGGCTCTAAGCGAATGCAGAATTCTCGGATGGGGCGAATGCTGAATGCGACGATCAGCAGCAAGACGGCCGAGGTACAGATCGCGCCAAAATAGGCGTCTGAACCGGGCACCGGGTACAATTTCCGTGAGTCCGGCCGAATGCTGTCGCAGGTGAAAATGTAAGCGGGCTTGCACGGGGAAGTGCTTTGGTCGTTTGGCTGCAACGCCTCGGGTGCGGTGCGGCCGATCTGAAATAAGAGTGGCGTCTTGAGCCAACTCTTGATCAGCTTCGATAGGCCCGAGACCCGATCCGTGATGGGCGACGCGGCATCCGGTTTCTCTGCATTATTTTTCGACTGGCCGACCGCTTGATCGGCGACCTTGAGCGCGGCTGTGGTAGTGCCGTGGCTGGCAGCGACGTCAGCCCCTTGCTTGGGTTCGTTATTGATTGCGGCTAGCGTCGCGAAAAACATCGCGGTCTGGTAGGTGTTGCGAAAGGGTGGGATATCGCCTTGCAGCCCGTCGTTCAGCGTCAGACCAAAACTGGAGGCGACCAGCAGATATCGTGTGTAATGGGACTTGTTTTGCGGCAGCAACAATTCGTCGAGATCGGTGGTAAAGAACAACGCTTCCGGAAGCTCCGGCCGCAGCGCCTGCAAGATCAAAAGCTTGTCGTAGACATCGCTGCCCAGGACGCCGATCGCTCCGATATGCCCTTCGCCCTTTCGCCGATACTCGGCGTCGCGCTCTTTGAGATCGAGAGCGAGCCGGCGTAGATAGTCGAACTGGCTCTGCCCTTCGGCGCTTTCATAGCGGCTCGCGGTCTCCGGCGTCGCCGCTGTCGGCTGGTTGGTCCCCGTCTGATCGCCTGGGGCCTGCTGGGTGCCGCCGCCGCTCTGCGGCGAGGCTGTCTGATTCGTGTATTGGCGATCCGGCAGCCGGCCATCGAGCCCGCGCAAATAGCTTACTTGCCTGATCCATTCTCGGACGGTGTTTTGGTCGTTACTGGCTCCTTTCTGGGCGTCACTGTCTCCCTTTTGGACGTTGCCATCGGTATTTTGGCCGTCGGTGAAAATTTCCTTTACAGTGTTGCTCAGATCTCTACCGTAGACCGTGTCCCAGTCCGAAATCAGAACAATGTGGTTGCTCGCTCCCTTGGGGGGCCCGACGCACACTATTTTCGTTCCGTTAGCCGATGTTTTCTCCTCAGAGTGTAGGCCAAGGTTGGCATCACGCCGCATCAGTTCACAGCCAAGCGCTTCGGCCAGCTGGTCGTCGCTGTTGATCGTCCGATAATATTGAATTTTGGATTGCTTTAAGCGTTCTTCGATATTTTCGCTCTGCGCAATCCCGTGAAGAAGTATACCCTCTTCGGCGGTCGCGCCGAAATTGTACATGGAAAATCCGGGGTTGTTCGGTAACACCTCTTCGTGGACCATCGCGCGGAGCATCGTCGAATCTTCGGGCCCAAGAAGCGCGAACGTGCTGCCGGAAGGCAGGCCGGAACTGTTGCTCAGCGCGGCGAGGCTGGCGATCGGCCTGCGCCCGGCGGTCAGGACGTCCTCGTCGAGCCACAACACCAGAACGTGATGTTTTTGCTCGTTGTCGAACTCCTCCCACGGAACAATCGCGGGAAGCGGCGGTTGATCCACAGCCGGATCATCGGTTGGTTGCGCTGTGCCGGCGGGGCGTATCGCGATCCCGATCCCCAAATCGGCCTCAAAGGTGTTGCCTGACGCGGCGACATCCATCGCCCCCGGCCAGTCGTTGTGCAATATACGGACCTCGGTCTGCGCCGCCTTTGTTACCGGCTTCACGGTATCCGGTCGCCAATAGCCGATATGCTTTTCGTCGGTTGGCGTGAAGCCGGCCACATGCAATGCTGCGAGCACCGCGTAGCGCAACCGGCGCCGGGTTTCGACCACTTCGGGATAGGATGCGCCGGGCAAGGTGACGCCGAGCACCAGCGTGGCCTCGCGCTGATGGTCGAACCCCGCCTCGTCATGTGCGACGGCGCTGGCCGTGGAGTTGCGCGCGCTCCGGTCATCGATGTCGCGAATGACCGCGCCAAGCGGGTCCTGCCACAGCCGGGCGTCGATGTCCTGCCGCATTCCGTTGAGGTCGTGGACCGCGTATTCGGGTTCGGTCGGGCGGGTGCTGAGGAGGGCAGGCGGCTGCCAAGCCACGTAGGCGGCGCTGACCGCGGCAAACGCCAAGACGACAAAGCTGCTTCCCCAGGCGCCTGAAGGTTTTTCGTCTGCCATTTTCGTGATTCCTGAAATGGCTATGCGGCTGAACGCCGGTCTTAACCATTTCAGTCGAGATTGGGTCGCGGCGGTGTGAGCCGGTTCACGTTTGCGTCAAAAAAATGGCAACAAAGGCCCGCAAATCGGGCCGGCTCAAAACCCGCCTTGGTTGATGACGAAATCGGCAATAGCGGCGACGCCGTCGCCGGATTTGAAGTTGGTGAAGACGAACGGGCGCTCGCCGCGCATTCGCCGCGCGTCGCGATCCATGGTTTCGAGGCTGGCGCCGACCAATGGGGCGAGGTCGGTCTTGTTGATGACCAACAAATCCGAGCGGGTGATGCCGGGGCCGCCCTTGCGCGGGATTTTGTCGCCGGCCGCGACGTCGATGACGTAGATCGTCAGGTCGGCGAGCTCAGGAGAAAAGGTCGCGGCGAGGTTGTCGCCACCCGACTCGATCAGGATCAGGTCGAGCCGCGGGAACAGCCGGTGCAGGTCGGCGACCGCGGCGAGGTTGATCGAGGCGTCCTCGCGGATCGCGGTGTGCGGGCAGCCGCCGGTCTCGACCCCGCGGATCCTGTCCGGCGGCAGGGCGCCGCTCCTCGTCAGGAATTCGGCGTCCTCGCGCGTGTAGATGTCGTTGGTGATCGCGGCGATCTCGAAACGGCGGCGCATCCTCTTGCACAGCCAGTCCATCAGCGCGGTCTTGCCCGAGCCGACCGGCCCGCCGATGCCGACCCGCAACGGGTCGCGTCGTGCTTGCTCGTTCATGAGCGGAACAGCCTCGTGTACTGGGTTTCGTGCGCCATCGAGGCGAGGTCGACGACGAAGGTGGCGCTTCCGAAATCGGCCGGGCCGCGGCCGACCGCCGCCGCGGCGGCCGCGATGACAACCGGTTCGAGCGCGGCGAGGATGCGCTGGCCGTCGGTCTGGCCGACAAGGCCGAGGCGCAGCCCGGCCGACACGAGATTGGCGGCCATCGCCTGCAGGTAGCCGACGAGCGCGTCGCCGAGCGCGATGCCGGCCCCCGCGGCCGCCGCACCGACCGCGGCGGCATAGCACACATCATCGCCGGTTGCCGCCCACCAGTCGAGAAGCTCGCCGGGCCAGGCGGCGCGGCACGTGGCGACAAACGCAGCACCCTGGGCGGCGGTTTCGAGCGCCAGCTCCGCGGTCGCGCGATACGCGAGCCCACGGCGGTTCGCGACCCTCAGCGCCGCGAGGTCGCCGCACTCGGCGGCCCTGTACGCGTCGCGCAGGATGTCGGCGTCGGTGCGACCGCTGCCCCGCGTGACGATGGTTGCGGTCCACGCCTGCAGCGATGCGCGATTCCGGACGGCGCCGCTGTCGGCGGCGGCTTCGAGCCCGTGCGAATAGCTGAACGCGCCGACCGGAAAGCCCGGCGACAGCCAGGCGAGCAGGCGGTAAAGCGCGGCGGGTGAGGGCGGAGGCGACGACGCAGGCTGACCCTCACCCTCCCAGCCCTCCTTCTCCCGCGAGGGGCTATTCGGGCGGGTCATCGTGTCGGTGGTGCGCGGGGGCGGCATAGGCGCCGCTCTCCGGGTCAAAGGGGGCGTCGCGCGCGCTGAGATGCCCGCCGAGACCCGCGACCATCTCGGCGATTACGTGGTCGGCGCGGATGCGCAGCCGGTCGCCGGCGACCTGCAACGGCAGATGCCGGTTGCCGAGATGCCAGGCGATGCGCACTAACGAGGCATGGTCGTCGGCCGCGATTTCGAGCACCGGCTCGGGTGCCGCGCGAACGCGGATATAACCGCCGCTGTCGAGCTCGATCCCGTCGCCGTCGGCGAGATGCCGGGGGTGCCGCAGGTCGAGGAGAAAGGTCTCGCCCGAATCGGCGACGAGCCGGATGCGGCGGCGATGCCGGTCGAGATAGGCGAGCGTCACGGTGTCGACGGCCGCGTGCGCGGGCCACGTGCCGCTGGGATGAGCCGCAATCGCCCGGCGCATACTTTAGCCACCCCTGCGGAAATAGACCCTCACCCTCCCATCGCTGACGCGGCGGGCCCCTCCCTCTCCCGCATTGCGGGAGAGGGTGCCGAGCATGGCGAGGCGGGTGAGGGTCGGCATTGCTCAATACAAAAAATAGCGCTGCGCCAATGGCAGGACCGTCGCCGGCTCGCAGGTCAACAGGACGCCGTCGGCGCGGACCTCGTAGGTTTCGGGGTCGACCTCGATCTCGGGTGTGGCAGCGTTGTGGACCATGCGGGCCTTGTTAATTGCGCGGATGCCATGCGCCGGCAGCACGACCCGCTGCAATCCGAGCTCGCGCGCCAGACCGCGTTCGATCGCGACAGTCGGCAGAAACGTCACCGCCGACGCCGACAACGAACGGCCGAAGGCGCCGAACATCGGCCGGTAATGCACCGGCTGCGGGGTTGGGATCGAGGCGTTGGGGTCGCCCATCAGGGCCGCCGCGATCGTGCCAGACTTCAGAACCAGGTCGGGTTTGACGCCAAAAAACGCCGGCGACCAGATCACCAGGTCGGCGAGCTTGCCGGTCTCCACCGAGCCGATGTGCTCGGCGAGCCCGTGCGTCAATGCCGGGTTTATCGTGTATTTGGCGATGTAGCGTTTGACGCGGAAATTATCTGACCGGTCGCTGTCCTCGGGCAGGGGCCCGCGCTGGCGCTTCATCTTGTCGGCGGTCTGCCAGGTACGGATGATCACCTCACCCACTCGGCCCATCGCTTGGCTGTCGGACGACATCATGCTGAACGCGCCGAGGTCGTGCAGGATGTCCTCGGCGGCGATCGTCTCGCGCCGGATGCGGCTCTCGGCAAATGCCACGTCCTCGGGGATGTTCGGATCGAGGTGATGGCACACCATCAGCATGTCGAGATGCTCGGCGATGGTGTTGACCGTGTACGGGCGGGTCGGGTTCGTCGAGGACGGCAGCACGTTCGGCAGGCCACACAATTTGATGATGTCGGGGGCGTGGCCGCCGCCCGCACCCTCGGTGTGAAAGGCGTGGATGTTGCGGCCCTTGAAGGCGGCGACCGTGGTCTCGACAAACCCGGATTCGTTGAGCGTGTCGGTGTGGATCGCAACCGCGATGTCGTGCGCCTCGGCGACCGAAAGGCAGGTGTCGATCGCGGAGGGCGTGGTGCCCCAATCCTCGTGCAATTTAAGGCCGCAGGCGCCGGCCTCGACCATTTCGACGAGGGCGCGCGGGTCGGATGCATTGCCCTTGCCGAAAAAGCCGAGGTTGACCGGGATCCCCTCGGCCGCCTGCAACATGCGCGCGAGATGCCACGGCCCCGGCGTGCACGTCGTCGCCGCGGTGCCGGCGGCCGGCCCGGTGCCGCCGCCGAGCATCGTCGTGATGCCGCTGTAGAGCCCCTCGTCGGCCAGTTGCGGGCAGATCCAGTGGATATGCGAGTCGATGCCGCCGGCGGTGACGATGCGCCCCTCACCGGCGATCGCCTCGGTGCCCGGGCCGATCACGATGTCGACTCCGGGCTGGGTGTCGGGGTTGCCGGCCTTGCCGATGCCGCTGATCCGGCCGTCGCGGATGCCGATGTCGGCCTTGAGGATCCCCCAGTGGTCGAGGACCACGGCGTTGGTGATGACGGTGTCGACGGCACCCTCGGCGCGGGTCGCTTGGCTCTGGCCCATGCCGTCGCGGATCACCTTGCCGCCGCCGAACTTGACTTCCTCGCCATAGACCGTGCGGTCATTTTCGATCTCGATCACGAGCTCGGTGTCGGCAAGCCGCAGCCGGTCGCCGGTCGTCGGCCCGAACATCCCGGCGTAAGCCGCGCGCGAGATCGTGTTTGCCATAAGGCTATGCCGCAAATTGCGAGCGCGCGGCGCAAGCCCCTCTCCGCCCCTTGGGGGGGAGAGGGAGGGGCCCATCGCCCCGCGATGGGAGGGTGAGGTGGGGTAGGCCGCGGCTCGACCCATCGGCCCCCCTAACCCCACCCTCTCCCCCCGGCAGACGAGGGGAGAGGAGAAATATGGGCGGAATCGTTTTTGTAACGGGCCTTTTTGTAGCGGGCGTTTTTGTAACGGGTGTCGCTGTCATAACGCGCCGTTGATCTTGGCGTTGAAGCCGACAACGCGGCGGCGGCCGGCATAGGCGACGAGGCGGACCTCGCGGGTTTGCCCGGGCTCGAAGCGGGTCGCGCTGCCGGCCGGGATGTCGAGGCGAAACCCGCGCGCCTGCTCGCGGTCAAAGGCGAGCGCGGCGTTGGTCTCGTAAAAATGATAGTGCGAGCCGACCTGGATCGGCCGGTCGCCGATATTGGCGACGGTCAGGGTCACGGTCGGCCGGCCGGCGTTGATTTCGACGTCGCCCTGCGCCGGGAACAGCTCGCCGGGGATCATCGCGGCCTTGCCCTCACCACCCATCCCTTCGGGCTGGGTCCCCCTCTCCCGCGATACGCGGGCGGGTGCCGAGCGTAGCGAGGCGGGCGAGGGGCGGTGGCCTTCGATCATGTCTGCGACCTACCTTATCGGCTCGTGGACGGTTACGAGCTTTGTGCCGTCGGGAAACGTCGCCTCGACCTGGATTTCGGGGATCATCTCGGCGATCCCCTCCATGACCTGCTCGCGGCCGAGCACGGCAGCACCGTCGCGCATCAGCTCGGCGACACTCTTGCCGTCGCGCGCTCCCTCCAGGATGAAGTCGGTGATCAGCGCCACGGCCTCGGGATAGTTGAGCCGGACCCCGCGCCGCAGCCGCCGTTCGGCGACCATCGCCGCTACCGAGATCAGGAGCTTGTCCTTTTCGCGCGGTGTCAGGTTCATCGCCCACGTCGCCAAGCATCAGACGTGCCAAATGCGCGGCATCCGGCGCGGCAATCCCATCGCTTGCGAGCGCAAATGGCAAGCGAGATCGGCATAGGCGCGGCGCAACAACATCGCGTTTTTGGCGAGCCAGCGGGCGACGAGCAGCCCGCCGACCACGGTGGCGCCGGCGCGGACATCCGTCCCCGCGGTTTGCGCCTGCACCGCGCGCGCTCCGGCGACATAGCGCCGCGGGTCATCGGCGGCGGGCATCAGGATCAACGTCGCAATAGAAGCCGCACCGTCGAGGCACGCGGGCTCGTCGACGAGTGCGCCGATGTCGCCGTCGAGGTGCAGCGCGTCGCCCCATACAAGAGAACCCGCGCGGCGCACCTCCCAGACCTCGTGCAGAAGGCCGCGGGTGAAGTGCTCGCCGCGGGCGCGGCGGCCGAAGACCACGATGCCGCCACCGAGAAAACCCGCCGTCGCGGCGAGGTCGACCACCGTTCTGCGGCGAAGGCGGGCGCCGTCGAAGAGGATCGTCTCCGGCGGCAAAAATTCGAGCGCCGCGTTGTCGCCAACGGTCAGCGCCTGGTTGACCGCGGCGTTGTCGCCAAGCGAGCGGTAGATTTTTTCCGCCGCCGACGCGGTCACATGCGCGGCGGCGCCGCCGTCGAGCCGCACCGAGACCTCGAGATGGTCCCCGCCGACGAGGCCGCCCGAGGTCGTGACGATCGCCGCCATCGGCGGCTCGCCCGGCTCCGCTCGCGGGAACAGCACGCGCAGCGGGTCGCGCTCGTAAAGATGGGCGAGGCGGGTCGCCCCGTTGCGTCGGGCAAAGCCGATCTCGGCGGCACCTCGCACCCGTGCCGGCGTGTTGCTGTCGATCCCCGACCTCCTCTCCCTGGCGGGGTTGACGCCCGGCGGCATTGTGGCGCGCGCTTGCGCGGGCGAGCTGCTCGCGCGGATCATGGACGGGTTGTCGCGCATCGTCGATGATCGCCGTCGCGGTCGAGACCGCCCGAGCGCGCCGGAACGGTGCGCGACCCGGCAACGATCGAGGAGGGGAGAGAGACATGCCCGAACTGCCGCCGCTCGACGGCGCCGCGTTGCCGGCCGGCCTCCGCGCGCGTTTTGCGCCGGGGGTCAATGGGTTGCGCATGCACGTGCTGGAGGCCGGTTTCGCGTCGCGCGACCGGCCATGCGTGCTGCTGCTGCACGGCTTCCCGGAACTCGCCTATTCGTGGCGCAAGATCATGCCGCAATTGGCAGAGGCGGGGTTTCACGTCGTCGCCCCCGACCAGCGCGGCTATGGCCGCACGACCGGGTGGAGTGCCGATTATGACGGCGAGCTGCATCCGTTCAGCATCTTGAACGCGGTGCGCGACGCGCTGGGGCTCGTCTCGGCGCTCGGCCACCGCTCGGTCGCCGCGGTCGTCGGCCACGATTTCGGCGCCTCGGTCGCGGCCTGGTGCGCGCTGGTGCGGCCGGATGTATTCCGCTCCGTGGCACTTATGAGCGCGCCGTTCGCCGGGCCGCCGGCGTTGCCGTTCGACACCGCCGACGCGCCGCCGTTGTCGGCGTTCGTCCCCGACATCCACCGGGCGCTTGCGGCGCTCGACCCGCCGCGCAAGCATTACCAGTGGTATTACTCGACGCGGCCCGCCAATGACGAGATGTGGCATTGCCCACAAGGCGTGCACGCCTTCCTGCGCGGCTATTTTTATTACAAGAGCGCCGACTGGCAGGGCAACCGGCCCTATCCGCTGAAGTCCTGGAGCGCGGAGGAGCTGGCGAAGATGCCGACCTACTACATCATGGACCGCGACCGCGACATGGCGCAGACCGTGGTCCCGGTGATGCCGTCGGCGACCGAGGTCGCGGCCTGCCGTTGGCTCTCCGACGACGAGCTGGCGGTCTACGCCGGCGAATACCGGAGAACCGGGTTTCAGGGTGGGCTCAACTGGTACCGCAGCCGCACGACCGGCCTCGCCGATTCCGAGTTGCAGCTGTTTTCGGGCCGGACGATCGACGTGCCTTCGATGTTCGTCGCCGGCAAGAGCGACTGGGGCACCTACCAGCGCCCCGGCAATTTCGAGCGCATGCAAACCGCTGCCTGCACCCGCATGGTCGGCGTTCACCTGGTCGACGGCGCGGGCCATTGGGTGCAGCAGGAGCAGGCGGAGCGGGTTGCCCAATTATTGTGCGAGTTTTTGCGGCGCCAGGGTTAGCGCCGGAGCCGCCCGGGGCAGCACCGTCAACTCATCCCTTGCGGGAAGCGGGCGAGGGCGGGTCGAATGCCTTGATCGGCGGCAACGGGCGTTCAAAGCGTTCGACCTCGACAAGGCAGAGCTGGCCGGTGCAGCCCTGCGCAAGGCGCGACGTCCCGATGTCGCGGGTCAGCACATTCGGGTTGCCGTGGACGCACAACGACTTTTCGGCCGCCGGGTCTTCGGGGTCGTACCAGGCGCCGGTCGACAGTTGCGCGACACCCGGGCGCACGGAGTCGCCGAGCACGGCGCCGGCAAGGCAGGACCCGCGGTCGTTGTAGAGCCGCACGATGTCGCCGTCGCGAATGCCGCGCGCCGCCGCGTCCTCCTTGTTGAGGCGCACCGGCTCGCGACCGTGAATTTTCGCGGCTTGGCTGGTCGCGCCAAAATCGAGCTGGCTGTGCAGCCGGGTCGCCGGCTGGTTGGCGATCAGGCACAGCGGATAACGCGCGGCGGCAAGGGTGCCGAGGCCCTCGCTCGGCGGCAGCCAGGCGGGATGCCCCGGACAATCGGGGTAGCCGAAGCCGGCGATCGTTGCCGAGGCGATCTCGATCTTGCCGCTCGGGGTGCGCAACGGGTGCGCCGCCGGGTCTTGGCGGAAGTCGCGCAGGACCCCGCCGTCCCACGGCAGGGTCGGCAGCAGCAGTTCGCCCGCCGCCCAGAACCCCTCGAAATCCGGTGCGTCAAGGCCGCGCTCGACCATGGCGCGCCGAGTCGGCTCGTAGATCTGCGCCAGCCATTGCCGTGGCGAACGGCCCTCGGTGAATTCGCGCGCAAAACCGAGACGCTCGGCCAGCGACGCAAATATCGCGTGGTCGTCGCGCGCCTCGCCGTAGGGCTTGACCGCGCGGTGCATCGCGACCAGCAGCGGGTCGCCGGCCGCGCCGCCGATGTCCTCGCGCTCCAGGGTGATCGTCGCCGGAAACACGATGTCGGCGTGGCGCGCGGTCGCGGTCCACACCGAATCATGGACGATGACCGTGTCGGGGCGCGCGAAGGCGCGCCGCAGCCGGTTCAAATCCTGGTGATGGTGGAACGGGTTGCCGCCCGCCCAGTAGACGAGCTTGATGTCGGGATAGGCCAGCCGCCGGCCGTTGTAGTCGAACGCTTGGCCGGGATTGAGCAGCATGTCGGCGACGCGGGCGACCGGGATGAAGTCGTCGATGCTGTTGCGGCCTTGCGGCAGGCTCGGGAGCGGCACCGCCAACGCCGGCTTGCCGGTGTTGGAGGTCGAGCCCAGCGCATAGGCAAAACCGCCGCCCGGCAACCCGACCTGGCCGAGGATCGCCGCCAGCACCAGGCCCATCCACACCGGCTCTTCGCCATGCTCGGCGCGCTGCAAGGACTGGGAGCAGGTGATCAGGGTGCGGCGCCCGACCGCCCGCCGCGCCAACTTGACGATCTCGTCGCGCGGCAGACCGCATATTTCCGCGGCCCAGCCCGCGTCCTTCGGGCAGCCGTCGTCATGGCCGAGGAGGTAGGATTCGAAGACCGGCCAGCCGACGCAGCAACGGTCGAGAAAGGCGCGGTCGTGCCGGCCCTCGGCGACGAGCGTGTGGGCGAGGCCCAGCATCAGCGCCACATCGCTGCCGGGCCGGATCGCGTGCCAGACGGCACCGGCATCGGCCGGCAGGTCGTCGCGCAACGGGCCGATCAGGTGAAACTCGACCCCGCGCCGATGCGCCGCACGCAGATTGCCGCGGGCGACGTGCCGGCTCGTGCCGCCGCCGCCGACATCGTTGTTTTTGAGCGCCATGCCGCCAAAGCTCAGCACCAGCGCGCTTTCCGCGACCAGCTCGGCCCAGCTGACGTTGTTGCCGGCGACGATCGCCTGGGAGCCGACGACGTGCGGCAGGATGACTGTCGCTGCCCCCGAGCTGTAGCTGTTGACCGAGCGGACATAGCCGCCGGCGAGGTTCAAGAAGCGGTGAATCTGGCTTTGCGCGTCGTGAAAGCGGCCGGCGCTAGCCCACCCGTAGGAGCCGCCGAACACGCCGCCTGGTCCGTGCCGCGCGTAGACCCGGCGCAATTCCGCCGCGGCGAGGTCGAGCGCGCGCGGCCAGGCGACCGCCACAAATTCGTCGCGGCCCCGTTTTCGGTCGGCGCCGGGCCCGTTCTCGAGCCAGCCGCGGCGGACCATGGGCCGGGCGATCCGCGCCCGATGCGCGACGGCGGCCGGGATGTTGGCGAGCAACGGCGAGGGATCGGGGTCGCGCGGATGCGCCACGATCTCGACGCCACCCTCCCGCGCCAGCACCGAAAACGCGCCCCAATGCGAGCTGTGCGGCACGCCCTCGCGCAGGTCGTCCATCTTGTTCTCCGTCCGAGCAGCCTGAGCCGGCCGGGGGCACCCTCGAGGCGCCCGCACGGTGCCGGCGATCGGCCTCGGGGTCAATCGCGGGCGGCTGGCGGAGCCCTCGAGAGCAGGTGCTGCAGATGCGTGTGCCGGCGCGCCCCGTGACCCGATTTGCGGCGGCCTTCGGCGAAAGCGGATGCGCCGGACGTCGGAAAAATTTCCGTCGCGGGCGATTTCGAGTTGGAGGCTACAGCCCGTTCAGCGCGCTGTAGGCGGAAAAAACCGTCCATGCGACAAACAGCGTGACCCCGCTCCAATAGACCCAACGATACATCCCGTCCCCTCTGGTGCGTCGTCGTCGAGGCACGAAATCAAAACAGCGAGTATGGCGATTATAAGGACCGGCGGCGTCCCGCTTCCCCGGGGCCGTGCCCGCAACCGTTCCGCGGCAAACTGACCGTCATGAAACCGCCAAAAGAGCTGATCGAGCTGCAGGTCGAGCGAATCGGCGCCTTGGGCGACGGCGTGGCGCACTGGCATGGCCAGCCCGTCTACCTGCCGTTCACGACGGCCGGCGACCGCGTGCGTGCGGTGCTCGGCCCGCCCCGCCGCGGCGGGGCAACGGAGGGCCGGGTTGTCGAGCTGCTGGCGGCGGGGGTTGGGCGGTGCCACCCGCCGTGCCGCCATTTCGGGCGTTGCGGCGGCTGCGCGTTGCAGCATGTCGACGACGATGCCTACCGCGCGGCAAAGCTGGGCACGCTTTGGGCGGCGCTCGAACGCGTCAGGGTCGACCCCGGCGTCGTCCAGCCGCTGCGGTCGGTCGCGCCGGGCCGGCGGCGCGCGCGCCTCGGCTTGGCGCGGCCGCGCGACCCGCAGGGGACGGCGCGGGTCGGGTTCCGCGAGCGGTTCCGCCACGACCTCGTCGACCTGCGCGAATGCCTGGTGCTGGAGCCGCCGCTGTTCGCGCTCGTCGCGGCACTGCGCGAGCGCGCCCCGTCGCTGACGCCGCCGGGGAGCGCCATCGAGGCAACGTTGACCCGTACCGACAGCGGCGTCGACCTTGTGGTCGAGGCCGCCGGGGAGCCCGGCCTTGCCGCGCTCGAAGCGCTCGGCGGGTTGGCCGCGGAGGCTGACCTCGCCCGCGTCGTCTGGCGCTCGCGCCGCGCGGAGGTGCCGGTCGTCGAGCGCCGTCCGGTGCGCGTCATGCGCGCCGGGGTCGCCGTGGCGGCTCCGCCCGGCGCCTTTTTGCAGGCGAGCGAAGCCGCCGAGCGCATTCTCGTCGAGGAGGTTGCGGCGGCGATCGGCAGACACCGCCCGGTGCTGGATCTTTACGCCGGGCTCGGCACCTTCGCGCTGAGGCTCGCCGCCGGCGGCCCGGTGCACGCGGTCGAGGGCGACCGCCACAGCGCTGCGGCACTCGCCGCCGCCGCGCGCGAAGTGTCGCAAGTTACGGTCGAGCATCGCGACCTGGCGCGCGATCCGATCCTGCCCGAGGCGCTCGCCGGCTACGCCGCGGCGGTGTTCGACCCTCCGCGCGCCGGCGCCTTCGCCCAGGCCGCGGCACTTGCCGCCAGCCCGCTCGACACGGTCGTCGCGGTCTCGTGCAACCCCGCGACCTTTGCCCGCGACGCGGTGCCGCTGATCGCCGGCGGCTTCCGCCTCGAACGGCTCATACCGGTCGACCAGTTCGTGTGGACCCCGCATCTCGAAATCGTCGCGGTGTTCCGCCGCTGACCGACCATCGGGTCACCCCGCGTTCGGTGGCGGCAGTCGGCCACCCAGCGAGCGCGAGCGCGGCTGGAGCGCGGGGTTTCCGATCAGGCCGCACCGCCTCTCTGGAGTCTGTCATTGCGAGCGCAGCGCAGCAATCGCAAGCCGCTGGGTGGCGTCCGGTCGGGATTGCTTTGTCGCTGTGCTCCTCGCAATGACACCGTGGCAACTTGGTCGGAAACCGCTCCTAGCCCATAATCTCGAAATGGGCGTGGGTCGGCCGCATCGCGAGGCCGTTGACCGGCAATAGGTCCTGCGGGCAGGCGGAGAAGGCGACGACGCAGTCGAGCTCGGCGCGCAGCGACACATGGCTGCCGGGCGTGCTGACCGGCGCTCGCACCTCGACCCGGCTGCCGTCGACGACCGGGATGTTCATGAAAAGGTTGAGCGGTCCCGGCGTCTCGGGCGGGATGAGGCCGAGCTCGGCGAGCCCGGCGGCGAGGTTGTCGGTGCAGTTGTCGTGATAACCCGCGCAGCCGAGCAGCTCGTAGCGCCAGCGGTCGCAGGCGGCGAACAATGTGTCGTGGATGCCGCCCGAGGTGTCCTCGACCAATGTCAGGATCGGCCGCCGTTTGTTGGTGACGAGCGCGTCCCCCGGCTTCGGGATGATCCGGCCGATCGCGACGCGACTGTGCTCCATCGACATGAACTCGCCGAGGTCCGCGGCGTTGAACGCCCAGGTGTCGACGACCTGCTGGCCGGTCGTGTTGATGACCTTGACGAGTTGGCCTTGGCGCAGGCGAGCGGCCTTGCCGCTGCGCGCCGGAATCTCGATCATCATGCCCTTCGCCCCGCTCGTGTCGCGGCGAGTGTAGCAGAGGCGGCCGCGGTCGCGGGCCTATCTGTTGGCGGCGGGAGCCTCGATCGGCGCGCAGTTCGACCGCCCCGACATCAGGCAGTCCTCGAGCTGCGATTCTTTGCGCAGCGCGTGCACCAGATAGACCGCGGCCACCACGAGCACGGCCACGATCACGAGCCCGATCAGGGCGCGCGAGCGCGATTGATCCTGGTCGTTCTCGTCAGGGGTCTGGGCCAACAACTTTCTCCGCCGCGCAACCGCCCGGCCGCGATGTTGCCCCGGACCCCGTGTTATACGCGCCAGAGAGGGTTCGCGTCGCCACCCGGCCGATGTCGGGGAGGGGTGTCGAATTTCGAGCGGTCTCCCTGCGGGCGGGCGCGGATTTGTTTTTCGCGCGTGATTTGGCGGCGATGCTAAGGTCGCGGCGGTCGGCGGTCAACGCGAGCGCCGCGGCGGCTGCATCGGAGTTGCGGGCATGGCGAGGCTGACGGGGAAAGTGGCGCTGATCACCGGCGCGGCGGGCGGCCAAGGGGCCGCCGAGGCGGAGCTGTTCGCGCGCGAGGGTGCGGCGGTCGTGCTGACCGACATCGACGGGGCCGCCGGCGAGGCACTGGCGCGGCGGGTCGAGGAGAACGGCGGGAGGGCGCTCTTTTTGCGGCAGGACGTGACCGACGAGGCGGTGTGGCGCGAGGTTGTCGCGGCATCGTTGGCCCGTTTCGGCAAGCTGCACGTCCTCGTCAACAACGCCGGCACGATCGCGCGCCAGGGGATCGTCGACACGACGCTCGAGGCGTGGAACCGCACGATCGCGGTCAACCTGACCGGGGCGATGCTTGGCATGAAACATTGCGCGCCGGCGATCCGCGACACGGTTGCAACGGAGGGCGGCAGCGGCTCGATCGTCAACATCTCCTCGACCGCCGGGCTGACCGCGCATGACGACGCCGCCTACACCGCGAGCAAATGGGGGCTGCGCGGGCTGACCAAGACCGCGGTCCTGCAGTTCTCGCCGTGGAACATCCGGGTAAACTCGGTTCATCCCGGCCAGATCGCCGACACCGGGTTCTTCCAGAGCGGCGGCGCGGCCTTTGCCCATGCGGCGCGCACCGCGATCCCGTTGCACCGCCAGGGCACGCCGCGGGAATGCGCCGAGCTGGTGCTGTTCCTCGCCTCCGACGAGTCGCGCTTTGTCAGCGGCGCCGAGATCGCGATCGACGGCGGCTACATCGCGGCCGGCACGGCGAACCTGCGCAACCGCGTCCGCGCCGATTACGAAGCCGGCCGAAATTAGGGGGCTGTCGCGCCCTCTGCCGCAAAGCCGGCCTGACCGCCGACACCCGCGCCGCGGCTCGTGCGGGTCCGGGGCGACGGAATTGCCGTATTTCTGTAGCCTCGGCTGTCCTGCGAACGTACGATGGCGTCCTCAGCCGTCTCGTCCGACGTCACGGAGGAGCAAGAGGAGCCCTTGATGCCAGAAAAACTGATCTCCGGCGACAACCACATCGACCTGACCTATCTGCCGCCCGATTTGTGGTCGTCGGAGGCGCCCAACAAATGGAAGCTTTCGGCACCCCGCGTCGAGGAGAAGGAGGACGGGCTCCACTGGTTTGTCGACACGCAGGACAAGGGGATGTGGAACGGCATCGGCCCAGGTTTCCTGCCGTATCAGAAGGGCGCCTTCGGCCATATCGACGAGATGAAGGATTTGGGCTTCGAGTGGAGCTCGAAGCCGGGCGCCAAGCCGCGGCCGACGACGCCCGAATTGCGCATCGCCGACCTCGACCGCGACGGCCAGGACGCCGAGATCGTCTATGGCTGCCTGATGATCAACGACCTGATCGCCGACGCGCCGCTGCGCGCCTGGGCCGACCGGACCTATAACGACTGGGTTGCCGACTTTGCCAAGCGCGCCGACCCGAACCGGGTCTACCCGTTGGCGATCATCCCGAACACCGACCCCGCCGAGGCCGCGGCCGAGGTGCGGCGCTGCGCCAAGCTGGGATTGCGCGGCGGCGACCTCGCCTTCAAGCGGATGACCCCGCCGCTCTACACCGATCTGTGGTTCCCATTGTGGGAGGCGGCGGCCGAGTGCCGCTTCCCGATCTCGTTCCACTCGACCGGCTTCAAGGCCCTGCGCGCCCCCGACAGCCCCGAGCAGGAGCAGAAATACTTTACCCAGTGGCGGCTGGTGCGCTCGGCCCTGTTCCAGCTCGACACGATGGAAGTGCTGGTGTCGCTGTTGGCGTCGGGCGCCTGCGAGAGGTACCCCGACTTCAACTTCGTCCTCGGCGAGTCGGGCGTGACCTGGCTGCCCTATGTGTTCGACCGGCTCGACACCGAATACGCCGACCGCGGCAAGAGCCTCAACTTCAAGCTCAAGCCTAGCGACTATTTCCGCCGGCAAGGGTATGTCACCTACCAGCAGGACCAGTTCCTCGAGCCGATCATCCCGTTGATTGGCGAGGACAACATCATCTGGGGTGCCGACTACCCGCACCCCGACTGCATCTGGCCGGGCTCGCGCGCGACCCTCGATCGCAACATGGCGAACATCGCGCCCGCGGTGCGCCGCAAGATCACATCCGAGAACGTGACCCGCCTCTACCAGCTGCACCAATAACCCCCGACGAGCATCGCAAGCGGGCGGCGTTTACCGACGCCGCCCGCTGCGGTGCCCAATTCCCGTGTAACCGCGAACTAACCGGGAAAAACCTCATCGCAGCCTCCAACATCGAGTTAAATCAATCAGTTCAAGCCAAAAGTCGGCGCGCAAAACCGGGAATTTCAAACGCAAGAACCGGGAATTCCTAGCGCCGAACCGGGAATTAGCGGGAAATCCGTCGAAGGCCGATATCGAGCACCCCGCAACAACGCCTCCGGCAAAAGACCGGCACACCCACCAACCGCCCCCGCTACGATTTCCAAACGCAATGTCAGCCAGTCCCGGGACCCATCCGCCCCCTTGAGAACACGGCGCGTTCAGGACGGAGGCTCTATCACGCGATTGTGGCAATTCTGTCGGCCGCCTCTCCGGGCCATTCTCGATGCATGAGACACACGGTAAGCAGAGCATCCCGTCTCCCTGACGAAATGGCCGAGCAGCCGCAGCCGCAGCCGCAGCCGCAGATCGCGGCCGCCACACTTGCTCCCGTGTTGCACAATCGAAGAATTATGACGAAGGCGCTTGCCTTCGCATAATCAGGCGCTTAGCGTCGTCATAAATGAGTCTCAGAACGAAACCCGCAAAACGCCTCATCGGCTACGCGCGTGTCAGCACGCGGCAGCAAGACCTTGCGCGGCAGATGAAGGCACTCAAACGCCTCGGATGCGCCGCGATCTATGCCGACAAGGCATCGGGTAAGAGCATGAGCGGACGCCCCGAGCTTGCGCGCGCGCTCGATGACCTCGACACCGGCGACGAATTGGTCATCGCGGAATGGGACAGGGCGACGCGCTCAATGTGGGACGGCTTGCAGATCATCAAGCAGGTGATCGATGCCGGAGCCTCAATCAGGGTTCTCGACCGCAGCTATATTGACCTCACAACGCCTATGGGGCGGGGTTTCATGGCGATGCTGTCGGCCATGGCTGAGGATGAACGGTTGCGCATCATCAAGCGCACGCACGAAGGCCGACAGATTGCTCGCGCCAAGGGCGTCAGGATGGGGCGTAAGCCGAAACTCACCCCGCACCAGATCAAGGAGGCGCGGCAGCGCCTCGCCAAAGGCGAGCCGACGCGCGACCTCGCCAAGAGCTACGGCGTAAGCATCAGCACGATTTCGCGACTTTCATCATGAGCGACCAGACAAACACTGATGCCATCCTCTCGCCGATAGCACTCACCGAAATGCAGGAAACCGAGCTACGTAGGATTTTCAGCTACTACCAGAGAGAGACTGAGCGTTGCAGACGCGCCAACGCATATTTAGCCGGATGCGTGATGGCTGGCGCGGAATTAGAAACCGCACTCTTGCTAATCATTGGTGCGTATCCCGACGATGCGTTGGCGACAAACAAAGTCCCTCGACATAAGAAGGCTATCAAGCCGCTTCTAGAGTGGACGCTTGCCGAGCTTCTCCGCGTGGCAAAAGCTGCGGGGTGGTTACCTTCTGATCTCGAATACGGCAAGGACGATTGGGATTCGCGGAAGGCAAAAATCGGCGACTACGCAGAAGTGGTAAGAGACATCCGTAACCTTGCACACCCTGCCCGTTATATGGAAGACCATTACAAGAAGCGTATAACGAGGAAACATCTTGACTGTGTGTTGGACACGCTAAATGGCGTAAGCAGTTGGCTATATTCTCGTGCAGAAAAATCTCTGCTCCTGCACATGCAAGAAGAGGAAGAGAGAGAACGATCTACGCCAACGAATGCGCAGATACTTTAGTCACGGCCTTTGTGGCGGCGGCGCGCCGGGTTGTGGTTGTGGTGGAGGCATACCAACAAACATCATCTGGACGGCCTCCATATATGCCTTTCCCAAATTATTTTCGATGATCTTCACGGCACCA
>DATMLF010000225.1:0-6259 GCA_035570595.1 Allostellaceae bacterium
TCGGTCAAGACGTGGCCGCCCCCGGCCCCGACACTGGCGAGGCGCTCGGCCTGCCGGCGGCGCGGCTGACCTTGACGTTCGGGTTCGGCGCCGGGCTGTTCTCCAGGGACGGCAAGGACCGTTACGGTCTCGCCACGCGGCGACCGCCAGCCTTGGTCGACCTGCCAAAATTCGACGGCGACCAGCTGGCCGAGGCGCGCACCGGCGGCGATTTGTCTGTGCAGGCCTGCGCCGACGACCCTCAGGTGGCGTTTCACGGGGTGCGCCAGCTCGCCCGGCTTGCCAATGGCACAGCACGGGTGCGCTGGGCGCAGACCGGCTACATGACGCGGCCCGATGGCGAAGCCACGCCGCGCAACCTGATGGGCTTCAAGGACGGCACCAGCAACCCGTCGGTCGCCGACCCGGCCGCGATGGCCAAGCTCGTTTGGGTCGGCGGCGAAGGGCCCGACTGGATGCGCGGCGGCAGCTATCTCGTGGTGCGCCGGATCCGCATTGCGCTCGAGCATTGGGACCGCATGAAGATCGCGTTTCAGGAGCAGACCTTTGGCCGGCACAAATATTCGGGGGCGCCGCTCGGCGGCAAAGGCGAGCTCGATCCGCTCGACCTCGGCGCCAACGACCAGGACGGCAACCCCGTCATCCCCGAGAGCGCCCATGTGCGGCTCGCCGCCGCGGCAAGCAACGACGGCGCGCAGATCCTGCGGCGGCCTTATTCGTATAACGACGGGGTCGACTTCACCGCCGAGCGCTGGCCGCCGTGGCGCCAAGGCATGGAGTACGACGCGGGGCTGTTTTTTGTCTGCTACCAGCGCGACCCGCGCACCGGCTTTATCAAGATCTTCGAAAAGATGGCGAAGTTCGACATGCTGAACCAGTTCGCGACCCACACCGGAGGCGGCCTTTTTGCCTGCCCCGGCGGCATCGCCAAAGGCGAATTCGTCGGCCAGCGCCTGTTCGACGCGGCCTGACCGCCGCCATCAAGATCACAAGCCGGGTTGGCGATCGGGCTCCTCATCCGCCCAAATGCGGACAAAGCCTTCGGTCCGGCCGCTGGCATCGAAACTTTCGGGGAACAGCAGCTCCTCGTAGACCGCGATGGTTTTCGCGCACATCCGCGCGCGGGTGAAATGCGCGGCGACATGGGCGATCGCTTGGCGCGCCAGCAACGCCCGGTCGGCCGGCGCGAGCGCGAGCGCCGCGCCGATCGCCTTCCCCAGCGCAACGGGGTCGCTCGGCGGCGCCAGCCAGCCGGTGACGCCTGGCAGGATCGTCTCGCGCGCGCCGCCGTGGTCGGTCGCGACCACCGGGCGCCCCATCGCCTGGGCCTCGACGATGACCCGGCCAAAGCCCTCGGGATCGGTCGAGGCGGAGACGACGACATCGGCCAGCATGTAGGCGGCCGGCATGTCGGAGCAGCCGTCGATTATGCGAAAGAGTTCGTTTAACCCATGGCGGGCGATCGCCGCTTCGAGCTCGCGGCGAAAGCCCGGCCGCTGCTCGGCGCCGACCAGCAGGCAAAAGATGTCGCGCCGCCCCAGCGTGGCGATTGCCGCGACAAAATCGAGCCCGCCTTTCCACCGCGTCAGCCGCCCGGGCAGCATCACGACCGGCGCGCCGTCGGGCAACCGCCATTCGCGGGCGAGGCTCGCCATGCGCGCGCCCGAAACCTGCAGCGGATCGAAAACGTCGAGGTCGACGCCGCGCGGGATCGTGCGCAGCCGGTCGGCGCCGACGCCGTAGACGCGCGCGGCGTGCTCGGCGACGAACTCGGAGATCGCGATGACCCGCTCGCCCTTCGCCATGACCGAGTTGTAGCGATGCTTGAGCCGCGAGCCGACGCCGTAAGCATTGTGAAAGGTCGTCACAAAATGCCGCCCGGTGGCGCGCGCCGCGGCCCACGCGCTCCACGCCGGCGCCCGGCTGCGGGCGTGAACGATGTCGATCCCGAGGCGGCGGATCGCCCGCCCGAGCGCCGCCGCGTTGGCCCGCATGACAAGCGGGTTCTTTGACGCGAGCGGCAAGGTCAGGTGAGTGCCGCCGCTGCGGGTGATCAGGGTTTCGAGCGGTCCGCCGGCGGAGGCGACGTAGGCGGTCCAACCGGCCGCGGTCAGCCACTCGGCGAGCTCGACCGTGCCGCGCTCGGCGCCGCCCGAGACAAGGCGCGGGAGGATCTGCAGCACCGCCGGTGGGCGGCCTTCGGAGAGGGCCGACATCGTGGTATCGTCGCGATCCTTTCGGCCTGCCGCAAGCCTGCGATGCCTCCGCCCGAAATCCTGCGGCGCCATGACGGCGCCACGCTTGCCTACCATCGGGTTCCCGGTGCCGCACCCGGAGTTGTTTTTCTCGCCGGGCTGCGCTCCGAGATGAGCGGCACCAAGGCGCTCTATCTCGACGAATACTGCCGGCGGCGCGGCCGGGCCTATGTGCGGTTCGACTATTTCGGGCATGGCGCGTCGAGCGGCGATTTCAGCGACGGCACGGTCGGACGCTGGTGCGAGGACGCGGTCGCGGTCCTCGACCAGCTGACCGAGGGGCCGCAGATCCTGGTCGGGGCGAGCCTCGGCGGCTGGCTCATGCTGCTGGCGGGACTGGCCCGGCCCGCGCGAATCCACGCTTTTGTCGGCGTCGCCGCCGCCCCCGACGCCACCGAGGATCTGTTGTGGCCGCGCCTCGACGCGGCGCAGCGCGGCGCGCTGCTGACGACCGGCTCGGTCACGCTGCCGTCGGAGCACGACCCGGCCGGGTACACCTATCGGCTGAGCCTCATCGAAGAGGGCCGGCGTCATCTCGTCATGGGCGCGCCGATCGCGCTCGACTGCCCGGTGCGGCTGCTGCACGGGATGAACGACGCCTCGGTGCCGTGGCAGACCAGCCTGCGGCTTGCCGGGCAGCTGGCGAGCCGGGACGTCGCCGTGACCCTCGTCAAAGGCGGCGACCATCGCTTGTCGACCGGACCCGACCTCGCCCGCCTCGGCCAAACCCTCGACGGGCTTCTCAGCCTGTAGACGCACGGAATTCGAGGCGCGCGCCGGTCAGGAACGTCGCGTAAAAGCAAAGCTCAGCATCGAGCGCGCGCTTGATGTTGTCGGCGCGGCGAAAGCCGTGCTGCTCGCCGTCAAACAGCAGGTAGAGCGACGGGATCCGTCGCCGCCGCAATGCCGCGACCATTTCCTCGGCCTGCTCGGGCGGCACCACCCGGTCCTCGGCACCCTGGAAGAACGCGACCGGCGCCGACAGCAGCCGCGCGCTGTGGACCGGAGAGCGGGCGACGTAGAGGTCGCGGCGCTCGGGATATGGGCCGATCAGCCCGTCGAGATAACGCGACTCGAACTTGTGGGTGTCCTTGGCGAGCGCTTCGAGGTCGCTGACCCCGTAATAGCTGGCCCCGGTCCTGAATTCCTTGCGGAAGGTCAGGACCGCCAACGTGGTGTAGCCGCCGGCGCTGGCGCCGCTGATCGCCCAGCGCTCGGGGTCGACGGCATGCCTGATTTCAGCAAGATAGCGCGCGCCGTTGACGCAGTCGGCGACGTCGACGACCCCCCAATTGCCTTGCAGCCGCAGCCGGAACTCGCGGCCGTAGCCGGTGCTGCCGCCGTAATTGACATCGAGCACGGCAAAGCCGCGGCTCGTCCAATATTGGGTGCCCCAGCTGAAGGTCGGCGAGGCGGCGGCGGTCGGGCCGCCGTGGCAGTGCACGATCAGCGGCGGCAACTCGCCCGCGGGCGCGGTGAAGTCGCGGTTTTGCGGCGGGTAGAACAGGCCGTGGGCGCGCTTTGCGTCGTCGGTGTCGAAGCTCACCGGCTCGGGTGTCGACAGATACCCGCGATAGGGTTCGATGTCCTGCGTGGTCGACCGCCGCAGAACCGTTGCATCGCCGGAGGCGAGGTCGAGCGCCACGATGGCCGGCGGCTCGCTCGGCGACCCGCCGCGGAAACAGACCCGGCCGCCGGCGGCGCGGACCGACGAGATGTCCTGGTATGACGTCGAGACCGGGGTGAAGGTCAGCCGGTCGAGGTCGACCCTGGCGAGCCGATGCACGCCGTCTTCGACATAGCTGCACACGAGGCTGTTTTCGTCGACGAAGGCGTAGGTCGACATGCGAAAGTTCCACTGCGGCCGGCCGAATTCCGCCACGAGCGGCGAGACCGGCTCGATCGCCGACGCGCCCGCCAGCGCGTCCCCGTTGACCCGGAACAGGTTCCACCAGCGGCCGTCGAGGCCGGGCTGGGCGCGGTCGGAAACAAAGTAGAGCCGGCCGTCGGGCGCCCATTCCGGCTGAAAGATCGACTCGTCGTCGCCGCCGGCGATGCGGCATTTGGCGGCGACCATGCCGTCCTCGCCGACCTCGCCGACCCACAATTCGCAGCCGACCCACGGCATCAGGGGGTGGTCCCACTCGAGCCAGGCCAGCCGGCGGCCGTCGGGGCTGAGGCGGGGTGCGGCGTAGAAGTCGCGACCCGACTGCAAGATCTGCGGCGGGCGAGCGCCGTCGAGCGCGATCGCGACCAGGGTGTTGACCGCCTCGCGCGCCCCGGTGGTGTGGTCCTCGCGCACCCAGACCATGCGTGCACGGCTGCGGTCAACGACCCCGTCTGCATAGCGCCAACCGCGTGGCCGGCCGGGCTCGGGGGTGAGCGGCGTCGGCGCCACACCGGGGGTTTGGCGATAGAGGCGCTGGTCGGCGTCGTTGCAAAAATAGACCGCACCCGCGTCGACCAGGTACGCGCCCCCGCCATATTCGTGCACCCGGGTGCGCACGCTGAAGACCGGGCCGTCGCCCGTCGGCAGCGGCGGGGTCACATCCGCCGCATTGCCCTCTGCGGCGATGCCGTCTGCCGCGCAGCGCACCAGCACCGAGCGTCCCGCCTCCTGCGGGCGGGCTTCGAGCCAATAGATTTCGGCGCCGTCGAGCAGGATCTCGCCAAGCCCGATCGACGAGGCGACGATCATGTCGGAGGAGATCGGGGACGGCCAGGAACCGTAAGCCGCCGTTCGCGCATCGGGCATCGCCGCCTCCTCACGCCCGGCGTCCTGTTGCGGGGACGCGTTGCGAGGATGCGGGTTTAGCGGTCGCACGGCGGCGGTTCAACTGCGGCATTAGCTGAGCCTTGCGCGACTGTCGGCAGAACCCGCCCTCAGCAAGGGCGGCCGGGCCACGCGGCGGCTTTTACCCGGTAATCCCGTAAAAGCCTGAATAGAAAAATGATGCCCGTAAAGAGCTAATTAAGCGCGCCGAGTTCGTACTCGTTGTGCACGGATCGCATTGGGGGTAGCGATCACGCATAAAGGGAGACTTAGATGCGAATCCTTGGTTATTTGGTCTGCGCGGCTTGTAGTCTTTTTTTGCAGAACATTGCTGAAAATCCGGCTAGCGCGGCGACATCCTTGCCGCCCGGCGTCACCAATTCGATAACGATAACCAACGAGAGCGGTGCTGCAATCCACAATTATCCGTTTCAGTTCGGACGGCCGTTTGTCGACGGGGCGATCGCCACCGCACCGCAGGTCCTGGTCAACGGCAGCGCGGTCGCCACCCAGGCCGACGTCAAAAACCGCTATTCCGACGGCTCGGTCGAATACGCGGTCGTCGCCGTCGTGATCCCGACCGTCCCGGCGAGCGGCTCCCTGACCCTGACCTTTCAGAACCAGGCCGCCCCCAACAACACCCCGCTGACCCAGGCCCAGATGCTGGCTATGCCCTATATGTTCCATGCCCAGATAATCGTGACCGGCACGGCGGGCGGGGCCGCGCAAAGCATTGACGCGCGCACGATGCTGACGAACGGCGATTACAAGCTGTGGACCGCGGGGCCGGTCGCGCAGACCGTAATGTTCGCCGACGACACCGCCACCCGCAAGTACGACATCGGCTTTGGCGACGGCTACCACCCGCTGCGCCCGCGCTTTTACGCGACCTTTTGGCCCGCGACGCACCAGGTGTTCGTGCGGTTCGTGGGCGAGAACGACAACACCGCGGAGCTCGAGGATCTTTCCTACAACCTCACTCTGACCCTCGCCAATGCCCTGCCGTATGCGCGCAGCAACCTGACGCACTGGGCGCTGACGGCGTGGTCGAAGAGCTTTTGGCTGGGCGGCACGCCCAACCCGCAGGTCGACATCGACAACAACCTCGCCTATCTCGAAAGCACCCGGTTCATCCCGAACTACGACCCCGCCATCAGCGTGCCGGCGAGTGCGGTTGCCGCCGAGTACGGCTATTGGACGAGCCTGCCGCACGACCTCTACGACGGCGCCT